>NZ_CP101283.1:2541817-2870756 GCF_024298925.1 Phenylobacterium sp. LH3H17 | reverse complement strand
CCATAGGCCATGAAGCTGATCCCCACGATGACGGCGTTGACCACCAGCACCGTCCGAAACCCGAAGCGGCGCAGGATGGGCGGGGCGGTGGTCTTCATCACCAGGGCTCCGGCCGCGGATATGAAGGTCATCAGGCCGGCCTGGAACGGCGACATGCCGAAGCCGATCTGCAGCAGCATGGCCAGCATGAACGGCGTCGCCCCCATGGCGATGCGCATGAAGGCCCCGCCGACCACGGAAGCCGTGAAGGTCTGGATGCGGAACACCGAGAGGTCGATGATGGCGTGCGGATTGCCCCGTGCGTGCCGCCAGTAGAGGGCGAGCGCCGCGAACCCGCCCAGGAACAGTCCCGGCACCAGACCGTCGGGCAGCATGTCGCGGCCAAGGTTCTCGAAACCGAAGATCAGTCCCGCGAGCCCCAGGCCAGTCAGCAGGATGCCGGTCCAATCGATGGGTGAGACCTGCTGCTCGCTGACATTGGGCACGTAGCGGAGGACCAGGAAGACCCCCACAACCGCCACCGGCAGGTTCATGAAGAAGATCCAGCGCCAGTCGGCGAAGGTGACGATGGCGCCGCCGACCACCGGTCCGATCACCGGCCCCAGCAGGGCCGGCATGGTCATGACCGACATGGCCCCGATCAGCTCGGCCTTGGGCGTGGTGCGCAGCAGGACCAGGCGGCCGACGGGGGCCATCATGGCGCCGGCCATGCCCTGGAAGATGCGGGCGATGACCAACTGCGTCAGGTCCTGGGCCAGGCCGCAGGCCGCCGAGGACAGGGCGAACAGCACCATGGCGATCATGAAGATGCGCTTGGCGCCGAACTTGTCGGCCACCCAGCCGCTGATCGGCAGGAAGACCGCCGAGGCCAGCAGGAACATGGTGATGGCGAGGTTTAGCCGCAGCGGGTCCTCGTGCAGCGCCACGGCCATGGTCGGCAGGGCGTTGGAGAGCACCGTGGCGTTCATGGTCTGCATCAGCATCGCCGAGCCGATGATGGCCGGAATCACCCAACCCCGGGTCACAGCCGAGCCGTCCTGGCGTTCGAGAGGCCCGTCGACCGGGCTCACGGCTCGAGCGCCAGGAGTTGGAGGAGGGGGGCGATAGCGGCGCCCAGGTCGTCGCGTGCGGCCGGGTCGAGCTTGGCGATGCGGGCGGCCAGCCAATCGTTGCGGTGCTGGCGGATCGCCTCCATCTGGCGGGCGCCGGCCGGAGTGACCGCCAGACCGGAACGTCGGCCATCGTCGGCATGTTCGGCGCGGACGACCCAGCCGGCCGCCTCCAGCCGTTTGACATGGCTGCTCATAGTCGGCCGGGACATCTGCTCGGCGTCGGCTAGGTCGCAGACCCCGATGCCGGGAATGCGCATGATCTGGCCGAGGATCAGGGCGTCCAGGGCCGAGACGCCCGCGCGCTGAGCTTCCTGCCGCAGGCGGCGGGAGACGCGCAGCAGGGCCGGACGCAACGCCTCCGCCAGTTTCGTCGGTTCGGGACTGTCGAGCTGCAGGGTCATCCGGCTCAGAAACTAGTTAGGTTGTCGAACTACCTAACTGCGCCGTCGCGATCCGGTGGTCAAGGGTGGGACGTGAGCCTGCCCGGTTTGCGGGAACTTCAGACCGAATTCCCCGTTGAGGCGAGTAGGCCGAAGTGAGGGCCCAGCAGATGCCAGAGCATCAAGACAGCCTGCCGTCGGAAGCGATGGCGCAGGTGGCCGCCGAGATCCGGGCCATGACGCGGCGCATGTCGCGCGACCAGGTATTGGACCTGGCCGACCTGCTGCACGAAGTGGTCCGCGAGCGCCAGTTCGAGCAGATGACCTGGCGCCGCCGCTTCAGTCCACAGCCCGAGTCGGCGCGGCGAGCCTGACGGCGGCGGTGCGAGCCGCCTGAGCGCTGGCCAGAAGCAAGAGGGCCTGGGCCTCAAGTTCCTGCGCGGCGGCCGCGCAGGCCGCGGCCTCGCCCGTTTCGTCGCGCTCGCCGGCGGCGCGGGCGCGCTCGCCGGCCTCATGGGCTGCGCGGGCGGCGAGTTGGGCCTTCACCACCGCTGACAGGAAGGCTCCCGGCGGGCTCTCGCGCCAGGCGTGTCGTCTTGCGAGCTTGGCGGTGGCCTCGGCCAGCAGCGTGCCGCGATCACGGGGTTGGTGGGGTGCGGCACCGAGCCCGGACCAGCAGACGCCGGCATTGCGGGCGGCCTCCCGGCGCGCCCGAGCCTCGCGCCGTTGTTCGGCCTGCATCTCGGCGGCGAACATGGCGGCGATTTCCGGGGTCTCGAAGACGTGCATCAGGGAGATGTATTTTAGATACACGGGAACACCAACTTGAATCGCAGAAAAATTACATCGATCCTCAACGATCGCGAATGATGATGCGGCGGGCCTGGTAGGGCGGGATGATCGCGGTGATATGGGCCGCCCAGCGGAGACGCGCGTCGCGCCGGGTGGGGCCGGCGATGCTCTCCAGATCGTAGAGGCCGGGCCCGCTGCCGCGCAGCAGGCGCTTGACGAGAACCTCGTCGGTGTCGGTCTCCAGGACCACCACCTCGCCCAGCATGTCGGCGCTGGGGGCGCTGCGCTGGTCCTCGAAATAGATCAGGGCGCCGTCGTCGGCCAAGCCGCGCATGGAATGGGTGCATCTCAGCTTCGATCACCGGTTCCGCCGCCAGATCCTCACCAAGGCGCCGGATGGCGGATATCACGCGGGGCTGACACGATGATCGGCGCCCGCCTGGCCCTGTCCCTCGGCGCCCTTGCGGCCGTCGCCCTGGTCTGCCTCGGCTTCTACTGGAGCGGTCGTCGTGACGGCGCCATCGAGGAGAGGCCGCGCACCGAAGCCGCCCTGGCGCGAGCCGAGGTCGCCGCCCGTGAGACCCAAGGCGCGCGCGTCAGCGCCGCGCGCGTCGATGTGGTGTTGCGAAGACGCGAAGCCGCCGCCGAAGTCGCGGCGACTCTCATTCCCCAAGCCCTGCAAGCGGAGGACGCCGATGCGCCCCTTGATGCCGATCGCGCCGCTCGTCTTGGCCGCGCTGACCGCAAGCTGTGCGAGCTCGCCCCGGATCTCAAGGGTTGCGCCACAGATCGAGATGCCGGCCGAGGCTAAGCGACCCTGCGGCCTACACGTCTTGCCGCCGAATCCCTCGACGGCGGACCTGGAAATCGCTTACGTGCAGCGGGGCGTTCAGATCGTGAATTGCGACGCCGCTAGGCGGCTCGCCGTCGAGACGCATGATGCCGAGCATGAGCTCGAAGCCAGCCGGCGGGGGCGATAGGCGGCTCAGGCGGCGGCCTCGAGGCGATCGAACTGGGCGATCAGGCGCGCGGCGGCTTCGGGACCCAGCTTCTCGATCGCCTGGCGTTCGATCTCGGCGCGGGTTCGTCCACGGGACGCCTCGCGTTCGCGAAGTCCGTGCCAGTCCACCATGTCGGCCCAGACGGGGTCGATGATCTCAAGCCCCGGAACCTCGCGGCCATCGGTGGTCCGGAACGTGAAGCTACGAAGTTCGGAAATCGCAGCCTGCAGGTAGCCGACGTGAATCTGCTCGTCCTGGCGGATGCGCTCGACGAGAACGGCGGCCTGGTCGGCGGCGGCGCGCCGGTCGACGAAGAGACCGGGATCGCGCAGCACGTCGCAGCAGAAGGCGAAGAAGGATTCCGCCCGGACCTCGATCATCAGGACGTTCATCAGCATCTTGATGAGGCCCTCATATTCCGGGCCGATCAAGGGCATCTCCCGGTCTACGTCTACCGGCCGCGAAATGCTCTCGGGCGGAGCCGGCATGGGATAGGCGTCCTTGCCGAAGACCAGGTCACGGCAGGCGAACCACATGGCGTCGTGCGCGCCGAGCGCCGGCGTTCGGGGATCGCCGCCGCCCTCGTCCATGCCGTGGGCTTCGAGCAGGCCGAGGTGAAGGTGGCCGGTGGCCGTGTCGCTGATGTCCTCGACGATCAGCTTGCGCATGTCCGGCGCGACGTAGCTGACCAGGGCCTTGCCGCGCGCCTCGACGATCCCGGTGATGGTAAGGGAATTCCAGAAGCTCTGGCCGAGGCCGTTCTGCAACAGCAGGCGTTCCTGCGCCACCGTCGGATAGTTCGGCAGTTTCAGGAGCGAGGTGGTGGCGTCAATGAGCGGCCAGCCGCGTGTCTTGAGCGCCGAGCCCCAGGCGTGCACCGCCGGCCAGCGGTTCAGCACGCGGGGCGACACATAGGCGCCCGCAGCATCGAACCCGCCGTGCAGATGATAGCCTGCCTCGTCGTGCGGCCTGACGTAGGGATGGCTCGCCATCAACTGGTCGCGGCTGTGGCGCAGGGAAGCTGGAATGGCGGCGTCCATGGTGATCCTCCGACGCCGCGCCTCTGGCGGGCCGCGTGCGTGGACGCGATCCTAGCTTATCGCTGGTCACCTGCAACGGCGACGCGGCCGACCAGCGTCCGAACATAGTCGCCGACGTCCTGGGGCCAGTCGGCCGTGAGGCTGTCGAAGCGGGCATAGTCCTTGGCATAAAAGGCTCGGTTTGCTTCCTCGAAGTCCGGCAGGTCGCCGGCGATCGCGAACATGACCCGGTGCACGGCGTCCTGAGCCTGGCGCACGGTGGTCGGCGAAGTGCGCCGGGCCTCCTCCACCAGCCGCCGAAGCGCCGCCGAGGCGCCGCCGGGCTGGGCCGCCAGCCAGTCCCAGTGGCGTGGAAGCAGGGTCACCTCGCGCGCCGTGACGCCGAGCTTGGGCCGGCCGCGGCCCGCCGGCCTGGCCGGTTCGGCCTGTGGTGCGTCACTCAGTCGATCCAGCACCTCCGTCAGGGAGCCTCGCAGATCGAGTTCGATGGATTGTCCGGTGGCGTCGTTGAAGACCAGGAGATGCGTCGCGTTGGCGTCGGCCGCCGCCTTCACGGCCGGAACGACCTCTCGCAGGGTTCCGGCCGCGATACGGCGGCGCCCAACGAAGGCCGTGAAGGTGTCGATCGTGGGCATCTGAACTCCTGGTGGCGACGTGCGGCCGAGCAGTCGCCGTCAACCTGGATAATACCCGGATATTAATTGAGCAAGCACGCGGCAAGGTTTGCAGGCTAACGGCCCTCGACAGCGATGCGCGATCAGGTCGTCCAGGGCCGGCGCCGTGTGGTCCCGCAACAAATCCATGGAGAACGAAATGGCGCGAATGCCTCGCGGTGAGCCTCGAACTGTGCCGGATGCGGCCGGTGAACGCTACGATCAGGAGATGGCAAGGATCCGGGCGCAACGACAGGCCGAGGATCGCGGACTTCGCTCGCCGCTCGGTCTGGCCAAGGAGGCGTTCTACGATTTCCAGAATGGGCCGGACATCCAGCGTCCGACGACAGCACAGTCATTCATTCCAATTGTGGGTCCGGCTTGGGAGGCCGCTGCCGACTTGCAGGATGGAAACTACGCCGGCGCGGCGTTCAACGGCGCGATGGCTGTAGCCGATGCGCTGCCCGTCGGTGTGGTGGCCAAGGGCGTGAGGGCGGCGTCAAAGGGCGTAGGAGTTTTGAAAACGAACTCTGTCACCGCCGACGCGTCTCGCAAGGTACTGCGCAGGGTCGGGATGGCGAAGCCCGGGCAGGAAATTCATCACACCATTCCGCTCAAGGGACTTGGTCGCAACACGCAAGATCCAAGGAACCACTATGCACTGCTGAAGGTGCTACCGAGGGAGCAGCATCGTCGTCTGACGGGAAGCTGGGGAGGTAAGCCCCGGTACGATCCTATTCGTCGTGTCTGGTATGGCACGACCGACTGGACGAAGGCCGTGCCCGCTGGTCTCGCGGCTTACGCCGCAGACAGTGTCGAAAACCTCTCGCGTCCCGGCCCGCCCCCGAAACGCACGCGCTGATTGCAGCTTCACAAGCCTGCCGGTATTGCCTAGGTTCCTGTTTCGTTCGGTGCGGAGTCGGGGGCGGGCATGAAGACGGCGCAGGCGGAGTTCCGCTTTCCTGTTCTGGGATTCACGACGGACTCCGACGTCTGGGGACTGCCTGACTTGGATGCACTCACAACCTGTGGCCCGCGCACCTTGGCGGAGGATCTGCAGGTCGGGATGGAGCTCGTGGATGCCGAAGGGCGTCGCTGGATTGTTCGGTCGGTCCAGCGGATCGGGCGGGCATTCATGCTCGGCCTTTCCGATCAATCAGGACACCTCCCTGCAAGCGCTGACGGCTCCTGCAGCCTTCGAGACGCCTGCGTCGGTCTCACTGGCGCGCGAAATTTGAGTGCTCGCGGCTGAAGACAACCCGTCCCCCCCGGGGCCGCGCAATAATCAAGCGCTGGTTTGACCACCGGCAATGTGAGCTGGCCCGTCCCGGCCTAGGATTGATTCGACCTCGACAATGGAAGCGACCCGATCGCTGATCGCCAAAGGCTGGCCTGTTCACCCCGGCCCCAGACGCCACGCCCCCAAGCCCGGCGTCCCAGGCGATCAGTAGGCCCGCGCGGCGGCGACCGTCAGCGCGGGCCCAGCCGCTTTCAATCTTCGTCGCGCTTGCCGCCCCCACTCGGAGGGCCGGGTGTGTGGCGCCGGCGGACCACACAGCCGCCGAAGCCAAGACTGCAATGCGACCCTGCTGGAGTCTGTCACGATTACCGGTTCGAGGGCCCGTGCGCGCGACATCGCCGAGCAAAGGCAGGAGGTCAGATGACCGGTGAACACTGCGGATAGACTGCCGCCACCAACGGGCTGAGGCCGTGGACCGGTTCGCCCATGAGAGAGGCGCGCCCGATCTCCTCGGGCTGCTACCTCGCCGTGCCCGGGCACCCCCTGAGCAGCGCGGCCTTCGCCTTCTCCATCCTGCTCAGATTGGCGACGCCGACCTGGACAAACGGCAGATCGGCTGCGGTCAGGCTCCTGACGCCCTTGGGGTCGGGGAGGCCAAAGGTGACGCCGTTGGAGAGTGTTCCGGTGACGTCCTTCGTAACCTTGATCCAGGTGAGGAAAGCCATGGCGTCCGCGAAGTCGGCGAACTTGATGTCGCTGATGCGGCCGGCGCTGTTCATGTAGGCGAGGGGACGCTTGCCGACCCACAGGCCGTAGACGGGCGTCAGGGGAGGAGGGGCCAGCATGAAACCGACTTCGTCGTGACCCATCTGGGGTTGGACCTCGTCGTCGGATTCCGAGAAGGTCCTTGAGCCGGCCTCGTTGGAGATGTGCCGGACGCCATAGTCCAGCTCGGCGGTCCCGCAGATGGGGAGCCAGGCATCCTTCGGCATGAAGGACAGAGTCTCGGTCAATTCGACCTTAGCAGCGGGGGCCGGCAGCATCTGGCCCTCGTTCTTCTCGTCCTTGATGCGTAGCGGGGAGAAGGAGACCAAGTATTCACCGTTCATCGCCGCATCGCTGAAGTCGTCCAGGGTGCTGACGACGACGTCGATCTCGTAGCCCTTCATTAGGTTCTGCCGCCAGCCGGCCACCGAGCGCAGGCGCGTTACGCCCCCCGAAACGCTGGCGACGAAGGGCGTCTCGTCGTCGATGTCGAAAGCCGAGGTCACGGAGTGGCTGGCCTCGCCACCGACCTTGAGGCCCGTGAGAGCGGCGCCGGTCGTGATGCCGCTCTCCCCCGTCAGCTTCTGGGCGCGTTCGTCCGTCAGCTTGCCCACGACCTTGACAGTGGTTCCGTCGCTGGCCTGGGTCCAGCTCGAGATGCGCCATGTTTCGGCCTGCTCGGGCCGCACCTTGAGTTTGACGTCGATGCTGTCGATGCGGTCGCCCAGCGGGAGGCGCTTTTCCGGCCATAAGGTCATGACCATCTTGCGGGTGATCGAGCCCGTGGTCGTGACGCTGAAGTCGCTCGGAGGTTTGGACGACTTGAGCTTCAGAGGAGGGCTTCCCTTGGTTTGCTCGATCAGCGCGGCCTGGCCGCGGTCGCTGAGGGCCGTGATGGCGATTCCGCCGTCCTTCGGGTCGGCCTCATCAGTCGCCACCTCGATTCTGACCGGTGGGGCCGGCGTCGCGACGCTGCTGATCTTCGCGTAGCGATCCGAGATGACCTTCGGGCCACCGAAGGCCGCGCAGCCGCTTAGGCCGAGGACCAAGACTATGATGGTGGGCTTCATGCTCAATCCCCCCCTGCCACGGCCGTCAGCTTCACGATCCGGCCCTTCTTGACGCCGCCCTTGGGGCCCACGAGTGCGATCGGCTCCGATGCCCCCTCCACGTAGTCCGACTTCAGCCACGAGACGTGGCGGTAGTCGTGCATCGTCGTGGCCTTGCACTCGGCAAGGGTTCCCGACGCGGTGACATGGTATTGGCTGTCACCCGGATCATCGTTGTAGTCATCAAGCAAGATTGCGTAGGTCATCTGCTCCCCCGAGCTCATGACGACACCAGGTCTTCGCAGCTTCCTATGGTTGAATGTCTGCTCAAGACGACCCTAGGTCAATAGGGCGCGTGGAAGCTCTCGTCGCCGCGACGTCACTCATCGGTCGGTCGATCCGAGAGATGGAGCATCACCGTCGCGAGCGCGGTTCCCTAGGCTCCTGCGCCTAGCAAAGGGTGGGCCAAGGACTGCTCGCTCCCCCGGTGCGGATGCGCATGAAATCCACCGGCCTAACAGCGAATTCCATCATAGTGGACAAATGTGACCTAGGCGCAACGATGTGGCGCGAGAATAAGTCTCACAGGCGCCGATTTTCTTGGCGAAACGACGACGTGACATTGTCGCGAGCGAATAACTACTGTTTTGATTTAAGCTATTGGCTGCCTAGTGTCGTAAGAAGATAGGTATATAGTGGGGCAAAGCAATAATAGATTTGAATTAATACAATCTCCTTTTTCATTGTTGAGCAATCTTATAAAGATAACAATTGCAGAACCGGTCGAATTGCGGACCGATAGTGAAAATTCGGGCAAGGCGTGGGTGGCTGTCACCTTATTAGAGCGCCTGATTTTTGAGACGATCGGACAAGTCTGAATCACCTTTCGTCAGACTCCGGCCCTGGTGGCGCACGCCTTGATGTGAGACGAATTTAGCCAATAGGAAACTTTTGGCAAAGGTCCTGCGTAGGTGTCTCCCGGTTCGACGCCACGCGGCTGCGGGCTCGGGCGCCGAGCGCGCGGCGTCCGCGTATCGGTGACCCGGAAGGGCACGGCTCGCGCCATCAGCAACAGCAACCGGAGCGTCGCCCGATGGCGGGGCCCAATGAGGGGGGTGACATGTATATCCGAAGCTTAAGCATCCTGTTTTCTTCGGCGGCTGCGCTCGCGCTGTCGCCGGCTGCGGCCGTGGCTCAAAGCCAAGGCGCGACCCAGCTTGAAGAACTTGTGGTCACCGCCGAGAAGCGTGAGGCCAATGTTCAGACAACTCCTATCAGCATCTCCGCGATCAGCGCCGCGGCGCTTGAGCAGTCGGGGATCAAGACGCCCTCCGACCTGCAGTTCCTGGTGCCGAACCTGGCTATTTCGAGCGGCAGCGGCGGCGGGACAATCACCATCCGCGGCTTCGGTCGCGGGATCGCCTCCGGCGGCGCCGATCCCAGCTCCACCCTTCACATCGATGGCGTTTACATCGCCCGCCCGATGGCGGTGGTGAACGAGATGCTCGACATCTCGCGCGTGGAGGTGCTGCGCGGGCCTCAGGGCACGCTCTATGGCCGGAACGCCGTGGGCGGCACGATCAATCTGATCACCAACGCGCCGAGCGCTGAGCTGCAATATGGCGGCGCCTTCGAGTACAGCAGTTTCAATACGCACCGCGGCAGCGCCGTGCTCAGCGGACGGCTCAGCGCGGACGGCGCGGTGCGCGGTCGCCTGGCGCTGCTCAGCAAGCACACCGGCGGGCGCTTCGAGAACGTGTTCACCCGCCGCGCCATGGGAGAGGCGGACATCTTCGGAGCGCGCGCCGGGCTCGACCTGCGGCTCGGGGAGGACCTGAAGGTTCTGGTCCAGGCCGATTACAGCGAGGAGGAATCCGACGGCTTCCCGTACAAGCCATACCTGGAGAACGCGACGGCCCTCAACCTCCTGCGGGTGACCCCGGCGCGCGGCGATTGGGACGTCTCCGCCGACGCTCCCACCTTCCGTGACGTTGTGGACTATGGCGTCTCCGCCACGGCCGAAACCTCTCTGGGTCCGGTGGGGGTCAAGTCCATCACCGCATTCCGCGACAGCGAAGGCGCCTTCCTGGTCGACCTGGATGTCACCAACAGCCCCCTGGGCACCAGCGAGTTCGCGCAGCAGTCCGACCAGTTTTCGCAGGAGCTGCAGTTCACGTCTCAGGGCGATGGTCAGCTGCAGTGGATCGCCGGGCTCTTCTACCTCCATGACGAAGGCACCTGGGACTTCCTGCTGCGCCTCAATCCGAACAACGACCAGACCGTGCGGGCCCTTTTCGCGCCGACGGCTCAGCGCGGCTATCAGGAGAACGAGCTAACCGCGAAGGCCATCTTCGGCGAGGTCCGCTACGCTTTTTCTGACGACCTGCGGCTCACCCTGGGCCTTCGCCACAGCAATGAGGAGAAGCGGAACGTCTCGCGCACCGGCGTGGCCGGCTCGCCTGCGGCCATCAATCTTGACCGGATGGACCTCACCCGATCCTGGGATGCCTGGACCCCACGCGTCGTGCTCGACTACTCTCCCGCCGAGGGCGTGTTCACCTACGCGACCGTCAGCCGCGGCTTCAAGAGCGGCGGCTTCAACCTCCGGCTCGGCCCCACTGCGGCGGTTTTCGATCCGGAATATGTCTGGAACTACGAGGTCGGCGCCAAGACCGAGTGGTTCGACAGGCGCCTGCAGGTCAATCTATCGCTGTTCAAGGCCATCTATACCGACCAGCAGGTCCAGGTAGCCGAGGCCCAACCCAATGGCACCACGGTCGTCTTCACGCGGAACGCCGGCGAGTCGAAGGCCGAAGGGGCCGAGCTCGAGGTCCGAGGCCGGCCAACGCCCGCGCTGCAGGTCGATGCGGCGATAGGTTACCTCCACGCCCGGTTCACGGACTACCCGGACGGCGCCCTGAACCATCGCGGCAAGCAGGTGCCTGGCGCGCCTGAGTGGACGGCGAGCTTCGGGGCTCAGTACACGGTGCCCGTGGCCGCGCTGGGTGATCTGGTCCTGCGGGGCGAGTACCAGTGGCGCGACACAAACCCCCAGGGCTTCCTGGGCACGACCGCCTACCGAGAGATCCCCAGCTACGGCCTCGTCAACGCCCGCGCGACCCTGCGCCTGAATGACGGGCGTTGGGCGATTTCGGCCTTTGCGAAGAACCTGACCGACGAAGCCTATTCCTACGCAGTGGAGACGGCGCTGCTCGCCCGCGAGCGCCGCTTTCTGGGTGAGCGCCGGACCTTTGGCGTGCAGCTCAGCTTCGAGAACTGAGACGGCGGGGAGCGGGACGGGCCCCTCTCCCGCTCCAGCCTTGCCATGAATGCAGACCCGCGTACCGACGGGTCCCGATTGGAGCAGGGCCGGGCGGTTGTCGCGGCCACTTTGCGGTCCCGGACGACCTGACCCTGACGGCCCGCCTGTCAGGGTCAGGTCTCGCGGCCGGAGACTGGCGGCAGGCGGAGGCGTGGAGAGCGTCGAGCCGCCCGGGGGCGACCCAACAATGGTGTGGCGCGACGCGTGCGCCCCAGCTGCCGCCGCGGGCCGCGGCGGCAGCTGGGGCGCGCAGACGTTTCCGGAGAGATCCACCACGAGCGGCGCCTCGCCGGCGAACTGACACGGCCTGCCGAACTGGTGCTTGGGCTGAAAGGCAGCGCCAAATGATTCATGCTCCCAGGTGGGTCGCTCCAGGTCCCCTTCAGATCACCTTGGCGGCGACGCACCCGATCTTGAGCGTCGCGTTCGCTCCATGGCGCGTGAAAGGGTCAGGAACAACGTCATGGCCCGGCGGCTCGCGCGATCAGGCTTCGCCGCCGCGGGTCAGCAACGGCCTTCGGAGCTGATGGGTCGCGCGGATCATCGGGCTCGTCGACCCCGGCGCCCCAACGGCCGCCTTGGAGCGAGCACGGGCGGCCAAGTCGGCCAGCGTCATGTCGCGCGCATCGCCTGAGCGCGTCCATCTCCAGCGACTGTCCGCGATCGCGCCCGTAGCCGCCGTGCTGCAGCTGCGCAGCACGATCCAGCTTCCTGCCAAGCGGGCGTCGATCGCCGTCACGCGGAAGGGGGCCTGGTGGATCTCGGCGGCGGCGATCGGAACGGCTCCCGCGCGCCTGCGTGACGTAAAAGGGAGCATGAGAGTTACGCCAGGCTTCGGTCTTCATGGCGCTCAGCACGCATTGGAGCCTGCTGACGCCATACGAAGACACGTCGCCAGTCAGGCCGGGGATATTGGGGCGCCGCAGGGCGCTCAAGCCCAGTGCGACTTTGGGACGCCAGATTGTTGGACCTGAATGTCCAGCCAAGACGCCCTTTGAATGGGATCTTACCGGTCATGGTCGAAAGGTCGAATGCCTTCAGTATAACAAAAGATATATATCCTTATGTATAGAGCAAGCGGCATGTATAGGTTGGAGTGGTTGTTTCAAATATCATTGTAATTTAGGTCATCGAAGTCAAAATTAACGCTATTTTATATCCCGATCCTCAATCTGTCTTCAGGGTCAAGAGGGGAATGGGCGTATGGCTTTGAACTTGCGCACGGGTGGGCGGCTGGCGGCAGGCTTTTCGACCATTGCGGCAGTGATGCTTCTGGTGGTGGTGGTTGCGGCCCCGCTCATTCAAAACGCGCTTCGCGCCGTCGCCACGGGAGATGAACTTCGCGTGCCGGTGGCCACGACGAGCCTGAAGCTGTCGATCGAGACGGTCGCCAGCGCGAACGCGCTGCGGGGCTACATCATCACCCGTGAGCCTCAAATGCGCCAGCAATGGGAGCAACAATGGGAGCTCATCGACAGGAACGCCGGCGTCATGTCGCGGCTGTCGCCGCGCTTCACCAGCGCCGAGAATCAGCAGGCATGGCGCGCGGTCTCGGAAGCCCTGCCGAAGTTGCGCGCGGCGCAGGCTTCGGTCTTTGAAATCGCCGAAGCCGGCGACCAGGCCGCGTCTGCGGAGGCGCTGAGGACCCAGGTCCTACCGCTGTTCCTAGGTGTCCAGACCCAGCTGGTTGGCGAGGACGGCGACTCAGGTCTGGCGGGCAGACAGAGCGCGCTGCTCTCTTCTGAGCTCAAAGGTGCGCGGGTTGGGATGGAGCGGACTCGACTGGCGGTTTTCGTCGGACTGGCCGGATTGGTGCTGGTCGCGGGCGTCGCCGGCTGGATCACCACGCGCAGCATCGTCAGCCCTCTGACTCGTCTCAACCAGCTCCTGCGTCAAATGGCCGAGGGGAATTTCGACCTCCGGGTCACCGGCGTCGACCGTGGCGACGAGATAGGTGATATCGCGAGAGCCGCGGAGGTGTTCCGCGAAAACGGTCTCGCCCGCGCCGCGTTGGAGTTGGAAGCAAAGGAATTCCAGAACAATCTCGACACCAAGCTGAGGGAAACCGAAGCCGCCTTCGAGGCCGCCGGAGAGCAGCAACGGCAGGTCGTCCAGGCCATGGCGCGACAGCTGTCGGCCCTGGCGCAGGGCGACCTCACCGCGAGACTCACGGATGACGTGGCGGCGGAGTACGCCGACCTGAAACGAGACTTCAACGTGGCGATCTCCAGCCTGGAAGAGACCGTCGCCGCCGTCGCCGCCACCACGTCCAGCATCGGCGCCAGTTCCGACGAGATGGCCCAGGCCTCCGATGACCTGTCGCGGCGTACCGAACAGCAAGCCGCGGGACTTGAAGAGGCTGCGGCCGCCCTCGACCAAATCACCGCAACCGTGAAAACGACCGCGGAGGGGGCGCACCACGCGAGCACGACCGTGGCGGCGGCCAAGACCGAAGCTCTGCGCTCAGGCGAGGTGGTCGAGCAAGCGGTCCACGCCATGGGGGAGATCGAGGACTCCTCGCGTCAGATCAGCCAGATCATCGGGGTGATCGACGAGATCGCCTTTCAGACCAACTTGCTGGCCCTTAACGCCGGGGTCGAAGCCGCTCGGGCCGGGGACGCCGGCCGCGGCTTCGCCGTCGTCGCCTCGGAGGTCCGGGCGCTGGCCCAGCGCTCGGCCGAAGCCGCCAAGGAGATCAAGACCTTGATCTCGGCCTCCTCGCAACAGGTCGGTCAGGGCGTCAGCCTGGTGGGTGAGACCGGCAAGGCGCTGCAGTCCATCGTCTCCAAGGTCGCGGAAATCGACTCGGTGATCGCAACCATCACGGCCTCCGCGCAGGAGCAAGCCACCGGACTCACCCAGGTGAATGTGGCGGTCAACCAGATGGATCAAGTGGTGCAGCAGAACGCCGCCATGGTCGAGGAGGCGACGGCCGCCACACACTCCATGAAGGCCGAGACGGCTGAGCTGGTCCAACTCATCGCCAGATTCCGGGTCGGCGGTGGAGCCACCCAGGGCGCCCTGGGTCGAGGCGGCGGGCCCAGGTTGGTGTCCGACGCCACGGCGGCCCGTCCGTCGCCAGCTCGGGTCCTGCGCCAGAAGGTGGCCGCCGGCCTTGGCGCAGCGCCCTCCAGTGAGCGCTGGGAGGATTTCTGACCATGGTGGCCACAGACCTTCCCGCCGCCGGGGCGGAGCTGATCACGGTCCGGATCGGCGATCAGCAATTCGCCATCGACATCATGTCGGTGCGAGAGATTCGGGGCTGGGCGCCTTCGACGCCGCTGCCGAACGCGCCACCCTACGTCCGCGGCATGATCAACCTGCGCGGCGCCATCCTGCCGGTCGTGGACCTAGGCGCCCGCCTCGGCCTGGCGCCGACGATGTCGGACAGATCCTCGGTGGTGGTGGTCGCAGAGGTCGCCGGCCGCCAAATGGGCCTCCTCGTCGACGCCGTTTGCGACATTCTGCTGCTCACGGCCGACATGCTGCAGGAGGCGCCCGACGTCGGCGCCGAGATCGTACGTGATTTCGTGCGGGCGGTCATGACGACGGAGGCGGGGATCGTCACTCTGATCAGTCTCGACAAGATACTGCCTTCCGGCGGGGTCGCGTCGACCCGACCCCAGGGCGCGTCGGGGGCGACAGTCCCTGACGACCTTGTTCTGACGATCGGGTGACAGGGCAGCGCAAAACCCGGCGAGCGGCGAGGCTCCGTTGCGGGGCAAACCGGAGAAAGTTTCGACACCCTGAGGGGGTGATTGAGAAACATCAACCGGCGCGCGAGCAAGGCTCAATGCATCGTGCCTCGGGCAGGCCTAGCCTGGCCTGGGCGCGACAAAGACTGGGGGTCACGGCCTTGCCTGTGATGATGGCGGCAGACCCGCCTACATCCCAAGGCGCACTTCAGGCGAGCCGGAGAGCCAAGTCATGCCGCTGAATCTACGGACAGGCGGTCGACTGGCCCTGGGATTCTGCGCGATAGTCCTCCTGATGGTGGTGGCGGTGGGCGGAGTGTTGCCGCTCGTCCATGACTCGGTTCGTCGTGTGAGTCTCGGCGACGAGCTCCGAGCGCCTACGGCGTTGGCGGCCCTGAGACTGTCCAGCGCAACCGTGTCTTCCGCCAATGCGCTGCGCGGCTACATCATAACCCGCGATCCATCGATGCGCCGGGAGTGGGCCCAGCAGTGGCATCGTATCGACCAGCTCAGCGCAACGATGGAAGGGCTGGCGCCTGGGCTTGCCAGCGCTGAGAGCAGGACGGACTGGCGCGAACTGACGGCTATCCTGCCCAAGCTCAAGGCGGCGCAAGCCGCCACGTTTGAGGCCGCCGACAGCGGGAATACCGCCGCGGTGGAGAAGGTCTTCAAGGCCGAGGTTCTTCCCCTTTTCCGGCGGTCGCAGATCCTGCTGGTGGGGAACTCCGGCGACGCCGGCCTTGCCGGAGGGCAAGGCGCACTCTTGTCCTCGGACCTGCAGACCACACGCCGCCAGATGCAAAGGGTCGAGGTCCAGGTCGGCGTGAGCCTCGCGGCGCTCGTGGTGCTTGCCGGAGTGGCCGGATGGTTGACGACCCAAAGTATCACCCGCCCCTTGAGACGATTAAACGACGTCCTGCGCCAACTGGCGAAGGGCCGGTTCGATGTCGAGGTCACGGGTGCTGACAGAGCCGATGAAATCGGCGACATCGCCAGGGCCGCGGAGGTGTTTCGCAAGGACGGGATCGAGAGGCTCAGGCTAGAGGCCCAGTCTGCCCAGTTTCACCAGCACCTCGAAGCCAGACTCAAGGAGATGGAGTGCGCGTTCGAGGCGACCGGGCGGGAACAGAGGCTGGTCGTGGAGGCTGCGGCGTTCGCGGATATCCGAGCCGCTCTGGAACGATCAGAACGCGCAGAGCAGAGCCTGCACGTCGCCGTGGAGATCGCCGATCTCCACGTCTATGAGGTGGACTATGCTCAACGCACCTTGACCAAGCTAGGCGCCGCCGACTCCTTCCTCGGCCAGGGCCAGACCTATGAGGCCTTTGCGCGCGATCCCTTCGCCCTGATCCATCCGCTTGATCGTGAAGCGGCGATCGCGGCCTGGGAAGTCCACGAAATGGGCGGCAGTCCCTACAATATCGAGTGCCGAATCCACCGCGAGGACGGGAAAGAAGTCTGGGTGCGTTCCGCCGCTTCGCTAAAGCGGGATGCGGCAGGTAAGCCGGTTCGCTTGATCGGCGCCCTCCAGGAAATTACCCATCGCAAGCTTGCGGAGCTTGATCTGATCAGCGCCCGTGACGCCGCGCGGGCGGCCAATGAGGCCAAGTCCAGCTTCCTGGCCGCGATGAGCCACGAAATCAGAACACCCCTGAATGGGATCCTGGGAATGGGCATGGTGCTGTCCAAGGAAGCGCTGAGCGAACGGCAGCAAGGGCAGGTTCAGATCATCCTGCAATCGGGGGGGATACTGCTTAGCCTGCTCGACGACCTTTTGGACATCTCCAAGATCGAGGCCGGCAGGCTGACCCTTGAAGAGGGCGAGGTGGATCTCGCCGAGATTGTCCGGGCGGCGCAGACCAGTCTCACGGTGCTGGCCGCGGAGAAGGACGTGGCGGTCTCATGCGTGGTCGAACCGGAGGCGGAAGGGCGGTTTGGCGGTGACCCGACGCGGATCCGTCAGATCGTGAACAATCTCTGTTCCAACGCCCTGAAGTTCACCGACGACGGCCAGATCAAGCTTGATGTCTCCTACGCCGACGGACAGCTGCGGCTGACGGTTCGCGACACGGGGATCGGCATTTCAGCGGCGAAGATCGGCGAACTCTTCCAGAAATTCACCCAAGCCGACCCTTCGATTACCCGAAAGTTCGGCGGTACCGGGCTTGGCTTGGCGATCTCCCAGGAACTCGCGCGACTGATGGGAGGCGAGATCACCCTCGAAAGCGAGGAAGGTGTTGGGTCTACTTTCACCGTCCGATTGCCCCTGGCCCGCTTGGAAGGTGAGAGGACATCTGTCCTGCCGGGCGACGGCCCGCGGGAGGTCGAGTTGGAGTCGGCGAGCGACCTTCGCGTCCTCGTCGCCGAAGACAACCCCGTGAACCAGATTGTCATCCAGGCCATCCTTGCGCAGGCGGGCGTCGCACCGGTGGTGGTGAACGACGGCAAGGAGGCCGTGGAAGCCTGGCGGACTGGTGAGTGGGACTTGATCCTGATGGATGTACAGATGCCCGTCATGGACGGCATGACGGCCACGCGCCTCATTCGTCAGGAGGAGGTTGGGCGGACCGGGGCGCCGACACCGATCCTGGCCTTGACCGCCAATGTCATGACCCACCAGCAGCAGGCGTACCGAGAGGTCGGCATGGACGGCGCGGTCCCCAAGCCCATCGACCCGGCCGGACTGCTCGCGGCCATGCAAGCAGTTCTCTAGAACTGGCGGCTGGGTCGACTTTCTCGGCCGCCACCCGCGCCGTCCGAGTCACGAACCCCTTCGGGCGCACTGGTCCGACGGCATGCCGGCCAAACGGGGCGCCAGGCCATGAGACGGACGGGCTACCGGATCGGACAGGTCTTGATCAGACTGTCGCTGGACAGTCGGAGGGCGGACGGCGTGCGGTCAAAATGCGACATGTCAAAACCCGCAGCCGGCGGTGACAACATAGGCCAGGTGGCGTTCCCTCAGGCCTCCCCCTCGTTCGCCTTGTTCACGAGTGTTTCTCATGGATTTCATCGACCTGACCGGCGCCT
This sequence comes from Phenylobacterium sp. LH3H17, assembly GCF_024298925.1. Lineage (NCBI taxonomy): Bacteria > Pseudomonadati > Pseudomonadota > Alphaproteobacteria > Caulobacterales > Caulobacteraceae > Phenylobacterium > Phenylobacterium sp. LH3H17. The sequence goes on along the minus strand of NZ_CP101283.1, from coordinate 2,852,677 downwards.
CCGGGGGCCCATACCGGTTTCGCCTCTGGCCCGACGGCGGAGGCCATCCGCCTGTCGCCGGCAACTTCGTGGTGGCGGTGGCCCTGCCAACCTCAGTCGAAATCCTGGTGGTTGGCGTGACCACCGACCTTTCGCGCATCGAGACGGCCGCAGAGGAGCCGGGCGGGCGGATCTACAGGCGCCTGAATGTCGCGCGTGCGACCCGCGAGGCCGAGCACGCCGATCTGGCGGCCGGCTATCCTGAGGCGCGGGTGGTCGACGGGCCGGCTTGAACGCGACCGCCATGGGCGGCCGCGCAGCGGCGACCATCGCAAGGCGTTCGGTGACGCGGAGTACTCGCTGAGACCTTGGACAGGCGCCCGGTGCGAGATCCGGCGGGAATCACCGGAGGTCTGACTTTGGCCGGAGCCGGCCCATGCGCCCGCCCGATCGCAGGCCGCGCACCTTCATCGTCTCGGCCCGGCGGCGGACCGGTTGGAGCCTGGACCAGGCGATGCAAGGTCGGCGAACGGAGGCGCAGTGTGCCAGGCGGGCCGCGGCTCGCCTCGGGCCGGGCGCCACCCCCTGGGTTTGGCGTCCGCCGGGGGATGTTGCGCATGGGAGGACCCGAAGGGGGCTCGCCCAGGACCTTGGCGAGGGCGCGGCGGGGCGGTGGGGAGGCCGCCGCCCCTTGGAAGGGCGCGCGGCGCGCGAACACCTTGCGCCGCGTCGAGATCTAGGCTGCCTCCACCGCAAGATTGGAGCGCTTCGCGAACGCCTCCCAAAGCCGTCGACGTGACGCCTGCGCCCTTTGTATGCCCTCGTCCTTCACCGGTCCAAAGCCGCGGATCTCCACTGGCCATCCTGCGACAGCCATAGCGTGATCGTAGCAGTCCGATTCAACCTCGCCGCAAAGCCGCCGGATGTCGGTCTCGTAGGCGTCGATGAGGTTCCGTTCGGTCCGCCGCTCGGCTGAGCGTCCAAAGGGGTCGAGCCAGGTGCCGCGAAGGGACTTGCACTTCGCCAGTAGCCGGAGGGCAGGCCATATCCAAGGACCGAACTTCCGCTTCCTCGGTCGGCCGGTGGCCGGATCGACGGACGAGAAGAGAGGCGGGGCAAGCCAGAGGCCCAGCTTCCGCTGGCCCGCGAATTCTTCCGCGAGGCTCGCCCCGAAAGCGGGCTCGCAGTAGAGGCGGGCAATTTCGTACTCGTCCTTGTAGGCCATCAGCCGATAGGCATGGCGCGCGACGACGCGACTGAGGGCCCCATCCCCGCCGTTGGCGTGGTCGGCGCCGATGACCTCGGCAAGCAGAGCCTCGAACCGGGTTGCGTAGCGGCGGTCCTGGTAGGCCTCAAGATCGCGGGTCAGGCGCGCGACGAGCTCTTGCACGGTCTCGACGGCAGGAGGTTCGACCCGCAGACCTGCGGCGGACTCTGCGGCGGCGGGGTCATGGGCGGCGAGGCGACCCCAGGCGAAGGCCCTCTTGTTGGCCTCCACCGCGACACCGTTGATCTCGATGGCGCGCAGCAGGGCCGCCTCCGAGATGGGGAGCCAGCCGTTCTGCCACGCGAAGCCGACGAGCAGGGTGTTGGCGGTGGTCGCGTCGCCGAAGACGGCTTCGGCCAGGCGCGTGGCGTGCAGTCGCGCGACCTCTCGGCCCTGATTTTCCAGCGTGCGGGTCATGAGCTCGATCGGGGCGTGTGCGTCGGGATTGGAGACAGCGTCCGCGGTTGGGGGGGTGTCCAGGTTTAGCGCCACCCTGGTTCGATCGGCCGACAGACGTGCCAGGGCCTCAGCGGAGACGGCCACGACCAGGTCGGCCGCAAGCAGAAGGTCGGCCGAGCCTGGGCCGATGCGAGCGGCATGCAGGGCGTGGCCGGCGGGCGCCAGTCGCACCTGGCTCGTGACAGCACCGTTCTTTTGGGCCAGCCCGGTGAAATCGAGAGTGCTGGTCGCCAGGCCTTCCACGTGGCCGGCCGCCCCGATGAGGGCGCCCAGGGTCAGGACGCCGCTTCCGCCGACACCGGCCACGAAGACGTTGAAGTCGCCGCTAACCGCCGGCCGCGTCGGGAGCGGCAGGGCGGCAAACAGCGTCTCCTCCAGGACCGCGATCCGTCGAGGGTCGGGCTTGCGCAGCACCGCGCCCTCCACCTCCACGAAGCTGGGGCAGAATCCCTTCACGCATGAGAAGTCCTTGTTGCAGGAGCTCTGATTGATCCTGCGCTTCGTCCCGAAGGCCGTTTCGGCCGGCTCTACCGCGATGCAGTTGGACTGGGCCTGACAATCGCCGCAGCCCTCGCAGACGCGTTGATTGATCATCAGTCGCCGGTTTGGATCTGGGGCGACGCCGCGCTTGCGGCGGCGGCGCAATTCCGAGGCGCACGTCTGTTCGTAGACGATGGCGCTGACGCCCGGCGTTTCGCGAAGCCGACGCTGAATGGCGTCAAGCTCGTCGCGATGGGCGATCTGCGCGCCGACAGCCAGACCTGAAGCGCGCCGCCACTTGTCGGGATCGTCCGATACCAAAGCCAGGGTTCCGACCCCTTCGGCCGCGAGCTGGCGGGTCAAGCGAACCGGGTCCATGGACCCCTCGGCGGTTTGACCTCCGGTCATGGCCACCGCATCGTTATAGAGGATCTTGAAGGTGATATTCGTCGCCGCAGCCACGGCTGCGCGTATCGCAAGTATGCCGGAGTGCTGATAGGTCCCGTCGCCGAGGTTCTGGAAAATGTGCGGATTGTCCACGAAAGGGGCGGCGCCTACCCACTGAACGCCCTCGCCGCCCATCTGGCTGAAGGTCGAAGTCTTGAGCTTCGGTTCGGACAGCGCCATCACGTGGCAGCCGATGCCGCCGCCTGCGAGCGATCCCTCAGGCGTCCGGGTCGAGGTGTTGTGCGGGCAGCCTGCGCAGAAGAATGGCTTGCGCTCGACGAGACCGCGCCGGTCAGCGCTCGCTGCCCTGGCTTCCAATGCCTCGAGCCGAGGCAGGACGGGATGGGCGGCCTCTCCCAGCACGCGGGCCAGCGCCCGGGCCACGATCAGCGGACTGAATTCGAGGGTCTCCGGTAGGAGCGGCGCCCCCTCGGAGGTACGCTTGCCCAGCACCTGCGGCCGCTGGCCCGCCGGCAGATGGAAAAGCGCGGACTTGAGCTGGTCCTCCACATAGCCCCGCTTTTCCTCCACCACGAGCATCACCTCGGCCTCGCCGGCGAGGATCTTGAGGCGCTCGGTTTCCAGCGGCCAACTCATCGCCACCTTGTAGATGCAGAGTCCGAGGGCCTCGGCGCGGAAGCGATCCAAGCCAAGCAGGTTCAAGGCTTCCATGACGTCCTGGTGGGCCTTGCCCACCGTCACAAGAACGAACCGCCGGCGGGGAGCGTCCTGGACCACACCTTCCAGCGCGTTGGCCCGGACCCAGGCGAGCGCGGCGGGCAGCCGCTCCTGCACCAGGCGCCGCTCAAGTTCGGCGCGCGCGGTGGGCCAAGCGACCTTAGGATCCCAGTTCAGACCGTGCGGCGGAACCAGGAAGTCCTTGGGGGTCACGAAGTTCGGCAGGGGGTTCGGCGCAGCGAATGAGCCAGCACTCTCGACGACCTCGGCGATGGTCTTCATCGCCACCCAGACGCCAGCGAAGCGCGACAGCGCTATCCCGGCCAAGCCAAGGGTCAGGATCTCGCTGACCGAAGCCGGCTGAAGCACGGGCATCATCACAGACTGGAAGATGCCGTCGGTCTGATGCGGGAACATCGAGGACTGAGCGGCATGGTCGTCGCCGGCGAGGGCCAGAACCCCGCCCAGGCTGGAGGTCCCCAGGATATTGGCGTTCCGAAAGACATCGCCGCTGCGATCGACGCCCGGCCCTTTACCGTACCAGAGTCCGAACACGCCGTCGGGCCTCGTGGGACCATAGGCAGCGTGCATCTGAGCCCCCCAGAGCGCCGTGGCGGCAAGATCCTCGTTCAGGCCGGGCTGGAAGATGACATCGTGGGCCTTCAAGGCTGGCGCCGCGCGCCAGAGGTGTTGGTCATAGGCGCCAAGCGGGGAGCCGCGATAGCCGGAGATCAGGCCTGCGGTGTTCAGTCCGCGCGCCCGGTCGAGCCGCCTCTGCATCATGGGCAGTCGCACCAGGGCCTGTATGCCGCTCATGTAGAGCCGGCCCGTCTCGCGCGAATAGACGTCGTCCAGGCTGAATTGGAGGTCGATGGCCGGCATGATTTTCCTCGGTGCTGCGCTGCAACCCTATGCGCACCGCCGAAGCGTTTCTCGCCAATTTGAGCTTCTGATTCGCAATGGAACGGTCCGTTTGAACCAGTGAAGAGGTGTCAGATGGTGTAAACAGACTCTGGATGACTCCGTCGGGCTCGAGCGTGTCTATCGCAGCAGTCCTACGGCCCTGGCGGCCGGCTCATCATCAGGTGAGATTTGGCCGACGTCCCTCTGACTCCTTACCTGGCCCGGGACCGGCCGCCGGAGAGGCCGCATCCTCCCTTCGCCCTCACGCGGGCCTGCGAGCCCCAAGTGAACGCCGGAGCGAAACCAGCTCGACGGGTTTGAGCGCGGCCGCCTTCACGGCCCGGTCCAGGCCGTCCGCACCCCAATGCGGGCGTCGACGTGGAACAGGTCGCGGTCCGCCGCGGGCTCGCACCAACTGGCGGTGCGGTCGGCCGGGCGGTGCGCCCGGCGAATACCCGGCCGACGAGGTCGTTCCCGCCCAGGCTCTGACCCTTGCGGCCGCAGGGCGGCTCCCTGTGGCCTTGGGAGCAAGCCGGCGCGCGGTCAGGCGCCGCCGAGCCCATGAGCGGTGATTCCGGCGGGGCCTCGACGGGGCCAGCCGGGAGGGGCGGGGGGGTCTGCGTCTTGGGCTCTCCCGCGCGGCGAGCAGTTGGCTACGTGCCCGCCGCGTCGTCCGTATTGCGGGGCGATATTCGGCCGCCGCGCGGCGTGGTCCGGTCTATCCTGCGGCCGGCGCCCGAGATGGCGACAGCGGCGGGGATATCGCGCCGGCCCCTCGGGGCGGCCCGGAGCTTCGCCAAATGGACCTTACTGCCGGGCGGGGGCGAGGAAGCGGCCGGCGATCAGCGCGGCCTCCGTCCGGTTGCGGGCGCCCGTGAGCTTCAGGATCTGGTGCGTGTGCAGCTTAACCGTCCCGGGCGTGATCCCGAGGGTTTCGGCGATCTCGCGGTTGGTCTTTCCGACCGCCATCTGCTTCAGCACCTCCAACTGCCGGTCCGACAGGCCAGCGGCTGTGCGTATCGTCCTAGGCCGGGGCCGGTCAGGAAGGATGTCGGCCGGGAAATAGGCGCCGCCTTCTATGACGGCGCGCAACGCGGAGCGGAAGCGCGGCAGCGCGAAATCCTTGGAGGCATATCCCCTCGCGCCGGCGTCCCTCGCGAGACGCGCGAAGGTCGGATTTACCCGGTCGTCGACGGCGATCGCCGCGACCCAAGGCGATTGCGCCAGAAGGCGGCGAAGATCGTTGAACTCATAGTTGATGGTGAAGAGATCAACGAGCAGAAATCCGGGCCTATAGGCGGCCACCTGATGGAGCGCCCCATCGATCGAGGCGGCGAAACGAGGGGGAACGGTCTGCGTGCACTCGCCCAGGATCTGGGTGAGCGCCATCCGACAGATGGGCTTCTCCTCCACGATCAACGGCGCGCTCTGCATGGCAACCGACGGCGTCGAGGCGGCGGAGGGATCCAGCGTGCGAATGCTGCTGAAGGGGGCTTCGGTCACTTCTGAGCTGCCGGCATGCCGGGTTCGAACCACAACGGCCGAGGACTCTCAATCACAATTCGGCATCCCGCAAAAATTAGAGACGGCTGGACAACATTCTAGCCGAATAAACCATAGAATCGGAACGCAGTGAGTGTCCAGTCAAGTAATTATTCTACCGTAGGAGTCATCAAAGGCATATCTATGGTTGAATATATCCTTAGATATAGGATCATATCGTTTTGTATATTGAATTGAATGTAGTGCATGAAATATAGAGTATGCTTATTGTTCTATTAAGGGTGTGTCGATGCCATGGGGTGAGGTAACTGAGGAGGCCCCAATGGCCCAGAGCAACCCCCTTCACGATCGCTTAAGCTTCATGAAGGTGGACGCCGCGGCCCAGGCCGACCTCCAGAGGGCCGAGGGTGTCATCATGGGGGAGCTTCCCGCCGCGCCAGACGCCTTCTACGCCCACCTCCAGGCCTGCCCTGAGACCCGGAAGGTCTTTGCGAGCCAAGCCCACATCGTCAGCCCCCAAAGCCGGCAGCTGGCCCACTGGAGCGTCACTTCCACCGGCCGGTTCGATGAGGAATATGTGCGTGCTGTCACCAAGGTTGGAGAAATCCATGCCCGCATTGGCCTAAAGCCGCGCTGGGAAATCGGCGGCTACCCGCTGGTCCTTGAGGCGCTGTTGGGCGCGGTCCAAGCCGGGCCGGGCCCACGGCAGGGGTTGGGAGCATGAACGCACCCCATGACGGCAGCCAGGCGGCCTCCGCCTGGATGGCAGAGCACTTCGACCGAGCGCAGCGGCTCTCCGACACCGGCAGCTGGGAGTGGGACATCGCCACAGGCAATATCGTCTGGTCGCGGCAGATTTTCCGCATCTTCGGCCTGAAGCCGAATGCTTTCATCCCGTCGTATCCGGCCTTCCTCGAGCGGATTCATCCCGATGACCGGGAGGACGTGAAGCGCGCCGTGCAAAGGGCGGTGGAGGGGCGGGAACACTACGACCTGGAACACCGCATCGTACGTCTCGACGGGACGGTGCGAACGGTCCGCGAGCAAGGGGTCGTGCGGCGGGGGACGGATGGCGAGCCGGTGGCGATGCTGGGCGCGGTCCAGGACGTGACCGGGCTGCGCGCCGCCGAGGCCGCCTCCCGCCGCAGCCAGGAGATGTTGTCCAGCATGCTGAGGATCTCCCCCGAGGCGATCGTGGTCACCGATCCTGCCGCGCGCATCCTGGCGTTCTCGGCCGGCGCGGAATCGATGTTCGGCTACTTGGCCGAGGAGGTGATCGGCCTGAATGTGGATCGGCTGATCCCTCCGCGGCTGCGCCGGAACCATCAAGGTCATGTCGAGGGCTTTGCCGCCCGTCCGTGCCGCAGTTTGCGCATGCACGAGCGGGCCGAGATCCTGGGCCTGCGCAAGAATGGCGAAGAGTTTCCCGCGGAGGCCTCTCTGGCCAAGCTGGAGACCCTAGACGGCTTCGCCTTCACCACCATCATCAGGGACCTTTCAGAGCGGAAGGCCACCGAACGCAGGTTGATCGAGGCCCGCGAAGCTGCCGAACAGGCGGTCCACGCCAAGTCTTCGTTCCTGGCGAACATGAGTCACGAGATCCGCACCCCGCTGAACGGTGTCCTCGGCGTGGCGGGCGCATTGGCGCGTACCGAGCTCAGCGCGAAGCAATGGGAAATGGTCCACCTCATCGAGACGTCGGGACGGGCGCTGGAGGGGTTGCTCAGCGACATCCTGGACCTGGCCAAGGCCGATGCCGGACGCATGTCGCTCCGCGCTGAACCCTTCGATCTGAACGCCGTGATCTGCAGCACCTTCGCCCTGTTCCGCGCGAGCGCGGCGAAGAAGGCGATCGGATTTCGGATGAGCATCGCCGACGAGGTCCGCGATCATTTCCTCGGGGATGATCTCAGAATCCGCCAGGTCCTGTCGAACCTCCTGAGCAACGCCGTGAAGTTCACGGAGGAAGGCGAGATCCGGTTGTCGGTCAGCCAGGTCCATGCAGAGCCCGATACGTGCCGGGTGCGGTTTGTCGTGGAGGACACGGGGATCGGATTTCCCCCCGAGCTCGCGGAGACCCTGTTCGAGAGGTTTGAGCAGGCGGACGGATCGATAACGCGTCAGTTTGGAGGCACTGGCCTTGGATTGGCGATCTCAAAAGCCCTGGTCGCACTCATGGGGGGGACGATTTCGGCGACAGCCGCTCCCGCGCGCGGCGCGACCTTCATGTTCGAGCTTCCACTCCGGAAGGCTTCAAACGCCGCTGCCGCGGCCCCGCTGCGCCGCCCGACGCCCCCGCCCCCAATGCAGCCGCTGAAGATCCTCCTCGCGGAGGACCACCCGATAAATCGGCTGGCCGTTCAGTTCATCTTGGACGCCATTCCGGTGGACCTGACCTGCGTGGAAAACGGGCACGAAGCGGTCGAGGCCGCTGAGACGGCGGGTTTCGACCTCGTGCTCATGGACATGCAGATGCCTGTTATGGACGGCCTTACCGCGATCAGGAGGATACGGGAACGGGAAGCGGCGACAGGCCGATCCCGCACCTGGATCTGTGTGGTTACCGCCAATGCGCTCGACGAGCACAGGGCCGCCGCCACGGCAGCCGGCGCCGACGCGTTCCTGACCAAGCCCCTCGACGCCAGTGCGCTGATCTCGATGGTGGTCGAAATCGCCGGCGCCGCGGGACTGGCCGGCGCGGCAGTCTCGGCCTGACATGGCGCTAGACCAGCCCTGAGGCTGGCTGCGGCGCGCCAGGTGGGTCACGAGCAGATCATACGCGATTATGGCACTTCGTCGGTATTCAGCCCGCCGCAAGCTGATAGAGGAATTCCACATAGGCCGAGGTCGCCTCCGCCATGCCCGCGATCCTCGGCTTCGTGCTCTCCAGCAGATAGAACTCGTCAGCCGCGTGCGGTCCGCCTCCATGGCCGAGCCCAAAATGGCCGGCGGGCTTGTTCAGCGGCGGGCCCGTGAAAATGCAACCCGGCCAGGACCCCGCGCTCCTTGGCTGCAAGTGTGGGGTGAGGCCGCGGCGCTGATAGACCGCCTGTGCGGCCCGGATGAGCAACGCGCTCTCTGCTGTCTCGGTAGGATCGTATCCGCCGGTCATATTGACCTCGATGTCGGCATAGCCGCGCCTGGCGAGGTGCGCCTTCACCTTGGCCAAGGTCCCGCTCGCGGTCATGTCGGGCACCAGCCGCAGATCCATCTTGGCCACGGCTCGCGCCGGAAGGATCGTTTTGCCGCCCGGGCCGGTGTAGCCCGCCACCAGGCCTTCGATGTTGACAGTGGGCGCCGACGCCAACCGCTCCAGGGCCTCCTGGAACGGAAGATCGTGGATCCAGTGTCGGACTCCGAATTGCGCCTTGAGCAGGTCTTCGTCCTGCCGATCGGCGGCGGCGGCGATCATCGCCCGCTGTCGCGGAGACAGCGGACGGACGTCCTCAAACAGACCATCGATGGCCGGATCGGCGCCGTCCGGGGACACGAGGGTGCTGAGCGCCTGCACCAGCCGCCAGGCGGGACTGTCGATGGCGGCCTGCAGGCCCGAGAAGACATCCGCCCGAGGCCCACGACCCCACCGCTCGCCCGAGACCACGAGCTCGAGCTCGATGATCCCCTTTGCCCCGAGATCGATCTCGACGGCGCCCTCCTGGTCCTGCGAGGCGAACGGCATCCAGACCTCGCCGCACCGCCCGAGGCCCGCGAGCACCTCAGGGCGGCGTACAAGCTGGGCAAGATTGGGGGACCCGATTTCCTCCTCGCCCTCCGCCACCAGCACGAGATTGACGGGCATCCGATGTCCCGCGCTGCGGATGGCGTGAACCGCCGCCAGGAAGGTCGCCTGGGGGCCCTTCATGTCGAGCGCGCCACGACCCACCACGGCCTTGCCCAGACCAGGCTTGTCGACGATCACCGCCTCAAAGGGCGGCGACGTCCACTCGCGGGCGTCCACCTGTTTCACGTCGTACATGAAGTAGATGCCGACCGTGCGCGGGGCGCCCGCGTCCAAGGTGGCGAAGATGCCCGGATGGCCGCTGGTCTCATGCCGGGTCACCGACTGGAAGCCCGCCTCCCGCAGCAGCTCGATGGTCAATGCGCAACCCGCCTCGATGCCGATGCTCTGGGCCGCGATAGAGGGTTGCCGGATCCAGGTCTGCAGCCGGCGGATCGACTCATCGGTGTGGAGCAGGACCTGATCATGGACCGGTTTGAGGTCCGGCGTCGCCGCCCAGGCCCGTCCGCGCCCGCCCAGCAGCGCCGAGCCGGCGAGGGCGCCCTGCAGCAGCCCCCGCCGCCGTATACCCCGCAGATCGAGATCAATGCTCACTTCGCAAACCTTCCCATTGATAGTTGGCGCAAACCGCCGTCGCCTTGACTCAGACTAAAACTGAGTGTGAGCTCAATATCAATATAATGTTCCCATGGCGGGGAAGTTCGATTCGGAGGGAATGGTGTGCTGACCAGCGACGCGGCCATGAACCAGGTCAGCCTGAGCGATCCCTATGAACAACGCGCGGGGCGCGTGCTCATGAGCGGGGTCCAGGCGCTCGGCCGGTTGCTGATGCTTCGGGGGGAGGAAGATCGCCGGGCGGGCTTGCGGACCGCCGGCTATGTGAGCGGCTACCGCGGATCGCCCCTCGGCGGGCTGGACGCGGAACTTCTCCGCATCAAGGCGGTCGGCCTCCTGCCAGATGTGGTGGTGGACCCCGGTCTGAATGAGGACCTGGCCGTCACCGCGGTCCTCGGGACCCAGCAGATCTCTCAGTTCGACCCGACTGTGGATGGGGTCTTCGCCCTCTGGTACGCCAAGGGGCCGGGCGTGGACCGGTCCTGTGACGCCCTCAAGCACGGCAACATGGCCGGTGTTTCGCCCAATGGCGGCGTCCTGGTCGTCTTTGGCGACGACCATCCCGGCAAGTCATCCACCGTGGCGCACCAGAGCGAGCCTGCCCTGTCGACCTGCTCGATCCCGGTCCTGTATCCGGCGTCCGTCGAGGAGATCCTGACCTTCGGCCAGCTGGGGTGGGCCCTCTCGCGGGCCTCGGGGCTTTGGGTGGGTCTGAAACTCGTGAATGAGACCGCGGAGTGCGCGGGCACGGTGGATCTCGACGCCGCGAGGATCACCGTGACGGCGCCAGTCATGTCCGACATGCCGGCCGAAGGGGTGCACTTCCGGGGCGTCTTCGGGCCGCAGCGCGATGAGGTGTTGATCACCCGCCACAAGCTGCCGTTGGCCAAGGCCTTCGCCAGGGCCAACCGGTTAGATCGCCTGGCCGTCGACAGCGCCGAGGCCGCGCTCTGCGTCGTCACGGCCGGTAAGGCCTATGTGGACGTCATGCAGGCGCTGGCCAGGCTCGGCGTCGATGAGGCGCGCGCCGCGAAGCTCGGCCTGCGCGTCTACAAGGTGGGGATGATCTGGCCCCTGGAGGCGGAGGGGCTGCGGGCGGCCGCGCACGGTTGCCGTGAGGTGCTGGTCGTCGAGGAGAAGCGGGCCTTCCTCGAGGTTCAGGCGGCAGCCGCCCTGATCAACACCGCCAATCCCCCCCGCCTGGTCGGAAAGTTCGACGAGACCGGCGCGCCCCTCTTGCCGGCCGACGAGCAACTCGACCCCGCCCAGATCGCCGAAGTCCTCCTCGCCCGACTGGCCGGCCTGGGATGTCTCGACGCCGACACAGCGCGGGCGGCCGCACGCGCACCGGCCGCAGCCACGGGATCGAGCGCGCTGTTGCCAGCGCGGCTTCCCTACTTCTGCTCAGGCTGCCCCCACAATCGCTCGACCAAGGTGCCCGAGGGCAGCCTCGCGCTTAGCGGAATCGGATGTCACGGGATGGCGATCTGGATGAACCGCCAGACGCTTCCCGCCGTCCAGATGGGCGGGGAGGGCGCCAATTGGATCGGCGCCTCGCGCTTCTCGAAGCGGCCGCATATCTTCCAGAACCTCGGTGATGGGACCTACTCGCACTCCGGCCTGCTGGCTGTTCGCGCCGCCGTCAACGCCGGGGTCAACCTCACCTATAAGATTCTGTTCAATGACGCGGTCGCCATGACCGGCGGCCAGGCCGTCGAAGGCGGCCTCTCCGTCGCCGACATCGCCCGCCAGGTGCTGGCCGAAGGGGCCCGCCGCTGCGTGGTGCTGAGCGACGACATGGCGAGCCTGGATCGCCGCGCGATCCCGGCCGGCGTGGACCTCCGGCCGCGGGCCGACCTCGAAGCCGTGCAGCAGGCCTTGCGCGTGACGCCCGGCGTCACCGTGGTGATCTTCAGCCAGGTCTGCGCGACCGAGAAGCGGCGACGCCGAAAGCGGGGGCTCGAGTCGCAGGCCCCGCGCCGGCTGTTCATCAACGAGGCCGTTTGCGAAAACTGCGGCGACTGTTCGGCTGTCTCGAACTGCGTGAGCCTGCGCCCCATCCCCACGGCCCTGGGGCGAAAGCGGGAGATCGACCAGTCAGGCTGCAACCAGGACTACAGTTGCGCCGACGGTTTCTGCCCCTCCTTCGTGAGCGTCACCGGCGGGCGCCCCAGGGCCCGGGCGCCTCGCCTTGCGGCGGTCGATCCCGCGCGCCTTCCCGAACCCGGACGCGTCCCCGCGGGCGACCGCTGCGCCATCCTCGTCACGGGCATCGGCGGCAGCGGCGTCATCACGGTGGGATCGGTGCTCGCCATGGCGGCGCACCTGGAGGGCAAGATCGCCTCGACCTACAACATGACCGGACTTGCCCAGAAGGGTGGAGCGGTCCACAGCCACCTGCGCATCGGGCTCCCAGGCATGTTCCTGGGGCCGGCGCGACTTGGGGACGGCGAGACAGACCTTCTCCTGGCCTGCGACCTTGTGGCGGGCGCACATCGCGAGGCCCTGGCCACCTTGCGCCCAGGTACGGCGATTGCGGTGGTGAACACGCGTCTGACGCCGACCGCGGCCTTCCAGCTCGACCCGGATTTCGTGCTCGATGGTCAGACCCTGGAGAGCGCCGTCGCCTGCGCGGTGGGGGAAGGATCGCGAGTCCATCGCGTCGACGCCGCCGGGACGGCCGCCGACCTCTTCGGCGACAGCCTGGCGGCCAACATGTTCATGGTAGGCTTCGCCTATCAGCTGGGCGCCATCCCCCTGAAAGCGGCGTCCATTGAGGCCGCCGTGAGGCTCAACGCCGCGGCGGTGGACATGAATCTCTCGGCGTTCCGCACGGGGCGACTGGCGGTGCTCGACCCGACAAGGATCGCCGGGCTTCGCGCACCGCCGGCCGAACGCGAACCAGCCGGCCTTGAGGCCCTCATCGCCGATCGCGCCAAGCGCCTGACCGCCTATCAGCACGATCGATACGCCGCGGACTACGAGGTCTTTGTCCGGCGCGTAGGTTCCTTGGTGACGGCGCGTGACCCCGGTGGCGAGGCGATCACCGAAGCGGTCGCCCGCGGGTTGGCCAAGCTCATGGCCTATAAGGACGAATACGAGGTCGCCCGACTCTTGGCCGATCCGAGCTTCTCCACCCGCCTCCGCGCCGAGTTCGAGGGGGAGCTGAAACTCAGCTTCCATCTTTCGCCGCCCCTCTTCGCACCGCGCGACCGCGCCTCTGGGCTGCCGCTGAAAGTGACGTTGGGCGGATGGGTGATGCCCGTCTTCAGGCTGCTGGCGAAGTTCAAGGGCCTGCGGGGCACGCCGTTCGATCCCTTCGGCGGGTTGGCCGAGCGACGCCTCGAGCGGCGGCTCGTCGGCCAGTACCGGGCGTCCGTGGAGGCCGCCCTGGAATTGCTCAATCCAGGAACCCGCGACCTGGTCCTGGAGGTCGCCTGCTATCCTGACCTCATCCGGGGGTTTGGACACGTCAAGGCCGAGCGCCTGGTCGGGGCGTTGCGGCGACGGGACGTCGCCCTGGCGCGGCTGAGGGGGGAGGCCGCGGAACCGGCCGCCATAGCTCCACAGCCCGGGAACGTGGCCGTGGCGCCTCACGCCTCGCCCGCATCGAAACGGCAGATTCACCGTGTTCTTGACAAGCCGCGCAACCAACCTCAAAGATGAGATTGAGCTCAATATCATAATATCGGGAGGGATTAGATGACGCGGAGCGTGTACCTGGGGGCGGCGGCCGTAGCGGCGCTGCTGAGCGCCGGTTCGGCCTCGGCCCAAACCGTTGACGACAAGAGCGGCGTGGCGCTGGAAGAAGTGATCGTCACCGCCCAGCGGCGCGAGGAGCGGCTCCAGGAGACGCCGGTCTCCGTCACCGCCTTCACCGCCGCGGCCATCGAGCGGCAGGGCATCCAGGACATCGGCGATGTGGCGCTGCGGACCCCGGGCATGCTCTACGGCGACTTCGGCGACCTGAAGCTCTCGCCGACCTCGCTGCGGGGCATCATCGGCAGCGCCGGCTCGGCCGGCTCCGACCCGGCGGTAGGCTACTATGTCGATGAGGTCTTCGTAGGGCAGGGTGCTGGAGCGAACCTCGACCTTTACGACATCGCCCGAGTGGAGGTGCTGCGGGGCCCGCAGGGGACGCTTTTCGGCCGGAACACGCTCGGCGGCGTGATCAACATCGCCACCGAACGTCCTTCCGCCTCGTTCAAGGCTTCGGGAACGCTCGCGGCCGGGAACCACGACTATCGCCGCGCGGGAGCGTCGATCAGCGGACCCATCCTGGCTGATCGCCTATTTGCGAAGTTCTCCGTGGCCCGTGAGCAACGCGACGGAACCACGCTCAACACCACCCTCGGCCGTCGTGTGAACTCGGTCGACAACTGGTCGAGCCGAGGCCAACTCCTCTTCGACATGGGCGAGCGCACCGAGCTCCTGATCACCGCCGACTACCGAAAGGTGGATCAGGAAACCATCGGCTACGAGACGCTGAGCTACGACGACACGGCCCTGCTGCCACAACTTCTCATCGCCTCCGGCCTGCCGCTAAACACCCACCCGTACGACTATCGGATCCAGGGAGATCAGCAGAACGAGGAGCGCCTCAAGAGCGGTGGGGCGGCGGTCAACTTCCACACCAGCCTCGCCGGCGTGCGGCTCACCAACATCATCTCCTACCGGCGCCACGACTACTTTTCGCGCGCCGATACTGACCGCTCGCCCCTCAGCATCCTCTATGACGGCGATCCCGAAAGCGTCTGGAGATGGTCCGACGAATTGCGGGCGGAGTTCAGCACAGGCTCGGTGAATTGGATCTCGGGGCTCTACTATTTCCGACAGAGCTCGAGAAATCTCAGCTTCGTGGAGATCGGGGGAGGCCTGGCAAATCTGCTCGGAGCCCCCTCCCTGGCCGGATTGCAGGTCGGCTCGAACGGCAAGCTCGCCACCCGGAGTCTTGCCGCCTTCGCCAGCGGCACCTGGAAGATCAATGATCGTGTGGATGTGACCGCTGGGGCCCGCTACACCCGCGATAAGAAGTCCATCGACTATATCCAGACCGACCCAATCGATCTCCTGGGCGGCGACGCGGCCATCACGGCCGCTGACAGCTGGTCCGAGGTGACGCCCAGCTTCAACCTTCGCTATCGCTTCACCCCGGCGGTCCTCGCCTATGCGACGGCGAGCAAGGGCTTCAAGAGTGGAGGATTCAACGACGCCTTGGGCGACGCAAACGGAATCTCCTTCAATCCCGAGCGGCTCTGGAACTACGAGGCGGGCCTGAAATCTGAGTTGCTCGATCGTCGGGTGACCCTGAACGCCGCCCTCTACCGCATGGAGTGGACGGATATCCAGATCACGGCGGACAATCCCGCGACGCCGATCTTCGACCCGGTCATCCTGAACGCCGGTGCGGCTCACAGCCAGGGCCTGGAGCTGGAGGTGCAGGCGCGACCCGCACCGCCGTGGACGCTCGGGGCGAGCCTCGCTATCCAAGAGGCTGAGTACGACGAGGGCGTCCTTCCCTCCGGCCAGCCGCTCCGCCGCATCCCCCAGTCGCCGAGCTATACGTTCGACCTCAACGCGGAATACCGCTTGGAGACTCGCTATGGGGAGCTGACTTTCTATGGAGAGTACATCGGCCGAGGAACCTCGTACCTCACGCCCGACAATCAACAGGACGGTAAGGTGAAACCCTATGGTCTCGTCGACGCTCGGATCAGCTGGCAGGACCCGGATGGCCGGATCCGCCTATCCCTCTGGGGCAAGAACCTCGCTGATGAGGTGGTGAAGCAGCGGCTCTTCGACCTCTCGGGACTCGGCTTCGTCGCCCAGAAGTTCATCGCGCTCAACGAGCCGAGGACATTCGGGCTCGAGTTGAAGCTGAGCTACTGAGGTGAGTGTCGGATCCGCCAGGATCGCGGCCATGGCCGCGGCGGCCTTGCTCGGCGCGCTGGCGGGGGGAGGCTGCGAGGCCGCCCCGCCCGAGCGCCCGTTCGGCTGGAGTGACAGTTCCTACTACCTGCCCATGCGCGATGGCGTGCGCCTGGCGGTCAGTCTGTACTATCCTGGCGGACAGGTCCCTGGCGCGAAGGCGCCTGCGATCCTCATCCAGACCCGCTACGGTCGCGCCATCCATTTCGCCTACTCGCAGGCGCGGGACTATCAGCGCTGGCGCGAGGCGGGTTACGTCGTGGCGGTGGTAGACACTCGCGGCTCCACGGCCTCGTTCGGCGCGAGGAACACCGAGATCGGGCCCGACGAGGTCCGTGACATGGACGAGCTCGTCGATCACCTGCGTCTGCTGCCGTGGTCGAACGGCCAGGTGATCGCCGCCGGCGTCTCCTACATGGCCGATACGGCCGACTGGGCCACCAGCCGCCCCACCCCGCTGCTGGGGGCGATAGCGCGCGAGACGGACTTCGACGTCTACCTGCACCTGTTCATGCCGGGCGGGGTGTCGAACGACTTCATGCTGAACGGATGGGGCCGGGAGGCTCGCAATATCGACCTGGGCAGGGACGGTGAGGGCAAGACACTGGATTGCGCCGTGCGGCTCGAAGATTGCCCCAAGCTGTTTCCGACGCTTCAGCCGGTCGACGGCGACGTGGACTTCCGCTTATTGCGTCAAGCGATTGCTGGCCGTCTCCACTGGGGTCCGGAGGACTATTACCAGGCCGAGTTCCGCGACGATAAGGGGCGCAACGGATTTGCGCTCTTCGACCTCTCGCCGGCCTCGGCCATCGACGATATCCGACTCCAGCGCAAACCGGTCCAGTACTGGGGGTCCTGGGTCGACGGCGGAACGGCCGAGGCGGCCCTGGCCCGCTTCCGCAGCGCGCCCGAGGTCTCCATGGAGGTTTGGATCACCGCCAACGACCACACCCATCGCAAGGGAGCTGATCCCCTGCGGCCCGGTGCGGTCGAGCCAACGCCCTCTCCAGAGGAGCAGTTCAAGATCAACCTCGAGTTTGCCGAGCGACTCCGAGCCGGCGTGAAGGTCGAGCGGAAGATCAACTACTACGTAATGGGCGCCGGACGGTTCAAGCAGACGACCGCGTGGCCGCCCGAGGGCGTCGCCCCCCAATTCCTGGCCCTTGGCGCCGATGGCGCGCTCCATGAAGGCGCCGCCGCGGTCGGATCGGTCTCGCGGGAGGTCGACTTCACCGCCACGACCGGAAAGCAGACCCGTTGGTCGACACAGTTCGGGACCCCGCCGGCCTACGCCGATCGGAGGGCCGAGGACCACAAGCTCATCGTGTTCGACACCAAGCCCATGACCGCGGACGTCGAGGTGGCCGGAACGCCGGTGGTGCGCCTGAGCGTGGCCACCGAGACCGACGATCCCGTGTTCTTCGCCTACCTGGAGGACGTCTCTCCGGAGGGGCGTGTAAGCTACCTGACCGAGGGCCAGATCCGCGCCGTCCACCGGCGGCCCGCGGACCCCGCCAGCCTCCCATATGATCAGGGGCCCGCCCCCCACAGTTACGCTCGGGCCGACGCACAGCCCATGAACCCTGGGGAAACAGCGGTCGTGGAGTTCGCGATGTTCCCGGTCGCGGCCCTCGTCAGGAAGGGGCACCGGTTGCGGCTCGCCATCGCCGGCGCCGACGCCGACACCTTCCGCCGTTATCCCAAGGCCGGCGCGGAGCGGTTCACCTTGAGGTTCGGGGGCGGCGAGGGCAGCGGACTGGCCCTGACCACGCGACCCTGGCGCGACTGACTGGGACTGGACCCATTCCGGTATCATGACGGCCCGCGCCGGCCTGTCCTCGATACGGGGTGGCGTGGACCGACCTGGACGGCGTCAGCAGTAGGGCGGGCCGTCAGGGACACGCCGCAGGCCTCAGCCGCCGGCGGCCGCCTCTCGCGTCAACAACAGTCGGGGGAGCGCGGTGTGGGCCAGCTCGACGGCCGCGTCGTGGAGCGACGCCTCTCCGATCGGGACGCCCGGGTAAAGGACATGCATCCACACCAGGCTCATGGCGTCTGCGACCGCCTCGTCGTTCATACCCGTCTGTTCGAGCAGGGCGAGGTAGTCCGGGTCGGGATAGATGATGAGCTTGCGTACGATCTCATCAGCCATCGCGCCGAGCATATAGGCCAGGTGAAGTGCCGCCGGATTGATTCCCTGCTCGGGCCTATGGCGGCTGACGCTCTGCGCCACCCGCTCGTACCAGGTGCGATTGGCCCTCTGAGCGAGTCGATAGAACTCCGGAATGTCATCGCCCACCTGCAGAATGCAGCGCATGAGGCCAGCGTTCGCGCGGCACATGGCGATCCATCCCCGGTTGGCCAATTGGATCTTGCCGAAGACCGAGGCGTGTTCCGCGTCCTGTGATTCCACGCCGAAATACTCGTCCAGCAGCAAGGTGAGCACCTGGATCGTTATGTCCTTCTTGTCGCGGAAGTAGACGTAGAACGAAGCCTCTGCGACGCCGGCCGCGTCGGACACATCGGTCACCCTGAGGGCGTGATAGCCCTTCTGCTCCAGGACCTGGGCGGCAGCGATCACCAGCCGCTGGCGCGTCCGAAGTCCGCGCTTGGCGGGCGGCGCCGTGGCGAACTGATGCTTCAGATGTTCGACGAATGACGGTTCGAGTGCGCTCACGAGGTCCCTCTGACGATCGTTCTTGACGCAACCCAAAAATTGAGGTCAGGCTCAAGTTGAGGTTGGGCTCAAGATCATAGAATGGAGAGACTAGATCGGATGACTGAGGCCGTCACGCAGGATGTGCTCTCCTCCCTCGAGGCGGGGGACGATATCGGGACTTCGGATTGGCTCGTGGTCACCCAGGAGATGATCGATGCGTTTGGGGCGGTGACCCGCGACCCCGACCCGATGCACATCGATCCGCACTGGGCGGCCGCCAACGGTCCCTATGGAGGCGCTATCGCCTTCGGGTTCCTCACCGTGTCCCTGCTGACCCATCTGCTTTTCGACGCCATGCACACCAGTTCCCATCGCGATCCATCGACCATGGGGCATTATCTCAACTATGGGTTCGATCGCCTCAGACTGGTCTCTCCCGTGCCGGCGGGCGCCCGCATCCGAGGCCGCTTCACCACGCTCAGCCGGCGGCAGGACGACAAGGAGCGCTGGATCACGACGTTCGGATGCACCATCGAGATCGAGGGCGGCGACCGCCCGGCGCTTGTGGCTGACTGGCTCTCAATCTGGATGCCTCCGGAGCCCGTCGCCGGGGCCGAGGCCAGGTCGTGAAAGCGATCGGAGCCGCCGCTTCGGCCGCCTATGCGTCCGGCTCGTTCGGCACGGGCGTGTTTTCCACGGTCCCTACGGTGCTCCTCCTCTACTTCTGTACGGAGACGCTCAAGATCCCGCCCGGATGGGCCGCGGCGATTGTCTTCATTCCCAAGGCCTGGGCGATCTTCTGGGATCCTCTGGTCGGATCCTGGTCCGACGGCAGCGTTTCGCCCCTGGGCCGCCGGCGGCCATTCCTGGCCGTGGGCGCTATCGGCGTCGTGGTGGCCTTCGTCGCCCTCTTCACCCCGCCGGTGTTGCCAGGATGGGGGGAGGTCGCATGGGTGGGGTGCTGCTATTTCGCCTTGGCCGCGCTCTACTCGATCTTCGCCGTGCCCTACATCGCGATACCCGCGGAGATCGGAGAGGACGAGGCCAGCCGAGCCAGGCTCGTCGCCTGGCGGATCGTTGTGGCCATGGTGGGCGTGCTGGCCGGCGCAAGCGCCGCGCCTCTGATCGTGGAGGCCGGTGGAGGCGGACGGGCGGGCTACGCCGTCATGGCGCTGGTCATAGCCGCGGCATGTGGGCTGGCGATGGCGCCGCCCTTCCTGATGATGGCTGGACGTGATCAGCCAAGGGAGCGGCCTTCCGTCTCGGTGCGGCGTCCTGGCCTGACGGCGCAGATGAAGGCGGCGCTGCAGAACAGCCGTTTCCGCAATCTGCTGGCGGCCTATGTGCTCCAGCTCACCGCCGTGGGTCTTGTGACGTCGGCTGCGCCATATCTGGTTGTCGCCATTTTCTCCCGGCCAGAGGGGGACACCGGCCTGGCCATGGGAGCGATGTTGCTCGCCACGATCGTCTCGGTGCCGTTCTGGACGGCGCTCGCCCGCCGCATCGGAGAGGCCAGAGCCTATGTGGGCGCGACGCTCGCCTTCGGTCTGGTGACCGCACTGCTGGGCGTCGGGGCGCTCGCCGGAGCTCCCTGGGGGGGCGAGCTGGTGGCGTTCGCCCTCATCGGCTTGCCCTTCGGCGGCCTCCAAGTGCTGCCGTTCACGCTGGTGGCGCACCTGATCCACGGAGATGCCGGCGCTCAGGCCGAGGCCACCTTCACGGGGGTCTGGACCTCTGGGGAGAAGCTCGGCCTTGCATTTGGCCCGGCCCTGACCGGCCTGGCTCTGGCCTCGGCAGGAGGTCACATGACCGTCGCGGTGGTGATCTTCCTCACCGTCGCGCCAGGCGCTCTGTGCCTGGTCTCTCTCCACAACCTTCGTTCGGCTGGCCTGTCACGCCGCGCCTTGGAGCCCGCAACGTGAGTCTGTCCCCGCCCGTCCTTCCGCGTGTCAGTGACTATATCGACTGGATCGCCGGCCGAACCCCTTCGGCGGTCGCTCTCGTCCTCGGCGGAGATCGCCTGACCTATTCGGATCTGGCCGAGCAGGTTGACAGGCTTGCCCGGTCTCTGTTGAACGCGGGGGTCGCCAAGGGTGATCGCGTCGCCACGCTGCAGACCCCCCATCCCCAGTTCATCGTCGCTTTCCTCGCCACCGCGTCCATTGGCGGCATCTGGCTTGGCCTCAATCCCAAGTACCGCCTCGAGGAGTTGCGCCACGCGGTTTCGGATGCGAAGCCCAAGGTCCTCCTGAGCCGCACGACCATCGGCGACCGGGCCTATGGCGAAGAGATCGCCGCGCTCGCTGCGACGGCGGGACTGGAGCGGGTGGTCGTGTTCGACGGCGACCCTACAGCGCCGGGCGCGGTGAGCCTCGCGAGCTTCCTGTTGGAGGGCGAGGATGTTCCGGACGCGACCCTTGCCGGCGCAAGGTTGGCCTGCGGTGGGAGAGATCCCTGCCTGATTGTCTATACGTCCGGCTCCACCGGCAAACCCAAGGGCGCGCTCCTACATCACGAGGGCATCTCGTCCTTCAGTGTCGAGCAGAACCGCATCTGGCCTGTCGCGACCTATCGATCCCTCAATTTCCTTCCGATCAATCACGTTGGATCGATCGTCGACATTTCGATGCCCACGCTGGCTGGCGGCGGCGAACTCCATTTCATGGAGCACTTCGACGCCCAGAGCAGCCTTGAGCTGATTGAACGTGAAAAGATTACGGTCTGGGCGTCGGTTCCGAGCGTCTTCTCCCTCCAGATGCAGGTTCCAACCTTTGGGCGTTACGACCTGTCCCACGTGGAGATCATCATCTGGGAGGGCGCGGCCATGCCCGAGGAGATGATCCGGCGGCTCGCGGGGATCACCCCACGGCTGGCCACGAACTACGGCATGACCGAAACGACGAGCGCGATCACGGTCTTGGAGCCTACCTGCGACCTGGGGCTTCTCAGCGAGACGGTGGGCGAGCCTTTTCCAGGTGTGGAAGTCCGCCTCGCCGACGACGCGGGTCGCCCGGTCGCTGACGGCCAGGAGGGTGAGATTCAGGCGCGCTCCAAATACAACCTGCTCGGCTACTGGCAAAACCCGGCCGCGACGGTCGCGGCCTTCACCCCTGACGGATTCTTCCGCACCGGCGATCTCGGTGTCAGGCGTCCCGACGGCCGCTACAGGATCGTCGGACGGTTGACTGAGATGTTCAAGTCGGGTGGGTACAACGTCTATCCCCGGGAAGTGGAGGTCGCGATCGAGAGCCACGCGGCCGTGGCGCTCGCGGCCGTCGTATCGATCCCGGACGCCACCTGGCAAGAGATCGGCGTCGCCTATGTGGTCCCGCGGACAGGCGCCGACCTGAAGCCCGAGGATCTCGAGGCCTGGTGTCGGGAACGGCTCGCCAACTACAAGGTCCCCAAACGCTTCGTCATCAAGCGCGATCTGCCGCTGCTCCCCATCGGCAAGGTCGACAGGACGGCCCTCCAGAACCAAGCCAGGCAGCCAATGTCGGGCGCCGAGGCTGCGGGTGTTCAAAGCCGGCGGTGATGCTGTCGCGCGCGCGGACGCGCCGAAGGGGCAGGTGCGCGTAGAGCGATCCATGGCGCCCCCGGGGGCGAAGGCAGGCCGACGTGTTCTGGATCAAGGCGACGCCGCCAGAACGCCGCGAACTTGGCCAAACTTCGACGTCCGGGACCTCGAAGCGTGAAAGCAGCGGCCCGTTGGGGGTGTCGCAAGGGTAGCCTCCGCCTCGACCACGCTTCCTGTGGCGCGAGCGGCGCCAAGTCAGGGAGTGGGGCGCCCGAGGCCGTGGTTGCTCCTGTTGATCGCCGCGCCTCTACGTCGGGCAGAAGGTGTCGCCTGTGGGCTGCCTCGACGGTCAGATTTCTCCGGCAGGCCGGCTTGTGATCCTCAGGGTCCGGGACCTGGATCCCTTTGGGGTCGCATGCGAACCGGCTCGCCAGGGCTGAAGCCGCGGGCGGTCCTCGCCGCTCTCCCAGGTCGTCCCCAGGTCATCGATGAACCGCAGTGCGCTTGCCGTGGCCCATCCCCGTCACCCGATCGCGCACTTCAATGGTCGCGGCCAACGAGGAACACGGGTTCGGGCTCGCCGGCCGCCTCGATCGTCGGCTCGTCTCGCAGTTATGTTACATACTTTACACCTCTGCCGAGGGCCCTGACCGCGCGAAGGATCGGCCTGTTTTCTCGCCGCAGAGCCTATCTGGCGGGATTTGGGGTCGATTCCGCGGCCGTTGGAGTCGGGATACGGGGTTGACGCCAACCCTGGCATGTAAGAAAAGTGTCGATAGATGTTAGGTATATAACATTCCTGGTCAGTCGGTTCCCGTCACCACGAGAGCAGCTGTCGGGAGGGGGGCATGTGATCAACCAGGCGAGGGCGCTGGACGGGGAGGCGATCCCACGGGGAGGGTCTGCATGTGCTCCCGTCGGCAACGACCAGGAACGTCCGGATCGGAACGTGCCGACCGGTCTCGATCTGGGCGTGCTGGAGCGAGTCCGGGTCAACTGGTCGGCGGTTGAGCGTCGCGTTCAGAGCCTCCCAGGACGCCGGGCGCTGAAACACCACGCCCAAGCCGCATGGCTTCTCAAGGCCGTGACCTGTCTGGACCTGACGACCTTGTCGGGCGACGACACGCCCGAGCGCGTTCGACGCCTCTGCGCGAAGGCCCGGTTCCCTGTCCGGCCCGACATTCTGGGCGCGCTCGGCATGGAGGGCCGCCAGATCGCGGCGGGGGCGGTCTGCGTCTATCACCGGTTCGTCCCAACGGCGGTGGACGCCCTTCGGGGAAGCGGCATCCCCGTCGCCGCAGTCTCGACCGGCTTTCCGGCCGGCCTTTCGCCCCATGAGCTCAAGTTGCGCGAGATCGAGGCGTCCGTCGCGGACGGCGCTCGCGAAATCGACATCGTCATCACGCGCGAGCACGTTCTGACGGGCCACTGGGCGGCGCTATATGACGAAGTGCGCGACTTTCGCGCCGCCAGCCGGGGCGCGCATCTCAAGGCGATCATCGCCACGGGCGACCTACAGACGTTGAGGAATGTCGCCCGGGCCTCCCACGTCTGCATGATGGCGGGAGCTGATTTCATCAAGACTTCGACCGGGAAGGAAGCGGTCAACGCCACGCCGCAGGTGAGTCTGGTGATGCTTCGGGCGATCCGAGAGCACTGGATCAGAACCGGGTACCGGGTCGGATACAAGGCCGCCGGGGGCATTTCGACGACCAAAGGCCTTCTCCAGCATCAGACGATCGTCCGGGAAGAACTCGGACGGGACTGGCTGGAACCCGATCTCTTCAGGATTGGCGCGTCCACCCTTCTCGCGGATATCGAGCGCCAGCTGGAGCACCACGTCACGGGCCAATACTCCGCCTATCACCGGCATCCGGTGGGATAGACCGATGGATGTCGCCAATTATTTCGACGCAATGTCATACGAACCAAGCTTTGAATCCGACACCGAGGCGCGGGCCTGGTTGAGCGCCCGCGGCGGCCGTTTCGATCACTTCATCGGTGGTGAACCCTTCGCCCCGACGGGCGGCGGGTACTTCGAGACCTTCGAGCCGGCCACCGGCAAGGTGCTCGCGAGCGTCGCCCAGGGCGGGCTTGAGGATGTTGAAGCCGCGGTCGCCGCGGCGCTCCGCGCGCAGGCCGGCTGGGCCAGGCTGTCCGGACACGCGCGTGCGCGCCATATGTACGCGCTGGCCCGCACCATCCAGCGGCACGCGCGCCTGATCGCGGTGATCGAAGCGCTCGACAACGGCAAGCCGATCCGCGAGGCCCGCGACCTCGATATCCCCCTTGCGGTTCGTCACTTCTACCACCACGCGGGCTGGGCCCAGCTTCAGGACAGCGAGTTCTCCGGATATGCGCCCCTGGGAGTGATCGGGCAGATCGTACCCTGGAACTTCCCGTTCCTCATGCTGGCCTGGAAGGTCGCTCCGGCGATCGCGCTTGGGAACGCCGTCGTGCTCAAGCCGGCCGAGGCGACGCCTCTCACCGCCTTGCTCTTCGCCGAGCTCGCGCGCCAGGCCGGCCTGCCGCCCGGCGTCCTCAACGTGGTCACCGGCGAGGGGACGACCGGCGGTCTGCTGGTCGACCATCCTGATGTCGCCAAGATCGCCTTCACGGGCTCGACCGAGGTCGGCCGCCTGATCCGACAGACAACAGCGGGGGCGGGCAAGTCTCTCACCCTGGAGCTTGGCGGAAAATCCCCCTTCATCGTCTTCGAGGACGCGGACCTGGACAGCGCCATCGAGGGTGTTGTGGACGCGATCTGGCTAAATCAGGGTCAGGTTTGCTGTGCGGGTTCGCGGCTATTGGTGCAGGAGGGCGTCGCAGAGGCGTTCCTGGAACGCCTGAAGCGCCGGATGGCGACGCTCCGCGTCGGACCCTCCCTGGACAAGACCATCGATATGGGCCCGGTGATCGACGCGGGACAGCTGAGGCGGATCGAGCGTCTCGTGGCGACCGGCGTGGCAGAGGGCGCGGTGTGCCACCAGGCCGAGATGGGCGCGTCGGTCGGGGGTCTGTTCTATCCGCCGACCCTCCTCACCGGCGTCCAACCGGCCTCGACCGTGGCGCAGGAGGAGATCTTCGGCCCGGTGCTGGTCGCGACGACATTTCGTACGCCCGACGAGGCGGTGATGCTCGCCAACAACACCCGGTTTGGGCTCGCCGCCAGCATCTGGAGCGAGTCCATTGGGCTGGCCCTCGACGTCGCGGCCAGGGTCCAGGCCGGGGTCGTCTGGGTCAATGCCGCGAACCTCTTCGACGCGAGCGTGGGCTTCGGCGGGGTGCGGGAATCGGGGTTTGGTCGGGAGGGCGGTCGCGAGGGAGCCTTCGAGTACCTCAAGCCGGTTGCGTGGTCCGGACGTGCTAAGCGGCGCGAAACCCCGCATGTCCGCGCCGAGGCGGGGGCGGCCCCGCAGAGTGCGGGAGCCATCGATCGCACCGCCAAGAACTACATCGGCGGCAAGCAGACCCGGACGGACTCCGGGTACTCGCGCGCGGTCCTGTCGGCCAAGGGTCGGCTCGTCGGCGAAGTCGGCGTGGGCAATCGCAAGGACATCCGCGACGCCGTGGCGGCGGCCAGGGGGGCTGGGGCCTGGGCCAGCGCGAGCGCCCACCAGCGCAGTCAGGTGCTCTACTATCTTGCCGAGAACCTGTCGGTCCGGACGGCCGAATTCGCCAGTCGAATCGAGACGCTGACCGGGGTGTCTCCCGCAAAGGCCGGGGCGGAGGTGAACGCCGCTGTCGCCAGGCTCTTCGCCTATGGCGCATGGGCCGACAAGTTCGAGGGGGCCGTGCATGTCCCACCGCTAAGAGGCGTTGCGCTCGCGATAAACGAGCCGATCGGTGTGGTCGGGGTGGTATGTCCCGACGAGGCGCCGTTGCTCGCGCTTATCAGCCTGGTCGCGCCGCTCATCAGCATGGGAAACCGCGTCGTGGTGGCGCCCAGCGCCCGCGCACCGCTGGTGGCCACGGATTTCTACCAGATCCTCGAGACCTCTGACGTTCCCCCGGGCGTCGTCAATATCGTGACGGGCGACCCCGAAGACCTGGCCCGCACGCTGGCCCGGCACAACGATGTCGATGGTCTGTGGGCGTTCGGCTCGAAGGCCATGGCCTCCGAGGTCGAGCGGCTCTCAACAGGCAACCTGAAGCGGACCTTGGTCGATGATGGGCTGCAGACCGATTGGCTGTCAGCGGCCGCCGCCGAGGGGCGACACTTCCTTCGTCACGCAGTGCAGGTAAAGAATATCTGGATTCCATATGGCAGCGGATAGCATCGGCTGTGTTTGAGGATAATAAAGCGGCATTGGGTGGAAATCGGCATGGAGCATAAAGACTCATTGGACGAGAAATCGAGCGTGAATAAGCTCGGTCGTGTCTCAGTGTTGGGGATATTTGTCGCTGACCTTTGCTTTACCTCCGCGCGAATGCCTAAGGTTGGCGAGACAATTGAGGCATCGGGATTTGCGGTCGGACCGGGCGGCAAGGGGTCGAACCAGGCGGTCGCCGCAGCGCGACTCGGCGCCAGGGTGAGCCTGATTTCCAGGATCGGCGCTGACGCATTCGGCGAAATGGCGTCCCGTACCTGGGCCGCCTGCGGCGTGGACGCCAGCGCGACCCAGACCGTCGAAGCGGCGACCGGCGCGGCCTTCATTCTGGTCGATCCGTTGACCCGGCAGAATTCGATCATCGTCCATCCGGGGGCCGGCGGAGGCATCACCACGGCGGACATCGAGGCCGCGGCCGGCGTCATCGCAAACAGCAGGGTGTTCGTCACCCAGCTGGAGCAGCCCCTGGAGGCCGCCGCCAGGGCGATGCAGATCGCGCGGGAGGCGGGGGTGATCACAATCCTCAATCCAGCGCCGGCGAAGCCGCTCTCGCCGGAGGTCTGCCGCCTCTGCGACTATCTTGTCCCCAACGAACCCGAACTTGAGGCCCTGACGGGCGTCGTTCCAGATTCGATCGAGTCCGCGAGGATGGCGGGCGACCGGCTGTTGGAGCTGGGCGTCGGGACCGCCCTGATCACCTTGGGCGCGCGCGGCGCCCTGCTTCACGGTCCGACCCGTTCAATTCACGTGGGCGCGGTTGATGCGGGACCCGTCGTGGACACGACAGGGGCCGGCGACGCCTTCATCGGCGGATTCGCCGCGGCGCTATCACTGGGATGCGATCCGCTGGCATCGACCCGCTTCGGTTGCGCCGCTGCGGGCATCGCCGTCACCCGCCTCGGAACCGCCCCCGCCATGCCAGCCCTGCGAGAGGTCGAGGCGCTCCTCACCGCCTCCAGCCCGACCAGCACCTAACCGGCCACCGGGCGAGGCCGGAAGGCTGGTCCGACACCCCAAGCGGAGAGATCAACATGACCTTCAGTTCCGACGTCGAATGGCAGGGCCGCCATCTTGGGCCGTGGACGGCCGAACATCTCGACCATTGGGCGTTCCCGCTGGGCGGGATTGGAGCGGGTATGGTCTGCGTAGAGGCTCGCGGATCTCTCTCGCACCTGTCGCTGCGCCATCAGATGGAACGCTTCCACGAGCCTCTCGTCTACGCCGCCGTGGCGGTGAAGGGGCGTCCGGAACTTGCCCGTCTCGTGGAGGGGCCGCTTCCAAAGCACCGGATCTACGGAGCGGCCCTGGGCGGGCTGGGCCACGCCGGGCCGACGGCCGGATTGCCGAGGTTCGCCGCGGTCGAGGCGCGGTCGAAGTTCCCCTATTGCCGGCTGGACCTTTCCGAACCTGGTCACCCCCTGCGCGCCCGCCTCGTCGCCTGGAGCCCCTTTACGCCCCCCGACGCCGATCGCTCGGGAATGCCCGTCGCCGCACTCGAGTATGAGTTCCTGAACGAGAGCGACGAGACGCTGGAGGTGGTCTTCTCTTTCAACGCCGTCAACATCATGGCCCAGCCGGCCAGCACGCCGGTTCATGAAATCTATCAGGGCCTGCGTCGCACCGCCCATGGCGTTTCGCGTTGCGACAACGGCTTCACGCTATGGGAGGAGGGGGGATCCGAACGGCCTGAACGGACGGGAAGCTGTCGGATCACCGCCTCGGCGGAAAAGGTGGGCGTGAACCCCCGATGGTTCCGCGGGGGGTGGTACGACACCCCCACGATCACCTGGCGCGACGCCTCCTCGGGCGAGGTGATCGACACCTCAGACTATGACGACGGCGGCCTTCCGTCGCCTGGCGGTAGCCTCTTTTGCCCAATGTCGATCGCGCCCGGCAAGGTCGGACGCGTCGAGGTCCAGATCGCCTGGCACGCTCCGTTCTCCACGCTGAGGTTCGGCGCCGATCCTGATCCGTCGATCCCGCCCGCCTGTGGGGCGCTGGGCGACGGAATCGAACCTGGACTTCGCGGCGGCATGTCCGAGCACATGATGACGGAGCGGAAACAGGCGCCATATGACACGGTCCTGGACTGCTATCGGCCCTGGTATGCTTCGCGCTTCCCCGATGTCGCCGCGGTGGCGGATCATTTCACCTCGAACTACGCCCAACTGAGGGCCGACAGCTGGCGTTTCGCCGACAGCTTCCATGACTCCAGCCTGCCGGCGCCGATTCTCGAGGCGGTCTCGGCAAATCTGTCGATCCTCAAGTCGCCGACGGTGCTGCGCCAATTCGATGGCCGGCTCTGGGCGTGGGAGGGGTGCCGGGATGATCGAGGATCCTGTTTCGGATCCTGTACCCACGTTTGGAACTACGCCCACGCCATCGCTCACCTCTTCCCGACGCTTGAGCGCAGCCTGCGTCAGAGCGAGTTCGGAGAGGGCCAGAACGACATCGGTCATCAGATGTACCGCATCTCGCTTCCTGTCCGACCGGCCGTGCATGACTTCCTGGCGGCGGCCGACGGGCAACTGGGGGGAATCCTGAAGGCCCATCGCGATTGGCGGATCTGCGGCGACACCGAGTGGCTGCGGGACTTCTGGCCCCGCATCCGAGCGAGCCTGGACTATTGCATCTCCGCCTGGGATCCCGACGGTCAGGGACGCATGAGCGAGCCCCACCATGTCACCTATGACATCGAGTTCTGGGGCCCCGAAAGCCTGACCATGAGCTTCTATGTCGCCGCCTTGACGGCCGCGGTGGCCATGGGCGAAGCGCTCGGGGAAGACGTCGCGACCTATCGCGGTCTCACCGCCAAGGCCACCTCCGTCCTCGACCATGAATTGTTCAATGGAAACTATTATCAGCAGACGATCGAGTGGCGTCAGGCCCGACGCGGTTCGCCGCGCGACATGGTGCGCATTGCGCTCGGCGCCGCCTATTCACCGGAGGCCGATGTCCTCCTCGAATCCGAAGGCCCCAAATACCAGTACGGCGCCGGCTGCCTCGCCGACGGCGTGATCGGGGACTGGATGGCCCGTGCGTGCGGCCTTGGCCCCGTCATGGATCCTGATCGCGTCAGCGATCACCTTCAGGCCGTGGTGAACCACAACTTCCGCCCGAGCCTGATCGACCACCAGAACCCCCAGCGGGCCGGCTACGCCCAGGGCGAGGATGGCGGTCTGCTGCTGTGCACCTGGCCGAGGGGGGGCAAGCCGACCCTGCCGTTTATCTACTCCAACGAGGTGTGGACCGGCATCGAGTACCAGGTGGCCGCCCACCTCGCCATGTTGGGACGGGAAGCTGAAGCCGAGAAGATCGTGGCGGCCCTGCGCGGGCGTTACGACGGCACCAAGCGCAATCCCTTCAATGAGTATGAGTGCGGTCACTTCTACTCGCGCGCCCTGGCCTCCTGGACGCTCCTTCAGGCCTATTCGGGGGTGAGGTACGACGCCGTAGCCCGAACGCTCATTGTCGATCGCAAGGTTAGCGGCTCGCGCCGCGTCTTCCTCAGCACCGCCAGCGGATATGGCGTCGTGGACTTGCGGGAAGGCCAGCTCCCTCGCCTCGAGGTCGTGTCGGGCGCGATCCCCGTGGACCGGATCGTCCTGCCCGAGAGCGAGCTTAGTCCGACATAGGGGGCGGGCTTTCCGCTGGCCGGCCCCGCGCTGGCGACGCGGCCGTGAAACCCTCAGGTCTTGGCCAAATGTGATGGATCGGGCGCGAGGTTTCAATATGCACGTCCAATGATGGGCGGCCGGCGTCGCCGGGCGCCCATCAGGGGTCGAGGCTGTCGCCATCCCGATCCTGTAATCCGGATATTCCTAGGTGAGTTTGCGCGTAATGCGGCGCATGAAGTCGAAAGTTGGCGCACAACCGGCGATTTAGTCAAATTAAGACTCAATAGAGTCGCGCGAATGGCGACGTCTATCGGTACGAACTCTCATGCAGATTTATAGTTCAGCACGGAGAGGGGCCACGCATCACGAAACAACACGTCCATATAGCTAACAATCATCACGGTCCGCCAAGATTGAGTGACGATTGGACAATTGCAGAAGCTGGTCACGCCCCGTCGAATGTGAGACGTGTGTGTCGGATACGAAACTTCCGTGAACCCCGCGCGCCGGATGAGCGCACGGCGCCAGATCGGGCCGCGGCTCGGACCTGGTGCTTCGTCGGCCAAGAGGCGTCGGGGGGCGAGGGAGCAGTGGCGATCCGCCATTCGTCGGCGCGCACGGGCTGCGTCGGCGACCTGGAGAGGGGCGGATTTTCATTTTTGCGGCGGGGCGGAGCCCGGCGAGGCGTGAGGCGAACGCCTAGCCGCGCTCGGGGTCGGCCCCGCCGAGAGTTCATCGCGCCGGGGAAGGGGAGCTGATCCGGGGCCGACGATTGGGGACAAGAGGAGGAAATAATGAAGACATCGAACATGCGAAACGGACTGTCGCGGTCTCGCGGCCTGCACCTGGGCGCCGCCAGCACGCTGGCCATCATCCTGGCGACCGGCGCGGCTCATGCGCAAACCGATGCGAGGTCAGCGGACACGATCGACGAGCTGATCGTGACCGCGAGCCGCGTCAAACAGGACGGGTTCAGTGCGCCCACCCCGACCACCGTTCTCAGTCCCGAGCTGATCGCGTCCTCGGCTGAGACGACGATCGCTGACGTGCTCAATACGATGCCGGCGTTCCAACCGAGCCGCACCCAGACGACCAATACGCTGAACGCCGTCAGCGCCGGCGCCAACTTCCTGGATCTTCGGGGCCTTGGCCCCAATCGCACCCTTGTCCTGTTGGATGGTCGACGGCTCGTTCCCACAACCGACACCAACCTCGTCGACGTCAACCTGCTGCCCTCGGCGCTCATCGAGCGGGTCGAGGTCGTCACGGGCGGCGCCTCGGCGGCATGGGGCTCTGACGCCGTGGCCGGCGTGACGAACTTCATCCTCAAGTCCAAGCTGGAGGGTCTGCAAGGCCAGGTCCAGTTCGGGCGGTCTGCTCAGAACGACGGGGAGGAGTACAAGGTGGCCCTGGGCTATGGCGGCGCGTTCGCCGATGGCCGGGGCCACTTCCTGCTGGCCGGCGAGGTTTTCGAGAACCAGGGGGTGCTGGATCAATCTTCCCGGCGCTGGGCCAAGCCCAAGTGGCAGTTCATCGCCAATCCGGCCTATGCCCCGGGCAACGGCCAGCCCCGTCAACTGATCGCGTCGAACGTGAACCTCTCGACGGCCACGCAGGGCGGACTGATCTCCGCCGGGCCGTTGCGCGGGACCCAGTTCGGGCCCGGCGGCGCGCCGATGCCCTACGCCTTCGGGGCCGTCACCTCGACGTTCCAGATCGGCGGCGACGGCATCAATCTGGGCCAGGACGTGTCGATCTATCAACCCAATGATCGGCAAAGCGCGTTCGGACGGGTCAGCTTCGATGTGACCGACAAGACGCAGATCTTCCTGGAAGCCGCCTACGGCCGGAGCCAGAGCGACAACCCGGTGCTGGACGCCTGGGACTTCGGGTCGACCCGCATCTTCAACGACAACGCGTACCTGCCCGCCGCCACCCGCGCGGCCATGGCGGCCAATGGCCTCACCAGCTTCCTCATGGGCCGGATACACTCCGACTTCGGTCCGATCTCGTCGCGCAACGTGGCCGAATCCCACCGGATCATGGTCGGCGCCAACGGTGACTTCGGACACGGCTGGACCTGGGACGGCTACTTTGAATACGGGCGGACGCTGAACGGTGTCGATCTCTACAATAATCCCATCGTGGCCCGTCTTGCGCTTGCCCGAGACGCGGTCGTCAACGTCGCCAATGGCCAGATCGTCTGCCGTTCGACGCTGACCGCGCCGACCAACGGATGCGTTCCGATCAATCTCTTCGGTCCCGGGGCGGCCCAGGGTTCGCCGGCCCTGGCCTACGTGCTGGGCGCGGCGAAGGTGGACTACCACCTGACCCAGCAGGTTGGGGCCTTCAATGTTCAGGGCAGCCCGTTCGAGCTCTGGGCCGGGCCCGTGGCGGTCGCCGCCGGGGTGGAGATTCGCCGTGAAAAGGTCGACAGCGAGGTCGATCCCCTGTCGAACGCCAACGCCTACCTGAC
Organism: Phenylobacterium sp. LH3H17; assembly: GCF_024298925.1. Classification (NCBI taxonomy): domain Bacteria; kingdom Pseudomonadati; phylum Pseudomonadota; class Alphaproteobacteria; order Caulobacterales; family Caulobacteraceae; genus Phenylobacterium; species Phenylobacterium sp. LH3H17. The sequence goes on along the minus strand of NZ_CP101283.1, from coordinate 2,820,079 downwards.
CGGCAACTTCAAGGCCATCAACGGCTCCCGGGAGATCAAGGAGGTCTACGGCGAAGCGGTGATCCCGCTTGCCGTCGACATGCCCCTGATTCAGAAGCTCGACCTCAACCTCGCCGCACGCCTGACCGACTACAGCACCAGCGGTTCGGTCACCACCTGGAAGGTGGGTTTGAACCACGTCGTCACCGACGAACTGAGGCTCCGGGCGACCCTGTCGCGAGACATCCGCGCGCCCAATCTCAACGAACTGTTCAACCCGGCGGCGATGACGTTCGCGACCATCTTCGACCCGGTCAAGAACGCCTCGGTGACCATCCAGCAGATCCAGAAGGGCAACCTCGCCCTGCAGCCGGAGGAGGGCGAGACCTTCACCGCTGGCTTCGTCTACGAGCCCAATTGGCTCGAGGGCCTGCGGGTTTCCGTCGACTATTTCGACATCCAGCTTACCGGGGCGATCTCGCTGCTGGGCATTCAGGACACCATCAATCGCTGCGTCGCCGGGAATGCGGAACTCTGCAGCTTCCTCAACCGCGACGGCGGGGGGAACCTCACCTCGATCGTCCGCACGAACTATAATCTGGCGGCGCGTTCGACAAAGGGCGTCGACCTGGAAGTGGCCTATTCCCTTCCACTGTCGCAGATCAGCGAAACCCTGCCCGGAAAGCTCGACCTGGGCCTTTATGGCTCGCACATCTCCGAGCTGATCTTCAACGACGGCACCACCTCGGTGAATCGGGCGGGCAATCTTTCGGCCGGCACGCTTGGGACGCCGGAGTGGAAATGGAGCGCGAACGCCAACTACACGGTGGGGCCGTTCGCCGTGGCTCTTCAGGGCCGTTATATTTCCAGCGGGGTCTACGACTCCACCTACAAGCCAATCGACCTGAACGACAACACGATCGAGAGCAAGACCTACCTCGATCTGTCGGCATCTTACGATCTGATCGCCGGCGAGGATGGTCGTCGGCTGACCGTCTACGGCGCGGTGGACAACCTCTTGGATGAAGATCCTCCGATCGTGGCGAGCTCCTTCTTCGCGCCGATCGCGACCAATCCGGTGCTCTACGATGTCATGGGCCGTTACTTCTCGATGGGCGTGCGCTTCAAGTACTGATCCGACCGCCCTCGGCGGCTCCCTGACCCGCCGAGGTCTGTTCCACTCAACGGCGCACCCGTCATGGCTTCGTGACGGGTGCGCGGCTTGATCTTCCGAGGTCCCTTGCGGCCGGCCCGTTCGACTGGGCGGCGCATTATCCGGTTCGGGCGGGACCTGCAGCGAATATCCGAATCTCTTGCCAGTCCCGGAATCCCACGGACCTTCCATGCCGGCTTCACCCAAAGATCCCCTGAGCGAAGACTTCGGGACGCTCGCCGAGGTGGTGGCCCATAGGGCGCGCACCGCTCCCGACAAGACGGCGGTGGTTCTCGGCGAGCAGCGCCTCGACTACCGCAATCTGTGCGATCTCATGGACCGGGCGGCGAGCACCCTCCAGACGTCGGGCGTACAGCCTGGCCAGACCGTGGCGATTTGCGCGGCCGCGAGCCTGGAATATGTCGCGGCCTTCCTCGGCGCGCTCAGGGCCGGCGCCGTCGTGGCCCCCCTGTCCCCCTCATCGACGGGGGAAAGCCTGGCGGGCATGCTGGCCGACTGCGACGCGAAGGTGCTCTTCCTCGACGCCGCGACAGCCATCGCCATGGGGCGCACCGCTCAGGCGTTGACCCCCACGAGGGTGTCGCTGGACGGCTCGGCCGCCGGATTGGCGTTCATGGACTGGATTGCAGCGCCGGGTGCGACGCCTCAGGATGTTCGGCCAGCGCCAGGCGACGCCTTCAACATCATCTATTCCTCCGGCACGACGGGGACGCCCAAGGGTATTGTCCAACCACAGGAACTGCGCTGGGCGCAGTTGAAGAGCCGGTTCTACAGCGGCGACGCCGTCACCCTCATCTCCACTCCGCTCTATTCGAACACCACGCTGGTTTCCCTCTTGCCGACCCTCGCCAACGGCGGCACGGCGGTGCTGATGCCAAGGTTCGACGCCGAGCAGGTCCTGAAGCTGTCGGAGACGCACCGCGTCACCCACGCGATGCTGGTGCCGGTTCAGTACCGCCGCCTGATGCAACGGCCCGACTTCGGCGGCTATGATCTCTCCAGTTACGTGATGAAGTTCTCGACCAGCGCGCCCTTCGCCGAGGCCCTGAAGGCCGAGGTTCTGATGCGCTGGCCGGGCGGGCTGATCGAATTCTACGGCATGACCGAGGGCGGCGGTTCCTGCGGCCTGGTGGCCCACGAGCATCCCGACAAGCTGCACACCGTCGGCCGTCCGCTGCCGGGGCACGACATCCGGCTGATCGACGAGGATCTCAAGCAAGTGCCGCAGGGCGAGATCGGCGAGGTGGTGGGCCGCTCGGGCGCCATGATGGTCGGCTACCACAACCAGCCGGGCAAGACCTCCGAAGCCGAGTGGTGGAGCCCCGAGGGCCTGCGCTTCATCCGCACGGGCGACGTGGGCGTTTTCGACGCCGACGGCTTCCTGACCCTCATGGATCGCAAGAAGGACATGATCATCTCGGGCGGGTTCAACATCTATCCCTCCGACCTTGAGACCGAGATCAGCCAGCATCCGGAGGTCCTGGAGAGCGCGGTTGTAGGGGTGGCGTCGGACAGGTGGGGCGAGACCCCGGTGGCCTTCGTGGCCCTGAAGCCCGATGCGACGGTCACGGCCGAGGAGCTCAAGGCCTGGACCAACGCCAAGCTGGGCAAGACCCAGCGCCTGGCTGACCTCATCCTGCTGAACGGGCTGCCCCGCAGCCATATCGGCAAGGTGCTCAAGCGCGAGTTGCGAGACGACTACGGCGGGCCAAGAGAGCAGGCGGGGGACACCGGTCCAGGCGATTTGGGACAATCCTCGAAGGGATGAATGGGCCCGAGCGCGCGGCGCTCTCCGGCCTGCGAACGCGAGGTCGTGAGCTTGGCCGAAGCCGCCGTGGCACGTTTGGCAAAGTCAGAGAGACGACCCGACAACCGCGGCCTCTGGCCGCTCGTCGCAAATTATGAGAATGATGTGCCCTATAGGAAACTTTCGTGAGGGATGGGCGGTGAATTGCCAATCGGACCTGGAGCATCCCGCGGAGCACGCCAGGGCCGGGGATCGGGGCGTTCTTCCTCCTGCCAGGGCCCGCGCCGGCTCATGGGATGCCGTCACCAGCCAGGCGGGGCGCTCGAATGGCTAGTGCGCGGGAGGACGGCTCCACGTCCGAGATGGTGACGAAGCCTGGCCGCGGCCTGTCGCAGAATCGGCGAAAAGTGTCGGCCGAGCGCATCCCGCTTCCCATCGGCGGCCACGTGCTTGTCTGCGCATCGTCCGCGCCCCTCGCCGCCGCGCCGAACGCGGCTCCCGAATGCGCGAGCCTGGTCCTCACCTGCCTCGTGGAAGGGAACGCGGCCTGGGCGCCGGACGCCGCGGAGCCGCTCGTGGCCCCGGACTGCCGCCTCTACGTTTCGACGGCTAAATCCTGGCCTGAGCACCCCCCCTCCGACGCCGTCACCCTCGTTGAGGTTTCCATCCCCGTTGAGAGCCTCGGGCATCTGACCTGCGCCGCGGTCCCGGGCGGTGAAGGACGGATCCAGGGAGGCGAGCATTCGATCCTCAGATTCAGTTCGAAGATGCGCGTGGTGGTGGACGAGATCATCGCCGCGCCGGTGGCGCGGGAACTGCGCCACGCCTATATCGCCTGCAAGGCGATCGAGCTTCTCTGTCTGGCCTTGTCCGAGCTCGTCCCAGCCGGCGCGCCGACGGCCACAATGGGATTTCGTCAAGCGGACCTATGCAAGGCTGAGCGTGCGCGAGCCTTGATGCTGGAAGATCTCTCGGCGATCCCGTCGCTGGACCGCCTTGCGCGCCGCGTCGGTCTGAACCGCAGCAAGCTCGCCTCGACGTTCAAGCATCTCTACGGCCGGGGCGTCTACGAGTATTTCCGCGACGAGAGGCTCGATCTCGCCCGGCGACTGATCGTCAATTCCGACACCAGCATCCTGCAGATCTCCAACGACGTCGGATACGAGAGCGTCGCGAGCTTCTCGAAGAGTTTCCGATCCCGCTTCGGCGTCAGCCCCAGGGCATGCCGAACAATACAGGCTCAGCCGCAATGACTGCGCGAATTCAGCGCCTTGAAGCCCTCCTTCTGCCCTGGCGCGCGCGGATGGCGGCGCTGAGGTCCTTCCCCCTAGGCTTGACCAGGACGCTGCTGGCGGCCCTGCTGTTGCTCGCCGCGCATCCGGCCAGCACGGCGGCGCAGCCTGCCGCCGCATCCGGCGCGTCGGGCGGCGCGACGGCCTGGTCGGAGCAGGACCTCGAAGCCTTCGTCGATGGCGTCGTCGCCCAGCAGTTCCGGCAGAACCACCTCGCGGGCATGGTGATAACGGTCGTCCGCGGCGACCAGATCGTTCTCGCCAAGGGCTACGGCTACGCTGATGTCGCGCGCAAGGTTCCGGCCGATCCCTATCGCAGCGGGTTTCGACCGGGATCGGTGTCGAAACTGATCACCTGGACGTCGGTCATGCAGCTGGTCGCCGAGGGCAAGATCGACCTCGACGCCGACGTGAACCAGTACCTCAAGACGTTCAAGATTCCGGACACCTATCGGCGGCCGATCACCATGCGGGCGCTGATGACGCACTCGGCCGGCTTCGACGACTCGGGCCCCGCGGTCCTGATCGTGCTCTCCCCGGAGGAGTTCACATCGCTCGAGGTCATGCTCAGGTCGCATGTGCCCTCCAGAATCCGGCCCCCCGGTGAGACAGCGTCGTACTCGAACTACGGGACGGCGCTTGCCGGTTACATTGTCCAGGAGTTGAGCGGCGTTCCCTACGAGCGCTATGTAGCCGAACGGGTTCTGAACCCGCTCGGCATGGATCGAAGCACGTTCCTGGAACCTCCGCCCGGCCCACTCGGTCCCGACGCGGCCAAGGGCTATTACTACCGTGGCGGCCGGCTCGTTGAGGCGCCTTACGAGTACATCCACAACGCCGCGCCCGCCGGCTCCATGACGACCACCGCCGTGGACATGGCGAAGTTCCTGATCGCCCAGCTTAATGGCGGGGCGCCCGTCCTGAGCCCGACGACCGTGGAGCAGATGCATCGGCGGAGCTTCGCCCACGATCCGCGGGTGCCCGGGATGGCGCTCGGCTTCTACGAGACCCGAATGGCCGGTCGGACGCTGCTGACCCACAAGGGCCAGACGAGCGCGTTCAAGTCGCAGCTGGCGCTGTTGCCAGACGAGCGGTTTGGCGTCTTCGTCTCCTACAACTCCGCCGAGGGCTCCGCGCCGGCCGAAGCCCTGATCAACGCCATTGTCAGTCGCTACTTCGCGGCTCCGGCGCAACCTCCCCAGCAAGCGGGAAATCCGCGTGGCGCCGGCCGCGGCGCGGAGATCGCCGGCGCCTATCGGACCGACTGGCACTCGGAACGCACGCTCCTCAAGGCCTTCATGTACGGCAAGGACATCCGGGTGAGCGCGCCCGCCGGCGCCTTGGTCGTGACGGACGCTTCAGGATCCAAGCGCTACACCCAGGTCGCCGCCGACCACTATCTGCAGGAAACCAGCGGTGAACCGCTTGTCGCCAAGCGCGGCGCCGACGGTTCTCGCGTCTGGATCTATCGCGGCAATCCGGTCATGGCCCTGTACAAACTGCAGTGGTACGAGACCAGCGCCTTCCACACTTGGCTGTTTGTGTTCGCGGTGCTGGGCGCCGTCGCGAGCCTGGCCATGGCCTGCATTCTTGCAAGGCGCCGGCCGCAGCCTACGCCGGTCCAGAGTCTGGCCTATTACGGACTTCTGACCGCCGCAGCGATCGACCTGCTGTTCCTCCTGGCCAGCGCGGCCGTGCTGATGGGACCTGAAGGAGCGACCCTGGCCTACCGGGTCCCGCCCTCGCTTCGCCTACTGGTCTGGGCGCCGGTGCTGGCGGCGTGTCTTGGCGCGGCGTCGCTTGCAGTGGCCGCGTTGGCCCGACGAAGGCTGCTCATCGATCCGATCTTTCTGACCTGCCTGGTCTCCTTGGCCGCACTGACCTGGCAGCTGCACTACTGGAACCTGTTCGGACCGCGCTTCGGATGACCGGAACTCACCGGCCGGCGGCGGCCGGTGGGGGCGCAAGTCCGGTGCGCGCGCCCCGCCAGGGGTGACACCGGCGACTGTGGCCCGGGCCGCGGCGCGACCAGGACCCACGGCCGCCGGCCTGGGTCGCCCAGACATCTTGAAATGGAAAGGAATTGCGCGTGACACTTACGTGCGACGTGATCGTGATTGGAGCTGGCATTGCGGGGGCCTCGATCGCGTCCAAGCTCGCCGATCAGGGATCGGTCATCCTCGTGGAGGCCGAGGCGGCCAGCAGCTATCACGCGACCGGACGGTCTGCGGCCTCGATTGGCCGGGGCTATGGAAATGCGACGATCCGCGCGCTTACCGATCTGTCGATGGACTTCTTCCTGTCGCCGCCCGCGGGGTTCGCAGAAGTCCCGCTGACCAGGCCGAGGCCCTGGGTGTTCGTGGCGAAGCCCGAGGAGGCCGCTGGTCTGGAAGCGTTGCTGCGCGACGTTCCGACGCTGCGACGCGCGGATTCCCAGGAGGTGCGGCGCAGGGTGCCGATCCTGGGGCCGGACTATCTGGGTGACGGCGCCATCGATGAGGGATGCCTGGATGTCGACGTGGACGCCCTCACGCAGGGCTACCTTCGCCTCCTGAAGGCGCGCGGCGGCCAGACGCTCTACAGCGCCCGGGTGCAACAGGCGACACGTCGCGGCACGACCTGGCATGTGGAGTGCGGACAGTTCGCCATTGAGGCGCCCTTGCTGGTCAACGCGGCCGGCGCCTGGGCCGATGAGGTTTCTCGACTGGCGGGCCTGCCGCCGCTGGGCCTGGTTCCCCACCGTCGGACCGCAATCCTGGTGGACGCGCCCGAAGGCCTGAACCTCGCCGACCTGCCGCTGACGATGGATGCCGGCGAGGCCTTCTACTTCAAGCCCGAAGCCGGGATGATCATGGTGTCCCCGGCCGACGAGACGCCATCTTCCCCCTGCGACGCGCAGCCCGACGAGTACGACGTGGCGTTGGCGGCCCATCTGTTCGAATGCGCCACAGGCACGCCGGTCCGCAACGTCCGACACCGTTGGGCGGGGTTACGCACCTTTGCTCCCGACCGGACCCCTGTGGTTGGCTTTGACTCGCGATGCGACGGCCTCTTTTGGCTCGCGGGGCAGGGGGGCTACGGCGTCCAGACGGCCCCCGCCATTGCGTCCCTGGCGTCTGACCTCATCCTCCGACGGCCGCCTTCCAAGGCGAAGGCGTCGGACCTCGTCACGGCGATGTCCCCTGACCGGCTGGCGCGCGCGATAGCGTGAGCCCCGGTGTATGGGGCGGTCCAACCCTGGACAAATGTTCCTATCCGCTACAAGAATTCTTCGAAACGTTCTGAGGCGAGCGGATGCCGGCGTGGCGGGACAAGGGTTGAAGTGAGGGATTGATGGCCAATGGCGATGACAAGGGCAGGCTCGGGCAATGCCTGCGGTCAATCCGCAAGGGGCGCGGGCTGACGCTCGAAGAAGTGGCGCGTCAGACGGGCATCGCGCGCTCGACCCTGTCAAAGGTCGAGAACGGGCAGATGTCGCTCACCTATGACAAGCTGCTGCAAATCAGCGAGGGCCTTCGCGTCGATATCGCCGAACTGTTTGGCGCCTCCCAACAGGGGGGGCCAGGATCCGGGATGGGGCGCCGGAGCATGTTCTGGCGCGGCGAGGGCGCCAATGTTGAGACCAAGAACTATGACCATGTCTACATGTTCACAGATCTGGCCAAGAAGCGCATGCAGCCGATCATGTGTCGCATGCACGCGAGAACAATGGAGGAATTCGGGGATCTCGTGACCCATAGCGGTGAGGAATTCATCGTTGTTCTTGAGGGCGCCATCGAGGTCGTGACCGAATTCTATTCACCGGTGCGCCTCGAGGCTGGTGACGGCATCTATATCGACAGCGGCATGAAGCATGCCTACCTCTCTGTCGGGGATGGCGACGCCCGGGCCATCGCGGTCTGCTCGTCGTCCTCCGAGGACATTCTGGAGGCGCTACCCCCCGCCCCCAGGTTGCGCGCCGCGACCGAGCCGGCCTAACGCCGCCGGCGTCACCGCCTCGGTGTCAGGGGCGGCCCCCGACCGGGGGGCTGCCGTCGCCGCGCACCTCGGGCGCCGCCCCACCTGACGTTCCGACAACCCTGAAAGACGATCGGACAACCGCTTCCGCTGTCGGCAGCGGCGTTTGTGAGATATCTGTGCCGTATTAGAAACTTGCGTTCTGAATGCGCGAGATTGAGACCCGCGGCGTCCGGCCGGGGTCTGGCGCGGGGGGAGTGGCGTTTCATGGCTGGCGCATCTGGGGCTGTGGCGGCCTATGACCAAGTCATCCGCAACGGGCGGGTCTTGGACGGCGCGGGAAATCCCTGGGTCGCCGCCGACATCGCCATCCAGGACGGCCGCATCGCCAAGGTCGGCCGGATCGAGGCGGTGGGAATCCGGGAGATCGACGCCACCGGGCTCTATGTCGCGCCCGGCTTCATCGACATGATGGACCAGTCGGGCAAGATTCTCATGGAGCACGGACTGGCGCCCAACAAGACCGCCATGGGCGTCACGACGGTCATCGCCGGTGAGCTCGGCACGCCAGTGCCCGCGCCGCAGGTTTCCGACTTTCTGGACGGCTTGGAGCGGCGCGGCGTCGCCGTCAATTTCGGGACCTATTTCAGCGCCACCCATGCCCGGCGTGAGGTCATGGGCGATGGTTCCGGCCGTCCCTCCGCCGATGAGATGGCGCGGATGTGCGAGATCATCGCCACGGCGATGCAACAGGGGTGCTTCGGGATCACCACGGCCCTTGTCTATGCGCCGGCGGCCTTCCAGGACACTGACGAACTCGTGGAGCTGGCGAGGGCCGCGGGCGCCTATGGCGGCATCTATGCCAGTCACGTGCGAGACGAGGCGCAGGGCCTGGTGGGGGCGATCGAGGAAGCGATCACCATCGGTGAACGCGCCGGCGTCCAGGTGGAGATCTTCCATCTGAAGGCGGCCTATCGGCCCGGGGCAGGAACGCTCATCGCCGAGGTCGGCCGGGTGATCGAGGCGGCCCGCGCGCGGGGCGTGAGCATCGCGGCGAACATGTATCCGTACGTGGCCGCGGCGACGGGCCTGGAGGTGACCGCGCCCACATGGCTCTTTGCCGACGGCAAGCAGACGGCGCTCGAGCGCCTGCGGTCGCCCGCCGTTCGCGATGAGCTCAAGCTCGCGGTCGAAGCCGGGGCCACCGACGACTGGTCGAACTTCGTCGAGGCCAGCGGTGGGTGGGACAATGTCGTCCTGGCCAATGCCTACAACCCCGAATACGACCGCTTCCGCTTCCGGAGCCTATCGACGATCGCGCGGGAGCTCCGACAGCACCCCGCAGATGTGGCCTGGGACATCGTGCTCGCGGCCCAGCCGAACCGGGCCCTGGCGCTATACTTCATGATGGATGAAAGCGATGTGGTCTCTGCGCTCCGCTTCCCATGGACCAGCATCGGCAGCGATGCGGCCGCCGCGGCGGTTCTGGGTGGGACGGATGGGCTTGGCCTCCCACACCCGCGCAGCTACGGAACCTTCCCGCGAATCATCGCCGAATATGTGCGCCGACGTCAGGTCCTCTCGCTCCCGGAGGCGGTTCGGAAAATGACCAGCTGGCCGGCCATGCGCATGGGCCTCGACGACAGAGGCCTCATCAAGGCCGGGCTCTACGCCGACATCGTTGTCTTCGATCTCGACAAGATCGACGACTGCGCCAGCTGGGAGAGCCCAACCGCCGCGGCCGTCGGGATCGAGCATGTCCTGGTGAACGGGCAGGCGGTGGTTTCGGACGGCAGACCCACGGCGGCGACGCCGGGGATTGCGCTCCGGGGACCGGGAAGCCGGCGGCGTCCGCCCGGCGCGGCCCCGGTCGATTGAATTTCGAGCCTACCTGATCGTGGGCTCGACCGCGAGGCGAGCCGGCGCAATTCCACTCATGAAAGCCTTGCCGAATGCGTATCTTCATTGGCTCCCTCGCCGTCGAGACGATCAGCTTCTCGAACTTTCCGGTCAGCCTCCAGTGTTTCCAGCAGGAGGTTCTCGAGTACGAGGACGGCACGCTCAGGAACCCCAGCAATCAGCTGCGCGCGCCTCGGGAGTGGCGGCGGCTGGCCGAAGCCGAGGGGCACGAACTCATTGAAGGTCTGCAGGCCATCGCCCAGCCGGGCGGCTACACGGTGCGTTCGGCCTATGAAGGGCTGCGAGATTGGCTGCTCGAACAGGTCAAGGCGGCCGGCCCCCTGGACGTCATCCTCCTGCTGATGCACGGCGCAATGGCTGCGGAGGGCTATGACGACTGCGAGGGCGACACCCTTGAGAAGCTGAGGGCCCTGGTGGGTCCCGACGTGAAGATCGGCGTTGAACTCGATCTTCACGCCCACCTCACCCCGAGGATGGTCGACAACGCCACGGCGATCATCACCTTCAAGGAATACCCGCACATCGATCACGCGCCGCGCGCCGTCGAACTCTACAATCTGTGCCTGCGGGCGGCGCGCGGAGAGGTCTCGCCCGTCTCCGAGGTCCATGAGACGCGGATGATCAGCCTGTGGCGCACGCCGCAGCAGCCGACCCGAGGGTTCGTGGACCGGATATCGGCGCTGGAGGGCGTCGACGGCGTTCTGTCGGTGTCGTTCGTGCATGGCAATCCCTGGCTCGATGTGCCCGATTGCGGCGCGCGCATCCTGGTGGTGACGGACGGAGACCGCGCTCAAGCCAGGGATCTGGCGGCCGTCCTGGGCGCGGAGATCTGGGAGCTTCGCAACCAGGCGCGCGACAGCTATGTCGAGATCGAAGAGGCCTTGGAGCTCGCGGCTGCTTCGCCGGTTCGGCCGGTGGTGTTCGCCGATGTCGCGGACAATGCCGGAGGCGGCGCGCCCAGCGATTCCACGTTTCTTCTGAAACCCCTTCTCGCCCAGACCGCCGCCAGCGCGGTCTTCGGCTGCGTTTGGGATCCGATTGCCGTTCAGATCTGCTTTGACGCGGGCCTTGGCGCGCGGCTGCCCCTGCGGATCGGTGGCAAGTGCGGCGCGACTTCCGGAGACGCCGTGGACGTCCAGGCGACCGTCAGGGGGCTCATCCGCGACCACGACCAGGCTGGACAAGGAAGGTCGCCGGTGGGCCACTCGGCCTGGATCTCGGTCGGTAATATCGACATCGTCCTGATCTCGAAGCGCGTCCAGACCCTAACGACTCGGGTCTATGACGAGTTCGGCATAGATCTAAAATCGAAGGATATTGTCGTTGCGAAGTCGACGCAGCACTTCTTCGCGTCGTTTTCCCAGCTCTCAGAACGTATTATCTATGTGACGAGCGACGGAACACTTCGGCCGGACTTCGAAAACATCAAGTATAAGAAGAATATCTCCCCCTACTGGCCCAAGTTTGAGGACCCGCGCTCGTGACATGGCTCGTCCGCAGCTGGGCGATCATCCTCACCCTCGACCAGGCGGCCTCGGCATGACCGCGCCCCTCCTGGACCCTGCGGTGATCCACCGCCGGCGCTACTATGTGCTCGCCGTCCTGTCGATCGTCAGCTTCTTCAACTACATGGATCGCAGCGTTCTTGCGGTCCTGATCGAGCCGATCAAGAACGACCTCAAGATCAGCGACACCCAGGTGGGACTTCTGGCGGGGTTCACCTTTGCGGTCTTCTACGCGTCCTTCGGCATTCCCATCGCGCGCCTGGCCGACAGAAGTTCCCGGGTTCGAATACTCTCCATCGCGATCACGCTCTGGAGCCTGATGACCGCGGTGTCCGGCCTGGCGCACACCTACTGGCATCTGCTTTTGGCCAGGATCGGGGTGGGCGTCGGTGAGGCGGGCTGCGTTCCGGCGTCTCACTCCCTGATCTCCGACTATTTCCCACCGAAGGAACGCGCCTTCGCCATCAGCGTCTTCCAGGCCGGCGGCGTCGTGGGCGTCACATTCGGGCTGGCGGCCGCCGGGATCGTCGCGCAGACCTTCGGTTGGCGGTGGGTCTTCGCGGTCCTCGGGGCGCCCGGCATCGTGGTCGGGCTCCTGGCCTGGTTGACCGTCGCCGAGCCGATGCGCCGCGGTCACAAGGATTTGGCGCAAACCGCCCCGCCTGCGACAGGGAAGTTATGGACCGATGTCCGCCAACTCCTGGGCCAAAGCAGCTACCGTCACATCCTGCTCGCCGTCTCAATCGGCAACTTCGTGGCCAACGGCCTCGGCCAATGGACCGCGTCGTTCTTCGTTCGCGTCCATGAACTCACGATCGCCCAGGTCGGCGTCTGGCTTGGAGCCTCATCGGGGGTGGGCGGCGTGGTGGGAATCCTGCTGGGCGGGATCATCTCGGTTCGCCTCGTGGCGCGTGATCGTCGTTGGGAGGTCTGGCTCCCGGCCATGGCCAGCGGGCTGTCGCTGCCCCTCTATTTCATCACCTTCGTGCATCCCGTGGCCGCTTTCGCGATCGGCGCGAAATTTTTGGCGGCTCTGGTCGCAGCCCTGGGGACCGGCGTCGGCTTGGCGAGCATCCAGTCGGTCGTGCCGGCGAATATGCGTGCGATGGGGGTGGCGATCATCATGTTCGCCAGCGCCTTCATCGGTATGGGCGCAGGACCCTTGGCGGTCGGCATCCTCAGCGACTACCTCGCGCCCCACTTCGGGCGCTTCTCCCTGCGATACGCGCTTGTCGTCACGCTTGCCGTCTCACTGTGGTCCATCCTCCACTACTGGCTGGCCTCGAGACGATTCCGCGAGCACGCCGGGGACGATGAACTGGAGACCTGCCCGGCGTGAAGTCTTAGCCCCGCCAAGGCGGTGCAAAGCTGAAGCATTGCCGCCCGGAGATCTGATGACGGCGCCTTCGGCGGCAGGCCTGAAGCCTAGGCTTCCAGCGGGGCCGCCGAGGGCAGGAGACCGCGTTCCAGCACCGGCCGGAGCGCAAAGCTGGACTGGATGTGAGCCACTCCGGGCAGGTTGGTGATCCCCTCCAGGAGAAGGGCTTGGTACTCAGCGAGGTCCCGCACGACGACCCGAAGCATATAGTCCGCACCGCCGGTCATCAGGTAGCAACTCATGACCTGAGGCAATTTTCTGACCTCCGCCTCGAAGGCGGTGAGCGCGTCCTTCACCTGGCGTTCGAGGGTCACCGAGACGAAGACGCTCATCGATCCGGCGAGCCGGGACTCATCCAGCTGCGCCACATAGCCGGTGATATATCCCTCGGACTCGAGCCGACGCACCCGGCGGAGCACCGGGGTCAGGGAGAGACCGACCTCGTCAGCCAGGTCGCGCCAGCTGATGCGGCCGTCCTTGGCGAGGCGCGCCAGGATTTTCATATCCATGCGGTCCAGCCCGTCTGTCGCCTTCATCTCACCTCGCGAATGGGCCAATTGTGGTGCATTATCTCTATGGAACAGTCATATTTTAGTTCTGGAGATTGCCAATGTCCATGAGGCGGTCGTCGCCAAGAGTCAGGCTCGCCGGACGGAAGGGCGCGTGCGCCGCGAGGCGCGCGCGCTCCTGCTCGCAGACCCCGGCCAGGGGCCACAGGAGGTCAACCTGTTTGACGGCCATGGAGTCTGCTAGTGGATGACCCGACTGGATCTGGCGGGGGGATTGGACGTGAGACAAGGGCCATCCGCGATTTCATGAGCTGCAGGCGTTGAGTCGGAGAAGAGAGGAGAGGGTCGAGGCGCTGACGGCGGCGCTCGATCAACGGGGCGTGCTGCGCCTGCGCGATGCTGCCAGTCTGGCTGGGGTGTCGGAGATGACCATCCGCCGCGACGTGGAGGCGATGCCGGAACGCTTCGCCTATTTCGGAGGTCACATCGTGCCGGCGGCCGGGCGGTTGGGCCCGTCCGTCTATCAGATCGAGCGAGAGGCAGATAGTTTCGCAGAGGCGAAGGCGTCGGCCTGCCGCCGCGCGATCAGCCTCATCAGGCCAGACATGACGCTCTTCATCGATTGCGGCACGACCCTCGTGCATCTGGCGCATATGCTTCCTCGGGACATGTCTCTTACCGTGGTCTGCTATTCGCTCAACGTGGCGGCCCAACTGGCGGCCCGGCCGGATGTCCGGATGGTGCTGCTGGGCGGCCTCTACTACTCCGGGTCGGCGTCGTTTTCGGCCGACGGCGGAGAGCCGCTGTCGAAGTTTGGAATCGATCTGGCCTTTCTCTCGGCAGGGGGGGTCGATCGCGAACGAGGCGCGAGTTGCGCGCACCTGCATGAGGTCCCGGTCAAGCAGAAGGCGATCGAGAATGCTCGGGAGAGCTTCCTCGTGATCGATTCAAGCAAGATCGGGCGCGTTCGACCCATGTATTTCGCCCGGGCGTCGGCGTTTCGCCGCGTCATCACCGAATTGGGTGACCTGGATCTCCAGGCTGCCGAGTGGCGCACGCCGTCCGCTAGCCGCTGAGCCCGAACGCCGTCAGGATCGGCCAGTCGGGTTAGCCGGCCGTCGGCGCGAGAAAGCGCTCCAACAGGGCGGGGCACCGGCGCCTTGCCGGGCGCCCCACGAGAGGCGGCTAGATTCTGGGCTTCGATCGGGATCAGGAGGTCGCGCGGAGGCTCGCCCCGGCCGCTGCCGCCAACCGAACGAGGATTGGTCGAAGCGCGAGGGCGGCGGCGGCGGCGAGCAGTGTCGCTGCGGCCAAACCTTCGAAATAGGCGGTGTAGCCGATCCTCTCCGTGGCCTGCCCCAGCCACCCCGCCAGGAAGCCGCCCAGTCCCATGGTGGCGGCATAGAAGGCCCCCATGCTGACGGAGCGGAGGTTTGCGGGGGCTAGCCGGTACACCGCCCCATAGGTGGATGTCCAGGCCACGATTTCGCCGATCGAAGTGATGATCACGGCCAACGCGGGAATGACCCAGTGGGCCTTCTCGCCACCGCTCGCCTGGCCGCTCGCCAGGGCGAACATCGCAAGGCACGCGCCGCCGAGCAGGAGGCCCAGGGCGTATTTTTGGATGATGTCGGGATCTCTTCGGCGAACCGAAAGGTAGACCCAGAGTGTCGCGAGGAGGGGGGTGACCGGTATGACCGTCGCGGCGTTGAGCGCCGAATACCACGGGGTCGGAATCGTGAAGTCTCCGATGCGCCGGTCGACCCCGTCTTCGATGAACAGGGACCAAGCGCCCCATAACTGGAACGCCCCGATTTCGTAGATGCACAGAAGGGCGGCGAGGGCCGCGAGGATCGTGACCCGACCTCGGATGGTGTGACGGCTCGGGGAGGGTTGGTCCTGCGGCGTCGACGGCGATCTCGCCGGGCCAAGCCACCGTGTTCCGAGCCTCAGGTAGAGGCCCAGGGCCACCGCCATGCCGCCTCCGGCCATCGTGAAGCCGTAGTGCCAGCCAAATCGCTGGGCCACCCAGCCCGAGGCCAGGCCGGCGACGAGGGCCCCGACGCTGATGCTCAGATAGTAGTAGGCGTAAGCCCCCTCGCGCCGGGGGTCGGTCGGCGAAAACAGGTCGCCAAGAACGACGACCAGCGTCGACTTCATCATGGCGTTGCCCGCCACCAGGCAGGCCAGGGCGACAAAGAACCCGCCGCTGACCAGAAGATAGCTCAAGGCCTCTCCGCGGCCCGAAAGGGCGCCAGGCGGCGACCACCCGCCCAGGGGGTCTTGGAGGTGATGCAGGGCGGTGGTCGTGTCGGCGCCTGTGAAGACGTCCACCAGCAAAGGCATGACCACGGGCGTCGCCATGAGGAAGTGACCTGCCACCATCAGGGACGCGCCGATGGCGATCGCCCGCCGATGGCCCAGGAAGCGGTCGGCAAGGAGACCTCCGACGATCGGCAAGGCGTACATCAGCCCGGTATAGATGCCGACCAGCCTGAGGGCCGCCGCGGCGCTCCACCCAAACCCCCCCTGCACCTGGGGCGCCGTCAGGAACAGGGCGAGGATCGAGAGCATGCTGTAGAAGCTGAAGCGCTCCCAGAACTCCACCATGACCACGAGAACCGCGCCGCGCGGGTAACCCAAGAGGGCCCCTTGGTTCCGCGACCCGCCATCCACGCTTTCCATCGTCATCTTGGTGCACGGCCCTCGTGTTGGCGTAGCGTCAAGCCCGGATGAGGGCGCCGTCATCGGCGCCGACTGTAAGACCGCCGCGCCGCGTGAACGACATGACGCCGCCCGACGCTCGGCGATCCTATTGGGGGCGTCGGCACGAACCTCTCTGCGTTCGGACGCCAGAGTAATTGGATCGGGTTCAACGGCCCGGCCAGCCCCTTGAGGCCGTCGGGGCCAAGCTCTAAACCCCGAGAGCCCGGGCGGTGACGCTTTCCAGGTCGCCTGCGCCGTCCATCACCCCGTCCGCCAAACCGGGCGCCTGGGCCAGGACCTGGCCGGCATAGAGGCGGGCGAGGGCGGACTTGCTCCGCGACCAGTCGTCGGACCCGGCCGCCGTGGCGAGCGCCTGGCGGGCCAGCATCCAGCCGCCGATCACGTCGCCGGCCAGCTTCAGGTAGGGCGTCGCCGCCGTGAGCGCGTTGGGGCCCTTGTTCTGCAGCAGCCAGTCGGTGGCCCGCTCCAGGGCCGCGATCCCGGCGTCGAGCCGCGCCCCGACCGCCTCCAGGCCCGGCGTTGCGGCCAGGTCCGCGACGGTGGCGTGCATCTCCGCGCACAGGGCGTCCATGACACCGCCGCCCTCCATCGGGATCTTGCGGCCCACGAGGTCGATGGCCTGGATGCCGTTGGTGCCTTCGTAGATCGGGGCGATGCGGGCGTCGCGATAGTGCTGGGCCGCGCCGGTCTCCTCGATGAAGCCCATGCCACCGTGGACCTGCACGCCCTGCGAGGCGACCTCGACCCCGACGTCGGTTGACCAGGCCTTGGCGATGGGGGTCAGCAGCTCCTGGCGCTGGCGCGCGGTGGTCCGCTCGGCCTCGCTGGGCGCCAGCCGGGCCAGGTCGGCGCAGACTCCGGTGGTCAGGCAGATCGCGCGGGCGGCCTCGATCTTGGCCTTCATCAGCAGCAGGGTGCGGCGCACGTCGGGGTGGCCGTAGATCGAGCCGTCAGCGGACCAGGCCGCGCGGCCCTGGCGGCGCTCCTGGCTGAAGGCCAGGGCCTGCTGGAAGGCGCGCTCGGCGATGGCCACGCCCTGGACGCCGACCTGCAGGCGCGCGGCGTTCATCATCACGAACATATGGGCGATGCCGTTGTTCACCTCGCCGACCAGCTCGGCCTTGGCGCCCTCGAACAGCATGACGCAGGTGGGGGAGCCGTGGATGCCCAGCTTGTGCTCGATCGACCCGGCGCGCAGGTCGTTGGCGATCCCCAGGCTGCCGTCGTCCTCGACCAGCCGCTTGGTGGCCAGGAAGAGCGAGATGCCCTTCACGCCGGGCGGGGCGTCGGGCAGGCGGGCCAGCACCAGGTGGCAGATGTTGTCGGCGGCGTCGTGGTCGCCCCAGGTGATGAAGATCTTCTGACCGTGCAGGCGGTAGCCGCCTTCGCCGTCGGGCTCGGCCCGGGTGGTGACGGCGGCCAGGTCCGAACCGGCCTGGGGCTCGGTCAGGTTCATGGTGCCGGTCCATTCGCCGGAGACCAGCTTGGGCAGGACGAGCCGCTTCTGGCGCTCGGTCCCGTGCAGGTCGAGGGCCTCGATGGCGGCCTGGGTGAGCATGGGGCAGAGGCCGAAGGCCATGTTGGAGGCGTGGACCATCTCGAAGACGGCCAGCTCCATGGCCTTGGTCAGGCCCTGGCCGCCGTGCTCGGGATCGGCCGACAGCGAGTTCCAGCCGCCGGCCACGAAGGCCTGGTAGGCCTGGGCGAAGCCCGGCGCGGCGCTGACCACGCCGTTCTCGAAGCGCGCGCCGACCTGGTCGCCCTTGCGGTTCAGGGGCGCCAACTCGCTTTCCACGAAGGCCCCCGCGGCCTCCAACACCGCGGCGACGGTGTCGTCGTCCAGCTCGGGGAAGGCCTGGCCGACCAGGGCCGGGTGACCGGCGGTCCGTAGGGCGAGCGCGAGATCGCGGACCGGGGCGCGGAAGGTCATGGGTGTGAGCCTCTTCAGGGGTTTTCGATCCGGTTAGCATGGGCTGTAAAAACCACATAGACAGTTATCTAACTCATGAGTAAGTAAGTGCTGATCGAGGCGAGTGGGAGGCGGGCTTTGGACGTCTATGTGCTTGGTTACGCGGTCCACCCGGCCGCAGTGAGGCTGTCTGGAAAACGTCTGGAGGAGGTGGTGTTCGACACCGCCCGGGCAGCTCTCGACAGCGCCCAGATCGCGCGGCGGGACCTTCAGGGCGTCACCATCGCCGGGTGTGACGAGCTCGATGGTCGAAGCATATCCGGCATGCTGCTGGCCGCACCCGCGGGCGCTCACCTTCGCGACGAGATCAAGTGCGCCAACGGTGGATTGGACGCTCTCATTCTCGGCGCGGCCAGGGCCGCCGCCGGATCAAGTGATCCCGGGATCGTGGTCAGCTGGAGCAAGACCTCGGAGGCGCCGGTCGAAGACGTCATGAGGATGCGATGTGAGCCGTTCTTCACTCGGCCCGTGGGGCTCAACATGACTATCGCAGACGGTCTCTTCGCGCAGGCGGTGTCGAAGGCGTTCGGCCTCTCTGAGGCCGAGGTCGCCGCCGCCGCTGCGGCGGCGCGTTCCCGCGCCGTGGGCCATCCGGGGACTGTCCCTTCCCCCTTGACCAACGCCGACATCATCGCCGGCACGCCCTACCTCGCCGCGCCCTTGCGGGAAGGTCATTGCGCCCCTCTCACCGATGGCGCGGCCGCCTTTGTGCTGGTTTCGGGAGAATGGCTCCGGCGCCGGCCCGCCTTGCGGCCGCTCGCGAGAATCGCGGGGGTGGGAAGCCGTATGGAGCGGTACGAACTCGGGTTCGAGCGCCTCTCGGGGTTGAGCGGATTTCGTGGCGCCTTTTCCGCGGCCCTTGGCCGCGCCGGGCTTGAGCAGCTCGGTCAATTGGCCGCCATCGAGATCGACGCTCCCACGGCCTATCACGACCTGGCGTTCCGCCGGGCTCTTCCGGCGGCGGCGCCTGAGTCGATCTCGCGCTCGGGAGGCTGCTTCGCCCAGCATCCCTACTTCTGCATGGGCCTGATCAACGCCGCCGAAGCGATTGTTCCGCGCGGCGGTCGCCTTCAGGCCGGCAGCTTCGCCGCGGCGCATGAATGCCACGGCTTCGCCCAGCAAGGCCATGCGGTCGTCATCTTTGAGGGAGTTTAGAATGGCGCGCGAGACCGCAGCTGTCATCGGCGTGGGGCAAACACCCTACCGCATCCACCACGCCGACAAGACCTATGTCGAGCTCGCTCAGGCAGCGGCCAAGATCGCGTTGGATGACGCGGGAATGACCCCCGACGACATAGACGCCATCGTCTTCTCCATGGCGCCGACCGAATTCATGGGCGTCAACGACGTCGACAGGTGGGCCAATGCTCATGTCTGGGGCGCGGACAAGCCCTTCATGCGCATCAACACGGGCGGCGCGACGGGCGGCTCCGCCGCCCAGGCCGCCTGCGATTTCATCTGCTCGGGTGTCTACGACACCGTTCTCGTGGTGGGCGCCGATCGAGTGGCCGAGACCCCTGACGCCCAGCACATCCTCAATCTGATCTGGGATCCGTTCTACGAACAGGACTTCGCCCTGAACACCATCACCATGACGGCCCTGGCGGCCCAGCGGTACATGGCCAGATATGGTGTCAGCGAGGAACAGTTCGCCAGGGTGGCGGTCCGGGCGCGTCGCAACGCGGTGGGCAACGCCTACGCGCATCTGAAGGGCGAGATCTCCATCGAGGACGTCATGACCTCGCGGCGCATCGCATGGCCATTCAAGAAATTCGACATCTGCCCGCGCTCTTCCGGCGCGGCGGCGGTGGTGATGACCAACAAGAAGATCGCCGCTCGGCAATGCGCCAGGCCCGCCTTCGTCACCGGCCGGAGCGCCATATCCCACACGGTGTTCATGGGCGATCGCCTCGGGCTCTGGTCCGACACCGAGTTCGCCGATCATGACGGCTTTTGGATGGCTGGCCAGGCCGCCTATCGACAGGCGGGCGTCATCGATCCCTGGCGGGAAATCCAGGTCGTCGAGCTCTACGATCCCTTCAGTTCGTTTCAGTTTCCGCAGCTGGAGGCGCTGCGCTTCTGCGCCGCCGGCCGGGCGGCCGCGATCAGCGACGCCGGGGGACTGGATCTTCAAGGCGGAGGCGTCGCGGTCAATCCGTCGGGCGGAACGCTCTGCACGAACCCGATTGGGGTCACGGGGCTGGTCCGCTTCATTGAGGCTGCGGCCCAGGTCATGGGACGAGCGGGGGACAATCAGGTGAGCGGGGTCCATCGCGCCCTCGCCACGGCCATCGGCGGCTCCACTCAATTCTTCACGTGCACCGTCCTCTCGGACGACGCCTGAACCAACCTGCGAGGAATTTCTGATGAACCAGCTTACCCCCCAGGCCGATGTGATCATCCCGGGCGAATGGCACGTCCGCTACAACTATTCTGCGGGCCTTGTCGCATCGCAGTTCCTGAATGCGCTTCGCGAGCGGAAGATCCTGGCCTCAAGATGCAGCAAATCGGGGATCGCCTATGTCCCGCCCCGCGCCTATTGCGAAAGCAGTTTTGAGCGCTGCGACAGCTGGGTGGAGGTTGGTCATCGCGGGGTCATCGAGGCGGCCACCATCGTGACGGCCGCCTTCGACCACCTGCCGCCGCCACCTTACGCCATCGCCTATGTGCGGCTTGAGGGGGCGAGCACGGCCCTGCTGAATTTCGTGCGCGGCCTTGACCTGTCTGATGTCCCGGCCGCCGCGGCCAAGCTCCAGCCCGGGGCGCGGGTGGACGTGCGCTTCCGGGATGATCCCGAAGGCCGTATCACCGACTTCCACTACGAGATTTCCTGACCGTGAGCTAATGCGAAGGTTCGTAACAATGGGACTGAGCGCGATGGGCTTCAGAACACTGGCGTTGGCCGCCTGTATCGGCCTTGCCGTCTGCGTCGCGGGTCCGGGGGCCCTGGCGGCTGAGGCCACAACCCGCCCCTCGAAGGAAGGCAAGGCCGTGAGACAGGAGGCCGTCCTGACCGAGTTGAACCGCCTGGCCGCCTTGGCAGATGGCGTCATGGGCGTTTCTATCGTGCATATCGAAACGGGCCGTCACATGTCGATCCGGGGCGATGAGCGGTTTCCGATGGCGAGCACGTTCAAGATCGCACTGGCCGGAGCCTTGCTGGCCAAGGTCGACAAAGGCGAGCTCAGCCTGGAGCAGATGACTCTGGTCGCACCGGACAAGGTGGTCCCAGGAGGCCTGCTGGCCGCGAATTTTCCACACCCTGGCTTATCGATGTCCCTGGCCAACCTGATCGAGCTCATGCTGGTTCACAGCGACAACACGGCCACCGACGTGCTCACGGAACTGGCAGGCGGTCCCGGCGCGGTCACGGCCTGGCTCAGGACGCAGGACATCGAGGATCAGCGGGTGGACCGCGACACCCTGGGTCACATGCGCGGCTTTTTCGGGCTTGGCCCCGGTCCCTACAAGCAGGCGATCGCAGACCTCTCCCGGCGCAATCCCAATTTCTGGGAACTGGCGATTCACCCAAACCCTGCCTATGACGACGACGTGCGGGACACCTCGACCCCCGACGCCATGGCCCTCCTGCTCACGAGGATCGCGACCGGTCTGGCCCTGTCGGCGCCAAGCACGGAGCTGCTGCTCGACATCATGGGGCGCTGCAAGACCGGGCCGATGCGCATTCCTGGACTGCTCCCGAAGGACGTCAGGGTCGCCTACAAGACCGGGACGATGGGTGGAAGCGTCAACGCCGTGGGGATCGTGACCCTTCCCAATGGCCGTGGACGGCTGGTGATCGCCGCCTACATCAAGAAGAGCGACCAGCCGCGCGAGGCGAGGGAGCGCGCCATCGCCGAAGTGTCGCGCCTGGCCTATGATTACTTCGTATCGACGCCCTAGGGTCGGACGCCGTCCTCCTGTGGCCGACCTGAATTCCTGAACTGCATCGCGATCTGGGCCGGCGACCATGCCCGATCCTACAGTGCTCTAGGCGGGCCGGTCGCCTGCCGGCGCTGCGGCCCGCAAGACCCCCGGGCGGTGTCCATCCCCTTCGCCGGCCGAGCCTGCTTCTGGCGGCGGCCGCGGTCGGCTATCCGGGGCCGGGCATGACGAGCTCGCATCCAGGATGTGACGGGCGCCGTCGGCCTCCTGGAACGACGGGCGAGGGGAGGGGGCGATCTCGTCCACCAGGACAGGAAAGAGGGCCTGCAGGCCCTCTTCGCCGACCTTTAGCAGCCCTCTTGTGCGGTGATGCTCCGAGGCCACCGCCTCCTGGAGGTCGAGTATCGGCGAGACGCAACAATCAATGGCTTCGAAGTTCGCCAGCAGCTCGCTCAGGGTCTTGGCTCCGAAATAGCTGCCGAGCTCGGCCCGAAGGTCCGTTTGCGGCATCGGGTCCGACTGGCGAGCGACCCAATCCGGCCGGCCGGCGGCCAGACAGAACCGCGCCCAGAACTTGGGTTCGACAGCGCCCACGACCATGTGACGATGATCGGCGGTCTCGTAGATCTGGTAGAAGGCGGCGCCCCCGTTGAGAAGCTCTCCTTGACGCTTGGGCACGTGCCCCAGCCGGTCCAGCTCCGTCAGCTGAAAGGCCTGCAGGGGCATCACGGCGTCGGCGAGCGACAGGTCCAGATGGAAACCTCTCCCGGTCCGGTCGCGCGAACGAAGCGCACCCAGGATGCTGATATTGGCGAAGAGGCCGGCTGTTACGTCGGCGACCGGTGGGTCGAAAAAGGCGGGACCCACCTGACCATTGCGGTCCAGTATGCCGGACAAGGCGAGATAGTTCGCGTCATGCCCAGCCGCGGCGCGCAGGGGGCTGGTCTCGCCGTAGCCGGTGATCGCGCAGCGGATGAGGCGGGGATTGCGCGCCGCGAGCATGGCGTCGGCCAGGTCCAGCCGCTCCATGACGCCGGGTCGAAAGGAGTGGACCAGGACGTCGGCCCATTCCACCAGTTCCAGGAATGTCGCGCGGTCATCAGGAGCCCGAAGATCGAGCCGCAAGCCAATCTTGCCGGCGTTGACCGCGTCGAAATAGACGGACCGCCCATTGGATCCCTCTGGCCCGATCTGCCTCATCTCCTCGCCGCCGGGGGGCTCGATCTTGACGACCTCGGCTCCCATGTCGCTGAGTAGCTGCGTGGCAAGGGGGCCGGGCAGGTGGCGGGTCAAGTCGATGACGCGCACGCCGTCGAGGAAGCTGTCGAGAGGGGACACTCCTCAGCGCCCCCAGTCGCCGGGGCCCGAGAAGTCAGGCGCGCGCTTCTCGGCGAACGCGGTCATGCCCTCTCGCCATTCGGCTTGACCCACCAGCAGCGACAGGGCCTCCAGGCCATAGCGGCGCGCGGTGCGCAGATCGACGTCGCCTGATACATGAAGCGACATCTTGGCCTGGGCCAGGGCGTTGGGGGCGAGACTCACGACGCGCCGTGCAAGCGCCAATGCGCAGGGCATGAGGTCTTCAGCCTCGGTCCTGGCGAAGAGGAGCCCGGCGTCCTCCGCCGCCTCTGCGCCAAGGTGGCTGCCGAGAAGAATCCATTCCAGGGCCTTGCCCCGCCCCACATACCGCTGCAGCTTCTGAACGCCGCCCGCGCCCGGCGTTGCGCCAATGCGGGTCTCGGGCAGGCCGATGATCGCCTGAGACGCCATGATCCGGAAGTCGCATGACAGGGCCAGTTCGCAGCCCCCGCCGAGCGCGAAGCCATTGATTGCGGCGATCACCGGGAAGGGCATGGTCTCGAGCTTGTCGAACAGCCTAGCGATGCGGGCGAGGTAGTTGTCCCGGATCGAGAGGCTTGAAACGCCGATCGGAGACTCGGGGTCAGTGAAGTAGCGCAGGTGCGCCCCGCAACAGAACGCCCGGCCCGACCCGGTGATGATCAGGGCGCGCGCGCCATGGCGGAAGGCTTCGTCCACGGCCTTGTCGAGCTCGTCGAGAAGCTCCAGCGTCAAGGTGTTCATCTCGCTGGCGCGCGTCAGCTTCGCCAAGGCGATGTGGGGCTCGGGCCAGCTGAAGGCTACCGCCCTCGAGGAGCCTGGAGTTGTCACGCGATGGGCCGACGCCCGAACGCGGCTTCCAGCCCCAGCTCTCGGGCGACGATGAGCTGCTGGATCTGGCTCGATCCGTCGCCGATGGTGCAAATTCGATTGTCCCGCAGGTAGCGGGAGACGGGACAGTCCTGCATGAACCCCCAACCGCCATGCACCTGAATGGCCAGGTTCGCGGCCTCGTTGCCGACTTCTGTCGCGTGCCACTTGGCGAGCGCCAGGTCCTTCAGTGAGGCTTGGCCCTGGTCCGAAAGCGTGGCGGCGCGATAGACGAGCAGGCGGGCCGTTTCCACCTTGAGCGCCATCTCGGCCACCATCTGCGCCACGAGCTGCAGGCCGCCGAGCGTGACGCCGAAGGCCCGCCGTTGCTTGGCGTAGGCCAGCGACTCGTCAAGGCAGGCCTGCGCCAGGCCCAACGACGAAGCGGCCAGGAACAGTCGGGCCTGCTGGTAACCCTTATGGAGGATATGGCGGCCCTGGTGCGCCTCGCCGACCACCAGGGAGGGCGCGATCTCACAGCCGTCGAAATAGAGGGGTCGCGTGTCCGACGAGCGCCAGCCCAGCTTGTCATACGCCTTGCCCACGGTGTAGCCGCTCGCGCCATTGGGGACGAGGAAGAGGGTGAAGGTCTTGGCGCCACTGTCGCGCTGACCCGTCACCGCCAGGACAAGGGCGAAGGAGCTGATGTCCGTCCCGGGATTTGTGATGAACGCCTTCTCGCCGTCGATCCTCCATTGGCCGTCGATCAATTGAGCGCTGGTGGTGAATCCGCTGGTGTCGGATCCCGCGTTTGGCTCCGTCCCGGCGATGGAGCAGAGTTTGGCGCCGCTGACGATGTCGGGAAGGAAGCGGGCCTTCTGTTCCTCGCTGCCAAAGCGCTGGAGGGTGAGCCCGGTGGCCACGCTGACCATTGTAGTGACCGCGAGCGACTGGTCGGCCCGGGCGATCTGCTCCAGGGCCAAGACCATGTCGAAGACGCCCAGGCCCATGCCGCCCCATTCCGGCGCGAAAGGGATCGAGGTGACCCCAAGGTCAGCAAGCTTGGCGAACAACGCCAAGGGCACCTTGCCCTCGGCATCCAGGCGTTCGGCCACGGGACGGATCTCGCTCGCGGCGAAGGCGGCGACCTGATCCTGGAGCCGCTGCTGATCTGGAGAAAGGTTGAAGTCCATGGGGCGTCTTTCACGATGGGTCCAACGCCGCAGGCCAGGGGCTTCTGCGGGCGGGGAGCGGGGCTTGGCCTCTGTCGGGGACTGGGCGCGGTCGACTCAGGCCGACTGGAAAGCCTCCGACAGGACTCATACCTACGCTAGAGTTAGATAACTGTCGAGAGGGTCTGTTGTTTGCCCGGTACGACCCGTGCTACCCACTGGCGATCAATTCTGGATTTCGACGTGCCCCAACCCAGCTGGAAAAGTTCTCCGAAGTCCCGTGATGAGCAGCATGAGCTCAAACGCAACGTGCTCCTTCGTGAGGCGGCGCTAGCCTTTAACAAGCATGGGTTCCATGGCACTTCGCTGGACGATGTCGCCGGCAAGCTCGGCCTTACCAAGGCGACGCTCTACTATTACTTCCCAAACAAGCAGGCGCTGCTGAGGGCCTGCTTCGACCGGGCGATAGAGGCGGCGTTCAAGAGCCTGAGCGCAGCTCAACGCACAGATCTGGATGCCCGCTCAAAGCTGCGGCTCGCGCTGCGGGGCTATCTTGAAGAGATGATCGACGAGTTGAGCTGTTGCGTCGTCCTCACGGAGGAATCAGCGCTTCTGCCCGAGGATCGAGACGTCATCGTGGGGAAGCGCGACCAGTACGAAAACGAACTACGCGCCCTGGTGCGGACGGGTATCGAGGATGGCAGCATCGCCAATTGTGATCCGAAGCTCGCCGTATTCGTCATCCTCGGCGCGATCAATTGGGTCCCCCGTTGGTTCCAATACGGCGGAGCCTGGGACAGCCGCCAGCTGGCCGAGGCCATGTCCCAACTGCTTGAAAGGGCGTTGAGCTCCAAGCCCTCGAAGTCCCTGGCCCCCGACGTTTCGAAGATCGTCCTCTAGCTCTGTATTTGCGCCCCGCGCATGCGGGCGCTGCAATGCCATGCTCCGTCCTGCGCCCGGCTGGAGCGGTCTCGCCTTGACAGTAAACTAACGCACGCGTCAGATAACAATCGATATGGTCGGTTTTCGTTGCGGCCTCAGCGGGGGCCCCTTCGGCGCGCCGTGGCTGATGGGGACGCGGCCTCAGGCGCTCGCGCTGCCAGGGAAAGGATGGAGATGTGCGTTTTATTCTCGGCCGGAGATAGGGAGGCGTCCGCCGCCGCCTATCCGCAACCCTACCAGGCGCCGGCTTTCGGCCACTGCGCATGAGCAAGCCTGTAAGCCTCCAGGACAAGTACGAGCAGCGTGAGGGCCGAGTCTATCTGACAGGGATTCAGGCCCTGGTCCGGCTTCCCCTGGAGCAGCGGTGGCGTGACGTCGCGAGTGGGTTGAATACTTCGGGCTTGATCAGCGGCTACCGAGGTTCGCCCCTTGGGACCTATGACCAGGCCCTTTGGCGCGCGAAGCGGGAGCTTGACGCCGGCCAGATCGTCTTCCGGCCGGGATTGAATGAGGATCTGGCTGCGACGGCGCTGATCGGCTCTCAGCAGGTCTCCACTTTCGGCAAGGCGACCTGTGACGGCGTCTTCGGGCTTTGGTACGGCAAGAACCCCGGCCTGGACCGCAGCGGTGACGCGATCCGGCACGGCAACACCCTGGGCGTCGCCCGTCATGGCGGCGTGCTGGCTGTGGTTGGTGACGACCATGCGGCCAAGTCGTCCGACACCTGCAATCAGTGCGAACCGGCGCTGATGGCGCTGAAGGTGCCGGTCCTGGCGCCCAGCGACATTCAGGAGGTCCTGGACCTCGGTCTCTTTGGTTGGGCTCTTTCGCGCTATTCGGGCCTCTGGGCGGGCCTGAAGGTCCTGCCCCACCACATGGACTGTTCGGCGTCGATCAAGGTTGGTCCGGAGCGTGGGCGCTACTGTCTGCCGACCGATTTTTCAGGACCGCCTGGCGACATCGGCATGCGCTGGCCCGACGATCGATTTGAACAGGAGGCTCGCATGCTTACCTGGAGACTGCCCGCGGTCGAGGCCTTCATCAGGGCCAATGGGGTCAATCGGATCGTCTTCGGCGATGCCGGCGCCGACATCGGGCTCGTCGCCGCCGGCAAGGTCTATCAGGATGTCTTGCAGGCCCTCGCCTATTTGGGGATCGGTGAGGCCGATGCCGCAAGGCTCGGTCTGAAGCTCTTCAAGCCCGCGGTGGTCTGGCCCTTGGAGCGGCAAGGGCTCCTTCAGTTCGCCCGGGGCCTGAAGGAGATTCTGGTCATCGAGGAAAAGGAACCGATCCTCGAGACCCAGATCAAGGACATCCTGTACAACCAGCCGCGCGGCGCGCGGCCCAGGGTGTTCGGCAAGCACGGGGAGAGCGGACAGCCCCTGATACCCATCGCCGGTGAGCTCGAGCCTGTGTTCATCGCCCGTCGCCTGGCCGAGCATCTCTTGGCGCGGGCCCCTAACGAACGGGTGGCGGCGGCCCTCGCCGAATTGAATGCTCGACTCGAGCACGGCCCCGCCGAAACCGGCCGAGCGCCGCGGATTCCCTATTTCTGCGCCGGCTGCCCACATAGCCGGTCGTTGCGAGTACCCGATGGCGCCAGGGCGCTTGCGGGCATCGGGTGCCACTGGATGGCCGTCTGGACGCCGCAGATGCAGACCGAACCCGCGCTCCACATGGGTGGGGAGGGCGCAAACTGGATCGGCCAGGCGCCCTTCAGCGAAACGAGGCATGTCTTTCAGAACCTTGGGGATGGGACCTACGCCCATTCCGGCTCTCTGGCGATCCGAGCGGCGGTCGCCGCCGGCGTCAACATAACCTACAAGATCCTCTACAACGACGCCGTGGCCATGACCGGCGGACAGCCGGTGGACGGCGCCCCGACGGTCGAACAAATCGCGCGGCAACTCGCCGCCGAGGGTGTCTGCCGCATAGAGATCGTCTCCGAGCAGCCCGAGCGCTTCGCCACGGCGCCGCTTGGGAAGATTGGGGCTTCCGTCCATCGGCGCGACCAGCTTCTCGCCGTCGAACGGGCTCTAAGCGCGGTCCCGGGCGTCACGGCCATCATCTATGACCAGACCTGCGCCGCAGAAAAGCGCCGGCGTCGCAAGCGTGGCACGGCGCCCGTTCCCGCGCGCCGAATGTATATCAACAGCGCCGTCTGCGAGGGCTGCGGTGACTGTGGACAGGTGTCCAACTGTGTCGCCATAGAGCCGCTGGAGACGGATCTGGGCCGCAAGCGGACAATCAACCAGACCATGTGCAACCAGGATTACTCCTGTTCGGACGGGTTCTGTCCCAGCTTTGTATCCGTGACGTCGACCGGCCGAGTCGGCGGAGGCAAGCCACCCTTGCCTCCGTTTCCCCCGCAGATGGAAGCCCCGGGGCGCGCGGCGCCCCTGCACCAAGCCCATGGGATCATCATCACCGGGATTGGCGGGACGGGGGTCGTCACTGTGGGCGCGATCATGGGCATGGCCGCCCACCTGGATGGCCTCGGCGTTTCCGTGCTGGACTCCATCGGTCTGGCCCAGAAGAACGGCGCTGTGGTCAGCTACGTCAAGATCGCCGCACGCCAAGAGGACATCTGCTCGGCGCGGATAGCGGTCGGGGAGGCAGACGTTCTTCTGGGCTGCGACATGCAGGTGGCGAGCGAACGCGAAACGACGTCACGCCTCAGAGCAGGTCGTACCCGTGCGATCGTCAACACGCACCTGGCGCCGACGGCCCAGTTCGTCTTCGACCCGGACCTTCCACTTGATCCCACAGACCTGGCCAAAGCCGTTTCGGCTCACCTGTCGCCCGGTCATGCCGAGTTCCTCGACGCTCAGAAGCTCGCAGAGGGCCTGTTTGGAGACGCTGTCGCGGCCAATCTGATGGTTCTTGGCTATGCCTTTCAAAAAGGGTGGATTCCCATCTCCCACGCGTCCCTTCGCCTGGCGATCGAACTCAACGGCGTCGCTGTCTCGATGAATGAGCTGGCGTTCGAGTGGGGACGGTGCGCCGCCGTCGACCTTGACCCGGTGAAGCGGGCCGCCGGGGTGGCTGATCCGCCGGCAGTACCGGTGAGCCTGGAGGCCTTCATCGAAGGCCGGGCCGACGATCTGACAGCTTACCAGAACGCGCGGTACGCCCGCCGCTATCGGCGCCTCGTCGAGGGGGCGGCAGCCGCGGACCGCAAGGTCATGGGCGCACAGTCGGATCGGTTTGCTTGGGCGGTGGCGCGGGCGGCGCACAAGGTGATGGCGTACAAGGATGAGTACGAGGTAGCTCGTCTCCTGACGGCGCCGAGCTTCAAGTTGGAGATCGAACAGGCCTTCGGCAGAGGCGCGCGGATGACCTATCATCTTGCGCCGCCTCTGCTCGCTAAGGTGGACAAGGCGACCGGGATTCCTCGCAAGCTCAGTTTCGGCGCCTGGCTCGATGGGCCGCTCCGGCTCCTGGCCGCCCTGCGCCATCTGCGTGGCACCGGACTTGATCCGTTCGGCTGGACTGGCGAGAGACGCGCCGAGGTCGCCGACCGGGATGAATACGAAGCGCTGGTGGCCGAACTGGTGGGTGCGCTTGATCCGCACACCTATGACCTGGCCTGCGACCTCGCCGAGGGGCCCTTGAAGATCCGCGGCTACGGTCACGTAAAACAGCGCAACCGCCGGGACGCCGACAGTCACCGCGAGCGGCGGCTTATGTCGTTGCGAAACGTGAGCGAGCCCTCGAAGTCCTGACGCGAACCCTGCCAGGACCGAAACGATCGGCACTGCAGGCCGCGCGGCGGCCACGGAAACCGAGGTTGCGTTTGTCTTCGCAGCCCAGCGCGAACGCCAGACGGCCCAACGCTGTCCGGTCGCGCTGAGCCTCGCCGCCGGGGCCGGATCGGTCAGCGTCCTGCCGGGGAGACCGGACAGGGGCTTTCGAGCGACGTAGCGCGATGAGCCCGTAGGCCCGAATCCCGACGATGGTGTGCGTCGCAGACTGGACAGGCGCAGCGCCAACAGCACAGCCAAAAGCGCGACCCTGTCCAGGGTGAGCCCGAGTTGGCTCCTCGCAGGCCACACTGCAAACCGGGCGCAGAAGCAGTGGGAGGATAAAGAATGGCGCCATATGAGCTAGAGTCAGCGACTGCGGCGAGTTTAACAAAGCCGATGGCAAGCGTTGCGGAACAGGAGGTAGATGTGAGCGATCCATCCACCGAGTGGCGGATCAACGAGGCGGATTATCCAGAGGCGGGTCCTGATCGCGAGAAGCTACGGTTCTTGCTTCGGTACGCTATCTTGGCGCCGTCAGGTCACAACACTCAGCCCTGGCTCTTTCGATTATCCGGTGGCGCAGTTGAGCTTTGGGCCGACCGTCGTCGTGCATTGGCGGTGGTCGATCCGCACGATCGCGCACTTGTCATTTCATGTGGCGCCGCGCTGGGCATTCTCCGGGTGGCGATGCGGCGCTTCGGATACGAGGGTGAGTTCGAGCTGACGCCGGACGAGAGTGAGCCTGACCTGCTCGCTCGCGCTTCACTCGGAGGACGCGGGCCCGCGACAAAGGATTTCGCCCTGTTCGAAGCGATTGTTCGGCGACGGACCACTCGTAGGGCGTTGGAGGGCCATGTTCCGATGGCCTGCAGAGCAAGTTAGGCAAGATCGCCGCCCAGGAAGGCGTCGAGTTGGCTTTCCTGTCCGATCCCACTGTGAAGAGCCGTGTCGCGTCGTTGGTCAGTGAGGGCGATCGAGTCCAGTTCGCCGATCCCCGGTTCCGGCGGGAACTCGGTTCGTGGGTGCATTCCCGAAGGAGCGCGTCGCGTGATGGGATGTCCGGTTCAAACTTTGGCATGCCCGATGTTCTGTCGGCGACCGGTGGGTTGGTGATCCGCACGTTCGACATCGGCGAGGGAGTTGGCGCGAAGGACCAGGAAATTTCCGCGGGTTCGCCAGCGTTGATTGTCGTGGCGACGGATGTCGATGATGTACGGCATTGGCTGGCCGCGGGCGTGGCGCATGTGCAAATGCTGCTGCAGGTCACGGATGCTGGGATGACGGCCGCGTACATGAACCAGCCGATTGAGGTCGACGAGCTACGGCCGGCTCTCAAGAATCTGGCAGGCCTTCGCGGGTGGCCTCAGTTACTTCTTCGCATCGGGCACGGTCCGGTCGTGCAGCCGGCGGTCCGCAGGCCGCTCGAAGAGGTGTTACTGTCGGCGCTCTAGGTCGGGGTTTCACCTCGTCCGTCGCGGTGTGGTCGAGGCGCTGGCGAGGTGGTCGCGTAGCTGCCGTCGCCGTGCCCAGGGTCTTGCGAGCCAGGTCGCCGTGTCGGTCTCGGCCACGTTGAGAGCCCGGGTCAGGTCGCGTCGGGGGCCCCGGAGGTCTCAGCATAGAGCCTCCTCCACCGATGGTGGTCCTGCAGGATGGCCCCGGAACTGGCGCCCAGTGCTCGCCCTCACGTCCACAGCCACCCGTTGGTCCAGCGGCGCCGGAGTGGTCCACCTGCCATCACCGATCCGCATGGGTTCGACATCAGTCGAGGCAAGTCGCCCCTGACGCTCCCCCCTCCGGCCGACAGTGACTCTCTCGTCGAGGTCAAGACCACGACGAAAGCCGAATTCGAGGGGGCGACGGGCTGAGGCGGCTATTCACGAGGCGGCCATGATCTGGCGGGCAAACCGCAACCTCAATGCTCAGGCTTCCGATGCCAACAAACCCGGCCGGCGATCCAGGCTAATCGAGGACATGTCGGCGATGCAGACACAAATTGTCGGTCGCTCTTCGAAGGAATCGTGATGTCCACCCACCCCCACCTCCCCGCAGGCCTGGTCCGGGACATTCCCTATATGGGCGTCATCCATGTGATGGCGGAAGCCAGCAAGCGCGGGTTCTTCAACGGCAATCCCGATTGGAGCAACCTTGGGCAAGGGCAGCCGGAGGTCGGCGACCTCGACGGGGCGCCGCCCCGCCTTTCGCAGATTGAGGTTGCGCCGCAGGATCTGGCCTATGGGCCGGTCAACGGTGTCGATGCGCTGAGGCAGGCGGTCGCGGACCACTACAACCTGACCTACCGCCAGGGGCGGACTTCGAAGTACGCCAAGGAGAACGTTTCGATCGCCCAGGGCGGCAGACTGATGCTCTCGCGCATCCTCGCCGTGCTTGGGCCGGTCAATGTCGGCTACGTCGTTCCCGACTACACCGCCTACGAGGACATGCTCGACTACCACAGGCACCGTTTGACGCCGGTGGCGATCAGAACCCAGGCCGAGGACGGGTTCCGCCTGACGGCCGAGATGGTCGCCGCAGCGGTCGAGAGCCATGGCCTGGGCGCTGTGCTGTTCTCCAATCCAAACAACCCCACCGGTCAACTCCTGGCAGGAGATGACCTGGATCGGGTGGTGGCCATGTGCCGGGCGCGCGGCTGCCTTGCCGTCGTAGATGAGTTCTATTCGCACTATATCTTCGACGAGGAGGGGGCCGGGGCGGACGGACCGGTCTCGGCCTCGGCCTTTGTCGACGACGTCGACGCCGATCCCGTGCTCCTGGTGGACGGCGTGACGAAGAACCTCCGCTACCCCGGCCTGCGCCTCGCCTGGGCGGTTGGCCCGCGCGACATCATCGAAACCCTCGGTCGCGCGGCGAGTGCGATCGATGGCGGCGCGAGCGTTCCGGTGCAACAGGCTGTAGCGGGCCTCCTGGATCCGGCCCTGATGGATCAGGAAACGACGGCCGTGCGCGCGGCGTTCGCTCGCAAACGGCGTCTCATGCTCGACCAGCTTCGCGCGCTCGGAATAGGTTTTCCGGCGGCGCAGCGGGGCACCTTCTATCTCTGGGGCTCGGTGGAGAACCTTCCGGCCCCCCTGGATGACGCCATGACCTTCTTCACGCACGCGCTCGCGCGACGGGTCATGGTGGTCCCGGGCCCCTACTTTGATATCAATCCCGGGCGTATGCGTCGCGGGCCGTCACCGCTCCGTCAGTGGGTGCGGTTCTCGTTCGGACCGCCGGAAGGCAACATGCTCGAAGGCCTCGATCGCCTGCGCACCCTGATCCAGGACGCGCGTCGAGGCGCGCTATGACGGCGGCCCGGCGCACGCCCGTCCGCCGACGTTCCCGAGCTGCGGGCGCAGTCCGCCGCGGGGTGGTCTGACTTGGCACAAGGTTGGACGGACAGACCGTGGCATCCGCGGCCCGGCCGGCGACACCGGGCGCAAGGGTGATCGGCGTCCCCTTGAATTCCTGAATCTCTGCCTTGGTGCGCATGTCTTCCTCCCCACTGCGCACCTGAACTGCCGCCCGAGAGTGTCGAGCCTCTCGGGCGGCGTCTTTTCAGCCGCCGGACTGGCGGCCGGCCAACCGACAGCCCGAGACCGGCCCCGGACGGGGTGGCTGGCGCTCCCGCGTCGGGCGCCATTGAGCTTGCGCCGGATGGGATGGTCTGATCGGAAGTCGAGGTTGTACCTTCCCGAAACTGTTCGAATTGAGAAGGCAAGGCATGACCAACCCCGCACGGACGACGATTGGAAGCTATGAGCGCTTTCCGCTTTGCAAGGCGGTGAAGGCGGCGGGCTTGGTTTTCTGCTCCGGTCAGGTGCCGATGACGGATGACGGCGAGATCGTCGCCGGGGGCATTGGCCCGCAGGCGCGCTTCGTCCTGGAGCAACTCGTAGAGACCTTGAAGCTTGCCGGCAGCGAGCCGATGGACGTCGTCAAGGTGAACATCATCCTGGCCGACAAGCGTGATTTCCCGGAGTTCAACACGATCTACCGGGAATTCTTCCCCGTCGATCCTCCGGCCCGCACGAGCATTTGCGCCACCCTGCTGGTGGATGCGCGGATCGAAATCGAACTGATCGCGCTGGCGCGTTAGGCGCGGCCCTGGCTTCGGTTACGGCCTAGCGCGCCAGCAGGAGGCTGGCGGCGAGTCCGATGGCGCCGATCATTCCAGTGCCCGCGATCAAGGTCGTCGCGAGAGGCGCCCGAAGCCGGAGGAATTCACGCGGCGACACTTGCGCGCCGATTGCGCACGCCGCCGCCAGGAGCAGGAACTTTGACAGTTCGGAGATCGCGGCCAGGAGGCCCGACGGCAGCAGTTCGAGATTTCGAGCCGCAAGCAGGGCGGCGAAGCCCCAAATGAAGCCGGGCGGGGCTGCGACACCCATGCTTGCTGGGGCGCCACCAGGTTTGCCAATTCGGCGAGCGGCGAGGGCGACGGCCATGAGCGCCGGACCCAGCCAGAGCACCCTGGAGACCTTCGTGAGCGCCGCCGCCGTGGCCGCCGATGGCGACACCGATGCGCCGGCGGCGACAACCTGAGCGACGTCATGGATGGAAAATCCCAGGAAGACGCCGGCCTGACGGTCCGACAGGCCAAGTCGTGCCGCCAGATAGGGATAGGCCACCATGGCGAGGGTCGAGAGTATGTTCACGCCGACCACCACCAGGGCCGTCGTTCGCCGGGTCTCAGTCCCGCCGGGCAGGACGCTGGCCGCCGCGATCGCCGCGGAGGCGCCGCAGATGGAGACGGCGCAGGCGCAAATCAGCGCTTCCACGATCGGAAGCCCTGCGGCGAACCCGACGGCGGCGCAGGCCGCCAGGCTTGTGGCGACGATGACGCCGCTGGCCGCCGCGACGAGGGGGCCAAGCAGGAGCAGTTCGCTCCAGGCGACCTGGGCGCCCATCAAGGCCACGCCTGTCTTCAGTCCGGCCTTGGACCAAACCGCCAGACCGCGGCTGAAGGCTGGAGAGCTCACAAGCGCTCCGAGGACCATTCCCCCGAAGACCGCGATCACCGGCGCCGGAACTCCGCTGGCGCGTCCCAGCGGCGGGCACGAGAGCGCAAGCGCACCGATGGAGACGACGCCAAGGACGGTGGACAGACTGGCCCTGACCCCCCGCGATCGCGGGGCCGCGATCAACGGCGGGTGCTCGTGGCGGGACCACCCGCCAGTCGCCGCTTCATCACGCCATGGAGGCGGTCGACGCAGTCGCTCGCCGTACGCTCGAACAGGAAGGGCAGGACCGCATGAACGAGGCAGGCGCAGCCCGCAAGGATCATCGCGCTCGCGAAGCCGCAGGCCATGCGGAAGTGTTGGGCGTAGGTTTCCCCAACGGAGTGGGGATGGCGGGTGAATTGGTCGAACATGGGCCCTCGCGGTTGTTGCGGGGACACAATCGCCCGGAGTCCTGGGCGCCGGATTCTATAGTCGCGGCCCTTGTTGGGGACGGGGGGAGGTCTCGTTCTCCTTTCCCATCGTTCTGATGGAGAAAATTCTAGATTCTCAAAATCGGCGAATTCTGCGCGAGCTTCAGAACGACGCGACGGTCCCCATCGCCGGCCTGGCGGAACGCGTCGGGCTATCCCAGACCGCCTGCTGGAAACGGATCAAGAAGCTCGAGGCCTTGGGCGTGATTGACAAGCGGGTGGCCCTGCTCGACCGCCACCGTCTCGACATGCGGCTCGTGGTTTTCGTATCCATCCGCACGAACAGCCATGACCGCGGCTGGATCGATCAGTTCGGACGAGGGGCCGCGGCGCTTCCCGAGGTGGTCGAGTTCTATAGGATGAGCGGGGACACCGACTATCTGCTGAAGGTCATCGTCACCGACATCGCCGCCTATGACCGGTTCTACAAGCGGCTGATCCTCACAGCTTCGCTCGCCGATGTCAGTTCGTCCTTCGCCATGGAGCAGATCAAGTTCACGACGGCGCTGCCCCTCTGAGGGCGGACCCTTCGGCCCTAGCCTTCGATCGCGAACCTGGGGCTAAGGGGTCTCGGCGAAGACGATCAGACCCTCGCCGAGGTCGGGCCGAGCGACCCAGACGCGGTCCGCATTCGCTTGCGTCGGGACGCCGGCCCGATCCAACAGATCCCGGGTCCGCCGAAGGTCGCGAACCCTTACCTCCATCGCGGCGATGTGGGGATTGCGCGGGCCGGGCCCCGATCCGGGGAACATGAGCTGGAAATTCTGCGGCGATAGGCAATGAATTCGGGGGAGGTGGCTGGACGTCACCACGAACCCGGTTTCCTTGGACGCCACGGCCCCATCGGCCATGGCCGCCAGTTCCCGCACTACGGCCTCATCTTCGTCGAATACGACATGGAGGGCGCTGATCGCGACGGCGCCGTTGGGGTGGTCGAGCCACTCAGAGCGCCAGACCAGGTCCGGCGTGCGTTGGTTGCAGAAGAAGAAGAAGGCCTCGAACGGTGCGGCGACCCGCGCGTCGGCGATCTGGAATCTGGCCACATCTTCTTCATCTCCGAACGAAACCGGCCGACTGATCTCCACGCCCTCGCCCAGTCGGACACCGTCTAACGCGGCCCTGGCGCGAGAGCGCGCCAGATCGTCGGTGGCGAACGCGCATCCCGCCAGGCCGCCGCGACGGGCCAGCTGGTTGCGGTAGGTGAGGTTCTGCGGGCGGGGCTCCGACAGGGCCAGCAGCTCCCAGTAGCAGTCGGGAAGCATGATCAGCGAATTGACGGTGCCCCGCCCGGGATGGACGCCCCGCTCAGTGATCTGAAAGCCGAGGCGCCGCGCCGCGGCTCTGGCCCGCTCGAGGTCCTCGACGAGGGAAACCAGATGATCGATGCCGGTCCGCATGGAGTCGGGTCCTGAGCTCAAGTCGCATTCTCGATGGGCGCTATCGAGCCGCCTGACGGGTGCTGACCCTATGACAGGCGGCCGCGCCGGTGCGGCGTACGGCTATTGCGATCCGACCTCATTCCATTGTCCGGCGCCTCGCCCTCAGGAGGCCCGCCACGCCTTCGGCAATTCCCCGAAGTGCCGCTTGAAGGCTGAGGTGAAATTCGCCGGGTACTCGTAGCCCACGAGATAGGCCACCTCGCTGACGCTGTAATTCTTGGACAAGAGCAGTTCGGACGCCTGATCCATCCGGCACCGGATGACGTAGTCATAGACGGTCTCGCCGAAGAGCTCGCGAAACCCCTTTTTGAGCTTGGTCTGATTGACGCCGACCATGGCGGCGAGCTGAGGGATACGGGGGGGGCTGGCAAAGTGCTGGGCCAGGTAGTCCCGGGCCTCCGTCACCCGATTGATGTCCTTGCCGCTGAGCCGCGACGTGGCGCGCCGGGCCGTTTCCCGGGTCGCCAGATCGCTGATGAGGAGGCAGAGAACCTCGGTGCAGACCGAGCGGAGGAAGGGCGCGCGGAGCTCGCGCGTGAGCCGGTGGCGGGAATCGATGATGCTGCGCGCGGCCCTAAGCATGTCGGGCGTCAGACTGAGATTGACCGACACATTTGGCTGGTCTGACCCGAACGCGCCATCCAGCGGGGCAGGGGCCTCACCGGCCTCCAGACCCAGGTGATCGGTCAGAAAGCCGCGCCGGAAATGGAGCACAAGCATGCGGGTCGCGATGTCCGGAGCGATGAAATAGCCCCCGCGGCTCTCGCCGGGAGAGAGATAGAGCATGGCCTCGGGGCCCTTGAGCACCGCGCTTCCACCCTCGTCGCGCAACTCGCCCGAGAGGAGCAGCCGTAGCTTGAAATAGCCGTCGCCGGCGACCGTGACCCATGCAGACTCCCGATAGGTCGCGTCCGTCACCGATACGAGCAGGTGGTCTGTCGCCCGAAAGAAGTCCCAGTATCCGACGCCCTCGTCGCCGGTGAGAAACTGCCTGAGGCCGCCCGGGCGGCCCCTTGCCGGCGCACCGGCGGCGCCGCGGAGATCAAGACCGGGCGATTGGGCTCGCGGGACGCCGGCCGCGCCATCGTCAATCGCGCGCTCCAGGCTCGCCTCATCGAACCCGACGAGGGTCTCGTCGGTGATCAGAATATCGGGTGGTGTTTCGCGGGACTGGGGCGCGTTGGTCCTCGCCGCCCGCCGATCCGCCGAGCCGGACGTCGCGGTTTCGGAAGTCTGGCCGCGCTGTGATTGCATCGCCAAGGCCCTTGCTCCGACACGATAATGGATCAGGTGAGATCCGAGTCCCCGGGTTCGATCCGACCGCGGCACGCTACACCTTCGGACAGCCAAGCTGCATACGGCGAAACCCCGCACCCTTGAAGTCGAACCCTCGGTTTCCCGGCAAGTCTAGGGGGGGCTGGAAAAACCTTAAGCGCCCTGCATGGCTTGCTTCGGCTGCAATCAATCTCGGGTCCCCTGGCAACAGTCGGCGCCTCCTCGAGCGCCTAGGCTTCCATCGGTGTCGCGGCGGGTCGCGACCGAAGGCGAGGAGTTCCGAATGCGCGCGACGTTGACGATGGGCCACGGGGACCGCGGCCAACTTCGATGCGTCACCGATTGGGAGACGCCGGTCCCCGCGTCGGACGAGGTGCTCCTGCGGATCGCGGCGACCGCGGTCAACTATCACGACATCATGACCCGTCGCGGGATGCCCGGAATCAAGATCGGACTGCCGATCATCACGGGCTCGGATATCGCCGGCGAGATCGTCGCGCTGGGGTCCGGCGTCAACGACTGGTCCATCGGAGACCGGGTCCTGGTCGATCCGGTCCTGCGTGGCGGCGATCGTTTCGGGATGATCGGTGAGACCCGCCATGGCGGACGGGCCGAGTTCGTGGCGGCACCCGCCCGACAACTCATCGCTGTCCCCGACGGTGTCGATCTGGAGGCGGCCGCCTCGCTGCCCCTGGCCTATGGGACGGCCTATCGAATGCTGATCACCCAGGGCGGGCTGGCGGCCGGTGAGCGGGTGCTGGTGCTCGGCGCGAGCGGCGGCGTCGGGGCGGCCTGCGTCCAGCTGGCGAAGCTGTTCGGCGCCGAGGTGGTGGCCTGTGCGAGCTCTCGGTCAAAGGTCGATCGCCTCGCGGAGATTGGCGCCGACCATTGCATCAACTACAGCGAACGGAACTTCGCCGAGGCGGTGCGCGAGCTCTATGGCAAGCCGAGGGTGACGGGCGGCGGCGGCGTCGATGTCGCGGTCAATTTCACCGGCGGCGACACCTGGGTCGACACCCAAAGGTGCGTCCGCCTGGGCGGCAGGATCCTGACCTGCGGGGCGACGGCGGGGTTCGACGTCAAGACCGACATGCGGTTCCTGTGGACCTTCGAGCACCGGTTCATCGGCTCGAACGGTTGGTCTCCAGCCGACCTCGAAGCCCTGCTCGATCTCATCGATCAGGGAAGATTGCGGCCGGTAATCGACAAGATCCTGCCACTGGAGGACGCCGGCGAGGCCGAGCGCATGCTCGAGGACCGCGAGGTCTTCGGCAAGGTTCTTCTGAAGCCCTAAGGGCGTCCGACCAAGGAGTAGCGGCATGGCCCGACTGACCAATTTCGGCGATATCGTCGCCGGCGACCTGAACCCGCCAGGCATGGCCGTGATCGACCTGCGAGGCGGCGAGCGCTGCTTCACCCGCGGCCAGATCGCGGCCGACATAGCCGCGCTTGCAGACGGCCTGAAACATGCCGGCTACGCGCGTGGGGATCGCATCGCCATCGCCGCGGAAAACTCCTACGAGTTCGTGCTCGCCTATCTCGCCGTGATGCGCGCGGGCCTCGTCGTGGTCCCGATCAACTTCAAGCTTCCGGCCGAGACCATTGCATACATCCTCAGGGACGCCGGCGTTGTCGCCGTGCTCGTGGACCGGGAACGCCGCCACCTGGTCCCGCCGGGCATGATGACCTACTCCATCGACGCGACCGATCCCGACGCATTCCGTGGCATCTGGGGCGCGGGCGGCGGCCCGGCCGAGCCGGTCGAGACGGGTGAGATCGCCGAGATCCTCTACACCTCCGGCTCCACGGGCCGACCGAAAGGGGTGCCGCTTTCTCACGACGGCCAGATTTGGGCGCTTGAGCTTCACCGGACCGACGCCGCGGACGAAACGACGATCGTCGTGGCGCCGCTCTACCATATGAACGGGCTCTTCAACGTCACGTTGGGGCTGATCAACAGCGTGCCGATCGTGCTCATGCCGCGGTTCGACGCGCGCGACTATCTGAAGGCGATCGCCAAGTACCGCTGCACCAAGCTGAGCGGAATTCCGACGATGTTCGCCCTCGCGGCGCGAGAGCTCGATCTCGTATCGAGCCTTGATCTCAATTGCGTCCGCCAGATCACCATCGCCTCGGCGCCCTTGACCGCGGCCCTGGTGGAACGGGTGTCGGGACTCTTTCCCAACGCCGCCATCCAGAATGGATACGGCTCCACTGAGGCCGGGCCATCGATCTTCGGCGACCATCCTCTCGGTTACCCGCGACCGCTGCTCTCTCTGGGCCATCCACTTCCCATGATCAGCTGGCGTCTCACGGGCGGCCCGTCAGAGGACCAGGGGGTGCTTGAGCTGAAGACCCCGGCCTTGTTGGAGGGCTATCTCAATCTCCCGGAGGCCTCCGGAGAGCGGATTCATGACGGATGGTATGTGACCGGCGATGTCTTGCGCCGCGACGCCCAGGGCTTCTTCTACTTTGTCGGGCGGGCCGACGACATGTTCGTGTGCGGAGGAGAGAACGTCTATCCCGGTGAGGTCGAGAAGATGCTCGAGCGCCATCCTGGCGTTCATCAGGCCGCCGTCGTACCCGTGGAGGACGAGATCAAGGGCCAGATTCCGATCGCTTTCATTGTCCCCTCGCCAGGCCAGAGCCCCTCGGCGGCCGACCTGAAGGCCTTCGCCCTGAGGGAGGGACCCGCCTACAGCCATCCGCGCGCCTTCGAGATTCTCGACGCCCTGCCGGTCGCCGGCACGCACAAGGTCGACAAGATGGCGCTGGTGAAAGCCGCCGAGGCCGTGGCGCGCCGGCTCGAACGTTAGGGCCGGCGCGGGGCGAGGCGCGACTAGCCCGCCAAGGTGCTGTAGCAACCCCGGCCTACGGCGACCAGGCGGCCCTCGGCATCCACGACGTCGACATCCACGACCGCGATAGATCGCCCCGCGCGACGCACCAGGGCCGTCGCGACGATTTCCGACCCGCCGGCGGGCCGCAGATAGTCAACCCGGAAGTTGATGGTCGGCACGGCCGATCCCAGGGACATCATGAGCGCGTAGTCGCCCGTAACATCCACCAGACTGGCGATCGCGCCGCCATGGTACTGCCCCGTCCCGGCCTGCCTCTCAACCACCTTGGAAAAGGGCATGCGGATGGCGAGCGTCGACCGCTCCGGATCGGCGTTGACGACTTCCAGGGCGAGGTGGCGCTGGAACGGGCTGTCGTCGAGATCGACCTGAAGCTGGTCTTGAGTGAGGGCTGGCCGGCTCATGCTGTTTCGCTCCGCAGGGCGCTCCGTCCGAGGGGGCGGAGCTGTCGGGCCAAGGCTAGCCCGCCGCGGTCGTCGCGAATGCTGGAGTCCGGCCCATTGGGATTGTCAGTGGGTGAATGGGACGAAGGCCGAAATCGGAAGCCCGAAGAGGATTCAGGCAAGGCGGTCCGGCTCTGGTCGACGTGCCGGCGCCCGCCGCGGCCGCGAACCAACATCGCGGCCGGGCCTCGAGGTTCTTGATCCCGGCAGGCCGGTGTCGGCGCCGGACAAACCGAGGAGATCCCGGCCTTGGGAGGCTGACAGGGAAGGGGCGGCTCAAACCTTCGGGGGATCGGTCTCGTGAGGGTGCTCGACCTTCGGCCAGTAGGGCATTGTGTTCTTGCGATAGGGGATGTTCTCGAAGTCGGGCCGCAGGGTGCCGTTGGTTGTCACGTGGAGCACATCGGAGGTGAGCTTGGAGAAGGAAGCGTGGAAGTGCTGGGTGCTCTTGACGACGATGATCCTGCGCTCCGAAAGGTCCAGGCCATGTCGCTCGAAGGCGTCCGTGGAGAAGGTCTGAGCGCGATGCGACACCAGGACAAGGTCCACCCCCTCGGCGCTCACCCACACCGACTCGCCGAGCTTGGAGCGCGCGTCGCCGCCGGCCAGTCCGGTCTGCCAGTGCTCGGGGATGATGGACTGCACGGTCACCTCAAGATCGATCGGATGGCCTGAGGCCGGCCCGCACTTTCCACCGACGCGCAGGGGTATCTTCGCCCCGACGCCAGCCTCGCTGGCGATGCCCACGGCGACCGGATCCCACATGCAGCCCATGGCGACGCCCTGAACCCCCCTGGCGAGGATCCGCTCGAGGATGAATGTCGAATCCGTCGGCGCTGCCCCGCCAGCGTTGTCGGCCACGTCGGCGAAGACGACCGGCCACCTGCCTTCGGCCAGCACCTGATCGAGGGCCTCGTCGACTTCGAGATACCGCGTGCCGGTGCTCGCGCGCAGGTCCCAGAATTCGTCGCCCAACCTCCGAGCCAGCAGCTCGGCCTCCAGGGGTGCGTCATCGGTTGTCACCAGCACCTTTGCCCCGCAGCCCTGGACGTCGAGCCAGGGGTTGCCATGCGCCAATGAGACCGAGAGCACGCCGTCGCGCCCCTCCAGTCTTTGCATCCGGTCAACGAAGCCGCGCATCGGCTCCTGGGTCGTACGCCACAGTCCGATCATGCGCAGGTCGCGCAGCACGCTCACGGGACGCACCTCGCCCCGAGCCGCCCTGACGCAGATGTCGTACAGTTCCCGGGCCCGGGGCACGTGATCGACGTGAGGGTATTCCTTGAACAGCACGATGGATGTGCAGCTATCGACCATCTCCTGGGTCAGGTGGGCATGCAGGTCGAGTTCCAGCCCAATGGCGGCCTTCGGACCCACGATCGCGCGCGCGCGGGCCATCAGGTCGCCTTCGCAATCATCGTAGCCCTCCGCTGCCATGGCCCCGTGCATGTAGAAGAGCGCGACGTCGACCTGCCCGGCTGACTTGAGGTCGGACAGGATGTCGTCCCGTAGAGCTTCATAGACGCCGCGAACGATGGGCCCCGAGGTTTGGGCGAAGGTGGTCAGGCCCTCGATGACCTCGTGGCCGTCGGTTTCGGCCAAGCGACGCCACTCAGCCGGCGCGGCAAGCGCCGAATCCCGGGACGTCGCCGTTCCATTCCCCCGGTTGATGCCGCCGCGCTCGAAGCTGCGGTAGCTGGTCGGGAACACCGAGAACGAAATCGCCTCCATGGAGAAGGCGGCAATGAACACGCGCATGAGCAACCTCGCCTCAACGGCCCCGCGATGTGCGCCGACCTTATCCAGAGGCAGGTCGACCGGGCGCACAGTGGCTGGCGCGCCGTCGCACGAAACGGATGTGAAAACATGTTCCGGATGCGTCACAATATTCCACTAGACAGCGACCTCGACAAGGAGGCCTTCGCTAGGAAGGCCTTCGAATCCATCGAATCCGGTGCGCAGGTGTCGCCTCTCACCAACTGTGATTCAATGCATTATCTCCAAATGTAAGCAGTTTGATGGTGTCACTATGTAGTAATTCGGGAAAAGGCGACAAATGCCGAAACAGTACGAAATATCAGACCTGCTAAATAAGTATATTAACGACGAGGGTCCTATGTAAACTTAACGTTGGAAATGACTGGCGCCGCGTAAGTTAAAAGTCGGCCAATCGTAGTGGTACATTGTCTGTCCTGCCTCGCGGAAGATTGGACGTCTCACCAAGACAGAATGACGATTGGACAAGCGGGGCCGGGTGGTCCGTCGTGAGATAATGTGGAATATCGTGTAGCGGATACGAAACTTTGGCGTCGAGGGTGGAGATAGGCGATGGATGGGCCGGCGAGGAGGTCGATGCGGCGAGGCCTGAGCACGGGGCCGCTGGCGCCGGCCGCGATGCGGGACACCATGTCGCTCCGTGATCCAACGCCCTCGATCGCGGCCTGATCGCATAGCTGATCTCCGACCCGAGTTCACCGTCCTCCACCAACGCTGCGGACCAGCAGGACCTCCGTCGACGTCCGCTGTCACCTCGACCCGCCGGCTTCCGCCGCCCCATCTGGCTCAATTGAGTTTCCAATGCCCGCGAAGAAGTCGACGGTTGTGATCGGGTCCGGCGTCATCGGCATGGCGACCGCCTACTACCTCGCGGCCGAAGGCCGCGCCGTGACCGTTATAGATCGTGCGCCTGACGCCGCGGACGGCGCGAGCTTCGCCAATGGCGGAATGCTCACGCCCAGTCTGGTGGATCCCTGGAACGCTCCGGGGGTCTTCTGGAAAATGCTGACCTGGATCGGCAGGGAGGACGCTCCGCTGTTGCTGCGGCCGCAGGTCCTGCCCCAGCTCCTGGGTTGGGGCGTGGAGTTTCTTCGCCAGTCGGGCGAGGCGCGCTTTCGGGCGAACATGGCCAAGAACCTCAGCCTGTCGGTCTACAGCCTCCAAATGATGGCCGAGCTGCGGGAGACCCTCGGGCTCACCTATGATCAGGCCCTGTCGGGGTCACTGAAGGTGTTCAGATCCAGCCGCGACCTGAACGAGTCCCTCGCGCGCAGTGAACTGCTGCAGTCGTTCGGCCTGCACCTCGAGGCCAAGGACCGCAAACAGGTCCTGGCCCTGGAGCCGGCTCTTGGGGACATCGCCGACTCCATCGCCGGCGGTGTCTTCTGCCCGAGCGACGAGCTGGGCGATGCTCGGCTTTTC
Source organism: Phenylobacterium sp. LH3H17 (assembly GCF_024298925.1). Taxonomy (NCBI): domain Bacteria; kingdom Pseudomonadati; phylum Pseudomonadota; class Alphaproteobacteria; order Caulobacterales; family Caulobacteraceae; genus Phenylobacterium; species Phenylobacterium sp. LH3H17. The sequence goes on along the minus strand of NZ_CP101283.1, from coordinate 2,775,385 downwards.
ACCCATGGCCTGGCGCGCGCCGCGCGCGATCTCGGCGCCGAATTGCGCTTCAACGAACAGGTCATCGGCTTCCAGATGGATGGAGACCGAATTGGGCACGTCCTCACGGACACCGAAACCCACACGGCCGACGACGTTGTCGTGGCGGCTGGCTGTTGGAGTCCCAAGGTCCTGCGCCAGCTTGGGATGAAGCTGCAGGTCCAGCCGGTGAAGGGATACTCGCTCACGCTCGACGCCGACCGCTGGCTGGAGCGACCCGGCTTGGCGGTGATCGACGACGCCCTGCACGCCGCGGTCGTGCCCCTGGGCAAGCGCCTGCGGGTCGCCGGCACGGCGGAGCTCGCCGGCTATGACGACCGACTCGCGGCCGGCCGGATCGCCAATCTGCGCACCCTCCTGGCCGAGATCTACCCGGCAAGCTGCGGCCACCTGGACGCCATGCCCGCGCGCGCCTGGACGGGGCTGCGCCCCGTCACCCCCAATGGCGTGCCGGTCATTGGTCGGCGGGGGTTCGCCAACCTCTATCTGAACACAGGCCATGGCCATCTCGGTTGGACGATGGCGGCCGGCTCCGGGCGTCTGCTCGCAGATGTGATGGTCGGTCGCCGCCCTGCAATCGATCCCGCCCAATTCAATTGAGTAAGGAACGCCCCGAATGCGGAACGTCTATGTGGTCGGTGTGGGCAGCACCCGCTTTGGTCGCCACACCGGGGTCAGCGTAAAGCAGCTTACCCGCTCGGCCGTTGAGGAGGCCCTGCGGGACGCCGGCCTGGGGGTCCCTGCGATCCAGGCCGCCTTCTTCGCCAACACGGTACAGGGCGCGCTTGAAGGCCAGATAATGGTGCGGGGCCAGATGGCGCTTCGGCCGCTGGGGATCGAGGGCGTACCGATCTTCAACGTCGAGAACGCCTGCGCCAGCGCTAGTTCCGCGCTCAATCTCGCCGTGCAGCACATTCGGGCCGGCGCCAGTGACGTCGCGCTTGTGGTCGGCGTCGACAAGATGTGTGTCCCCGACAAGGCCGCGATGCTGGGGGTGTTCGACGGGGCGTGGGACGTCCACGAAACCGAAGCCGGCCAGGCCCTGCTCATGGCCCTGGGGCGGGGAGTTGATCCGCCCGCGGGAACGGCAGGCCTCGAAACGCGCAGCGTCTTCATGGACATCTATGCTTCTTTCGCCAAGGCGCACATGCGCAACTTCGGGACCACCCAGCGACAGATCGCGGCGGTCTCGGCCAAGAACCACCAGCATTCGGCTCTGAATCCGCTCGCGCACTATCAGGCCTCGATGACCATCGAAGAGGTTCTGGCCGCGCCCACCGTCGTCTGGCCCCTGACCCTGCCCATGTGCGCGCCCGTGTCCGATGGCGCGGCCGCGGCGGTGATCTGCAGCGAGCGCGTCCTGCGAGACCTGAACAGGTCCCGCGCCATCGCCGTGCGCGCATCCCAGGTCCTGACCGGCGTCACCCGCAGCGCGGATGATCATGAGCGCCACCTTTGCCGGATCGGGGCGCTGCGCGCCTATGAGGAGGCGGGCCTCGGGCCGGGGAGCATGGACGTCGCAGAGGTTCACGACGCCACGGCCTTCGCCGAGATCGTGCAGGTCGAGAACCTGGGATTCTGCGAGATCGGGCAGGGCGGCTGGATGGCCGAGCGCGGCGTGACGGCTCTCGGCGGGCGCATCCCCGTCAATCCTTCGGGCGGTCTGGAATCCAAGGGTCATCCCATCGGCGCCACCGGCCTTGGCCAGATCCACGAACTGGTCCTGCAGCTTCGCGGCCAGGCCGGACGCCGCCAGGTCGAGGGGGCTCGCCACGCAATCGCCGAGAACGGTGGGGGCGTCTACGGGCTGGAGGAGTCCACAGCCGTGATCACCATCCTCAGCAACCAGCTCTAGGCGGCGAGCTGTTCCGACCAACCAAGTTCCAACCTGGAAAAGAGCAGATGAATCTTGATGGGATCGCCGCTGTCGTGAGCGGCGGCGCCTCCGGCCTTGGGGCGGCGACCTGCCGCGCCTTGGTCGCCGGCGGCGCGCGGGTCAGCCTGTTTGACCTGAATGTGGAGGCCGGCTGCGCCCTGGCCGCGGAACTGGGAGGCCAGTTTTTCGCGGTCGATGTGTCCGACGCCGCCAGCGTCGCGGCCGGTCTGAGCGGAGCTTCGGCGGCACATGGAATCCCCCGGGTCTTCGTCAACTGCGCAGGCCTTGTGGCCGGCGAACGAACAGCTCGGCCGGACCGCCCGCACGCTCCGAACGTCTTTGACCGGGTCATCGGCGTCAATCTCGTCGGAACCTTCAACTGCATGACCCAGGCGGCGGCCCTGATGGCGACCCTTGACCCCTTGGACGAAGAACGAGGCGTGATCATCAACACCGCGTCGATCGCCGCATACGAGGGTCAGATCGGGCAGCTGGCCTACGCCGCGTCGAAAGCCGCGGTCGTCGGCATGACATTGCCGGCGGCGCGGGACCTCGCCGAGTTCGGCGTCCGGGTCGTTTCGATCGCGCCGGGCCTGTTCCTAACCCCCATGGTGTCCGGGCTGCCCCCGGCCGTCCAGGACTCGCTCGGTCGACAGTCCCCGTTTCCCCGGCGGCTAGGCGCCCCGGCCGAGTTCGCGCAACTCGTCAGGGCGATCGTGGAAAATCCGATGATCAATGGCGAGACCATCCGCATCGACGCGGCGCTGCGCATGGCCGCCCGCTGAACATGGAGGGGCGAGGGGAAACCCCGTACGGCCCTGACTGTGAACTCCAAGGAAAAAGCACCAATGAGCAGTGTTGAAGAGCGGCTTCAGCGCCTGGGGATCAGACTCCCAGTCCCCGCGGCGCCGGTCGCGAACTACCTTCCCTTTGTCCGGATGGGTGGGGTGCTTCATTTCTCGGGCCAGCTATCGATCTGCGAAGACGGCCCGGTCACCGGGGTTGTGGGCGAGGACCTGGATCTTGAGACCGGGCGCCATGCCGCGCGGCTTGCCGGGATCAATCTGCTGGCGCAAATGCGCATCGCCTGCGCCGGGAACCTCGACAGAGTCGTCAGGGTCGTCAAGCTCACCGGCTTCGTCCAGGCGGGCCCCCAGTTCTCGGAAATTTCGGGGGTCATCAACGGGTGCTCCGACCTTATGGTGGAGGCGTTTTGCGATATGGGTCGCCATGCGCGATCGGCCGTCGGGGTCTACCGTCTGCCCTTGAACGCAGCCGTGGAGGTGGACGCGATCGTCGAGATCAACTGATCCCCGTCGGGGAGCCTGCTCCCCCGGGATGGCAGCCGAGACAGGTTAGGTACGTGAGCTCAGGATTCGAGACATCTGACGACGACCTGCTGGTCACCGACAGGTTCAAGGCGATTCCGTTCGGGATCGAGATATCTCTTCGCGAAATCGGGGCCCAGGGGTGGAATATCCTCGCCGGGGACATTCCCTTTCCCGCTGCGGTCATCGACCGAGATGCCCTCGAACACAACTGTCGCTGGATGTCCGCCTTCGCCCAGGATCACGGGGTCAATCTGGCGCCCCACGTCAAGACGACCATGGCGCCCAGGCTCATCGCGCGGCAGCTGGCGCACGGGGCCTGGGGACTGACAGTCGCAAATCTACATCAGTTGCGGGTCTGCACCCGCCTGGGCGCCAGGCGCGTAATCATCGCCAACCAGGTCGTCGGGCCTCGCGACTTAGCAGCCCTGGTCGACGAGTTGAACGCCCGGCGTGACCTTGAAGTCTATGTCCTCGTGGACTCGCTGGAAGGCCTCGACCTGCTCGACCAGGCAGCCCGAATGAACAGCGTAGCGGGAAGGCTGCTCGTCCTTGTCGAGCTTGGGTATGCGGGCGGGCGGACCGGCTGCCGAACAAGTGTTGAGGCGCTGGCGTTGATGGAGGCTGTGCGCCGGCGGCCGGCGCTCACGCTTGCGGGCCTTGAAGTCTATGAGGGCCTCTACCAGTCCCTGTCTGAGGCCGAAGCGTTCAAGGGAGTGGATGGACTGCTCGAGGCGTTTCTCGGGCTGTTCGAGGCGGCGAGGTCCAGGAACCTGTTTGAGGCCCGTCGCGCCATAGTGACCGCGGGCGGCTCATCGTTCTATCCGGAAGTCGCGACCTGGCTGGGGCGACTTGATGCCGATCTCGTGCTCCGCAGCGGCTGCTACGTCGTGCATGATCATGGCCTTTATGACGGTTGGCAGGGTCAGGAAACGCGCCCCAGGCTTGGAGCCGACGGGCTGCGGGGCGCGCTTGAGGTCTGGGCGCTCGTGCAATCGCGGCCTGAACCGAGCCTGCTGATCCTCGGAGCCGGTAAGCGCGATCTCGGCGCCGACGCGGGCTTGCCTCGGCCCATGAAACTTGCCCGGGCTGACGCCCGCGTCGTCGAAGGGATCGAAGGGTGGGAGACAGTCGCGCTAAGCGATCAACACGCCCATGTCCGCATTCCCGCCGCCAGTATCGTCGGCGTCGGAGATCGCGTTGGGTTCGGCGTCTCTCATCCCTGTACGACCCTCGACAAGTGGCAGCTCATCCACCTCGTCGACCGCGATTATGGTGTCGTCGACGCCGCTCTGACCTATTTCTGAGCGGCGGTGTCCATCAGAGACGCCTAGGGACCGTCTTCGATGCTCAGCCTTGTCCACCAGCTAGGTTGGCTTGTGTACCGTCAACCCAGCAGCGCCAGGCGTCGTTTTCCACCCGGTCTACCAAAGCCCCCTAGGTGACGAGTGACGGCGCGATCAGGCCCGACCGCCAGACCATCAAATACAAGATACACCTCTTGGCCTACTGTCGCCGGATGGTGGAACCCCGATTAGGTTGAGGGTCGAGGAGGCCGCCAGCCGGCCAATGCCGAACCGTATTCACGCAACAGAACTTCTATGGAAGGTGTTCTACTTAAGGAGGTTTGATGTCGTGGAATATATGAGAGCTGATGGCGTCGTCGTTGAGAAATCATTTGTCGAGATCAACGGAACTCACCAAGGAATGATCATCGAGAGCACCGATGAATCTCATCCAGTAATGCTCTTTCTCCATGGCGGGCCGGGGATGCCAGAGTATTTTCTCAACGACAAGTATCCCACGGGTTTCGAGCAAGAATTTACTGTCGTCTGGTGGGAGCAGCGCGGTTCCGGCATCTCGTACAATTCGGATATTCCCCATGATACGATGACGCTGGAACAGCTGATCGCCGACACAATAGAGGTCTCGAATCTACTTAGGCGAAGATTTCATAAGGACAAGATCTACCTGCTAGGTCACTCATGGGGTAGTTTTCTTGGCATACAGGTCGCGGCTGCGGCCCCAAACCTTTTTCATGCCTATGTCGGCATGGGCCAAGTATCCTACCAGCTGAGATCGGAGGTCGAGGCCCATCGATACATGCTGACGGCGTATCGGGCTCGAGGTGACGCCGTGATGGTCCGCCAGCTGGAGGCCGCGCCCGTAAGTATGGCCCAGGGGCTTTCCCAACGCTATCTGCGCCTGCGCGACGCCGCCATGCATGGGCTGGGGATCGGCACGACGCGCGACATGAGCTCGGTGATCAGCGGGGTGTTCATTCCGGTGTGGAAATGTAGAGCCTACAGTTTGCAGGAGAAGGTAAATATTTGGAGGGGAGTGTCGTTTTCCCGAGCGATGCTTTGGCAGGATTTCATAGAAACCAACCTCACCGCCACGGTTATTCAAATTGGAATACCCGTGTACTTCTTTATAGGGCTGTTCGACTACACCGCGAACTATGGTCTCGCCCAGGATTATTTTGCCAAGCTCAAAGCTCCAACGAAGGGCTTCTATACGTTCCAAAACTCAGCGCACAGCCCGCTATTCGAGGAACCGCTGCGGGCGCGGCAAATCCTGATAGGCGATGTGCTTGCGCAGCGTGATCGCCTCGCCGATTGAGCGCCAAGAGGACCGTGGCCCCGTTTTGGGAGCGGAAGGCCTCAACCCGCCATCGGGCCGAAGCCATGCTCCATGGCTCGTCCGGATCAGGCGCTCCAGGTGCGGGCGCGAGTTTGAGCGCGACGCCTGCAGCCAGCCGGGGTCATGACCACCGAGACTAGGGGATGTGAGGCGCTCGCCAGGCCGGCAGGACCACGCCGGCGCCACACACCGCTGGCCTGACTCTCACACAGTCGGAGTGATCCAGCGCAGTACGGTGCGGCGACGGGCCTCCAGCCGGGCCCGGCCCACCTGGGACCTGGCCTCCGCCGCGCCGATGCGGACAAAGCCCAGCTGAGCGTAGGCTTCGGCCAGACTCCCGAAACGCTTGCGGTAGTGATCGGAGCTGGGGATGTCAGGATCGGCGTCGACCAGGGCGGTGGTAAGGTCGCCCGCGCGCTCGAAGAGGCGGGCCAAGCCCTGCAGCATCTCGGTCTCATCCATGCGCTTGGGGAAACGCCGGCCCGGCGCGTATCCGATGGCCGCGAAGGCCTGGCGCAGGCTTCCGAACCTCACCCGATAGGCGCGGTAGTTCGGCACGCCGAGCGCCTTCAGACGGCCCTCGCCGACCACCCCATGAACCTCGACCACCGCCATGAGCGCCTCGAGCAGGTCAGGCGTTTCCGGCGTCGCGTGACGTCGCAGGACAGCCTGGGTTGCGGCGAAGGCCTTGCGGGACACCAGGGCCGGCGACGCCCCGGGGACGGTGATCCAGGCCTGGGCGGGTTGGTCGCGGCGCCTGCCGCCAAGCGGGGTGTGTCGCCGGCCCGTGACGAGGACGCCGGCATACTTCGGATTGGCGAGGATCAACCGCACCCGCTCGGCCGACCAGCTGGCGGCCCGCGGCGCGGCAACCCCCTCGCTGTTCAGGAGGTGGGCGATCGCCGCGGGGCCCAGGCCCTGCCTGCCGCACAGCCGGTGCATCCGTCGGACCACGGCGACGTCCCGGGCCGGACCCTTGACGAGGACCGTGTGCTGGCGCGGATCGGACTTGCGTTGGCCGTCTTCCAGGATCGGGCCCGGGGTCCCGTCGGCATTGACGAGCCGGCGGCGCAGGCCATAGCCCGGCGGCCCGTGCTGCCAGTGGCCCAGCGCCGAAAGCCTGGCCTGGGCCTGGGCGACCTTGGCGCCCAACTCACGGGAATATTCGGCGGCCATGGCGCGCTTGAGGCTCTTCATCAGCACGTCCTGCGCGGCCTGGCCCTCGGCGAAGGCCTCGGCGCAGTAGATGATGCGCACGCCTTCGCAGGCGAACAGGAACTCGTAATGGGCGGCCTCGTCGGGATCCTGGAACCGGCCCCACCGGCTGACGTCGTAGACCAAGACCGCCGCGAAGTCGGCGCGGCCCCCGAGGACGGTGGCCAGCAGATCGCGGAAGGCGGGTCGCCTAGCGGCCTCGACCCCGCTCACGGCGGAATCGGCGTAGGCGCGCTGGACGTCGTAGCCCCGCGCCCGGGCGAAGGCGTCGATCGCCGCGCGCTGGTGGGCGAGGGATTCCGGCTGCCGGGCCGTGGACATGCGCAGATAGGCCACGGCCGGGATGGCGCCCGGCTTGGGCGCCTGGGACGGGCCGGTCACGGCGCGGTTCGCCTCAGCCGCGGACGAACGATCCGCGGCGGCGCGGCCGCATGACGCCCACGCGCGGTCGCCGGAACATAGCCGATCCGCCGGTAGGCCTCCCTCAGACTGCCGAAGCGGTTGTGGTAGGTGGCCGGGCAGGGGACACCTTCCGCGCGCTTGATGATCTGCGACGACAGCCGGCCCTCGGTCCTGAGCAGCTCGGCGAGCCGGCCGAGCATGGCGTCGTCATCGAGCATGACCATGCGGTTGGCGATGATCCTGGCGGCCTTGGCCTGGTCCTGGCGGGGCACCGCGGCGGGCAGGGCGTCGGCGATCCTGACCCAGTCCTTGGGGGATTGCGCGACCGGGCCGCCGCCCAATTCGTAGGCATGCCGGCCGAAGACCTTGTCTCCCGCATAGGCCGGGTTGGTGAGGACGTTCTTGACCTTCTGGTAGGTCCAGGGGCGTCCGTCGCCATAGGGGATGGCCTCGTCGTTCAGCCGGCGGACCAGGGCGGTTCGGCTGACTCTTTCCTCGAGGAACAGGCGATAGATGCGCCGCACCATGGCGACCTCCTCCGGAGGCCCCGGAACCAGGACCAGGCGCTGGGACTGCAGCGCCTTCTGCTCGCCGCGCCCGAGCACCGCCAGCGGGCGCCCCGCGCCGTCGACCACGCAGCGACGCAGGCCGTAGCCCGGCTCGCCGGCCTGCCAGAAGCCCTGTTCGGCATTGCGGCGCTTGGCGTGGCGCACGGTCTTGGAAAGATGGGCGCTGTATTCGGCGGCCATCACCCGCTTGACCTGTTTGAGCAGGGCGCCGGCCACCCCGCCCGCGCCGAAGTCCTCGGCGCAGTATTCGATCCGCACCCCGGCCTGGCGGCATACGAACTCGTAGTGGGCGCTCTCGTCGGGGTTCTGGAACCGGCCCCAGCGGCTGACGTCATAGACCAGCACGACCTCGAAATCCGCGGCGCCCCCGACCACGTCGGCGAGCAGCCGTCGCAGGCCGCTGCGATTGGCCGCGCGCAGGCCGCTGACCCCGGCGTCCATATAGGTGGCGCAGACCTCAAGCCCGCGCCTCGCCGCATAGTCGGCGATGGCGCTGGCCTGGTTGTCCAGGGAATGGCGCTGCTGGTCGGTGGACATGCGCAGGTACTGCGCCGCGCGCGCCGTCGGTGGGATGGCCCTGGCGCCCGGCACGCCGGGCCTAGACTCCGCCGGAGCGGATGATGCGGCGCGCCTGATGGGGCGGGATGATCGCGGTGATGTGGGCGGCCCAGCGGAGCTTGCAGTTCTGGCGGGTGTCGCCGACCACGCTTTCGAGATCGAACCGGCCGGCCTTGGATCCGCGCAGCAGGCGCTTGACCAGGACCTCGTCGCCGGCCGTCTCGACCACGACCATATGGCCCAGCATGTCGGGGGTCGGCGGCGTGCGCTGGTCCTCGAAATAGATCAGGCCGCCGTCATCGGCCACGCCCCGCATCGAATGCCCGACGATCAGCAGGGCCACGGCCTTCTCGGTGCCGCCGGGCGGGATGGGCGCCAGATCGCCCGCCTCCTGCCCGGTGGCGAACAGCACCCGTCCCTCGGTGTCGGCGCCCACCCGGCCGATGACCGGGACCATCCGCGGAAATGGCGGCCTCGCGACGGCAGTGACGTCCGTATCTGGCGTACCTTGCCCCTCATATAGCCACTCGGGCCTGACACCGAAGGCCGCCGCATAGACCTTGGCCCGCCTGTATGAGAAGTCCGCGTTGCCGTTCTCGTTGGAGCTGTAGGTGTTGCGGTTCCAGCCGAACCGGAAGGCGGCCGCCGCCGCGGTGGGGAACCCGGCGTCCTGACGAGCGAGCTTGAGGCGGGCGGGGCGATCTGTGGACGACATGAACTGTATATAACATACAGTATTCTCTTGCGCAAATTGTGTAGATTTTATACATCAACCTTCATGACCCAGCGCTCCAGGCCCCCCGTTCCGCCGTCCAAGGACTCCCTTTCCGTCGAACTGGGCGGCTGGTTCAAGGCCAACGCCACGGGGGGCGGGGTTGTGGTCATCGGCGTCATCCTGGTGGTGCTGGGCGTCCTGGGCCTGATCCAGGTCTGGCTGACCCTGGGTGCCTAGGGCGAATTGGCCTCGTGGGGCGCGACGGCGCCTGCGCCGACCGGAAGGCGGAGACCTCTCTGGCGACAAGGCGGAAACAGGCCTCGGCGTGATGGTCCAGCAGCGCGTGGCCCGCCCCCGGGATGACCACCACCGAAACCCCCGGGATCGCCTCGCAGAGGCCGCGATCCTCGGGGTCCAGGAAGGCCGGCGGGGTGGGGAGGGGCCGCGGGGCGCCGAGGGGCATGTCTCCGGTCACGATCGACAGCGGCGCCCGCCGCGCCGAAACCCTCGAACGGTAGTCGATGTCGCGGGAGCCCGGGCCCGCGCCGAAGATATTACTCCAGAACGCCGGGGTCAGGGCCGAGAGCAGGGCGGGATCGCGGTGGATCGGCCAGAGCTCGCCGGTGCGCAGCGGCGGGTCAAAGGCGACGATGCGCGCGGCGCCGGCGAGGCCCATGGCCAGCAGTCCGCCCAGGGACTCGCCCACGGCGACGAACGGACGCCGGGGGAAGGTCGCGGCGATCGCTTCCTCGAAGGCGTCTGTCCAGGCCTCCACGTCGGTTCGGGAGAGCCAGGGGGCAAGGCCGTGACCGGGGAGCTCGGCCAGGACCACCTCGACCTCGTCCCCGAGGGCGTCGAACCAGCGCACATGGCCGGCCACATGGCGGCCGGCGCCATGAATGAACAGGACCAGGGGCCGCTCGGAGGGCGCCGCTGGCCTGAAGACCAATTCGACCTGGCCGTGCGACGTGGGAACGAAGTGACGATGGGGGCGCATAGGTCGGAGGAAACGCAGAGAGAGGCTTGATTTCACGGCGGGAAGCTGACACATCGCGCTGTCGCAATCTACACGTATAACGCGTAACTCAGCCATTACCGGCGCGCTTAGCGTGAATATACAGGCCTCGAAGAACGCCCGCATGCAACTTGTTCGTGTCGCCACGGAGGTCGGCGAGATCCATCTGGCGGCCGGCGAACTGGCCGGCCGGCGTCCCCTGGCCGCCGTCCTGGCCGGCTATGATCAGGTCATCGCCGACATCGCGCCCTTGACGACCCGGCTCGCCGACTTCGACCTCGTTCTTGGCCTGCTGCCTGGCCATGGCGGGGCGCCGATCATCAATCGGCCGACCGTCGAGGTCTGCGCGCGGGGCTTCACCCAGGCCCTGGCCCGGGCGCTGCCGGGGCGGCGGTTCTGGCTGGTGGGCAATTCCCTGGGCGGGGTGATCGGGATGGCCATGGCCGGCGATCCCCCGCCGGGCATGGCGGGCCTGGTGGCGATCGAGCCCTTCCTGGATGGAGAATGCTGGCCGCTCCGACGGGTGCTGGCGGTTAAGCCGACCCGGTTCAGCACGACCGTCTTCCAGGGGTCCTACGCCCACCTGGTGGGGCGGATGCGGACGCGCTGCACGGTGCTTGCCGGGGATCGGCCCTTGACCTCCGAGCCCCAGCCAGACCTGCCGAGCCTGCTCAGCGCCTCGGACCGGGCGCTCATCGCCCGCCATGCCCGGCTGGTGGACATTCCCGGTGGGCACGACATCGCCGCCGCGCACCCTGACCTCTGCGCCCGGGCGGTGCGGGAGGCGCTGGCGGCGTGAGCGAGGGCGCGCCCTGTCGACCTGGCGCCGCTCGCTATGTGTCCTTGAGATAGGACTGACCAGGTGACGTCCCATCGGACCATCGCCTGCGATCCTCCCGCCTCGGGCCGGCCTTCAGGCGCCTTCGGCGGCGGCCATGGATCGCGCCAGGTCGACGATGGCGCGCCGGAGCCTGGGCGAGAGGCTCATGAAGGCTTTGGCGAGTTCAGGCCCCCCGGCCTGGCTCAGGAACGCCGAATCCAAGGGAACGGCGTCGTCGCCGTCTCCGCTCGGCAAGAGGTCCGCCGGCCGACAGCCCAGGTGGCCGGCGATCCGCGACATCATCGAGGCCGAGACCCGGTTGGCGCCGCGCTCGTACTTCTGGACCTGCTGGAAGCTGACGCCGATCGCCTCGGCCAGGGCCGTCTGGCTGGAGCCAATGGAATTGCGCCGCGCGCGGATCTGCATCCCGACCTGGATGTCTATGGGGTCGGGGCCGGTCGCGGTCTTCTTGGATGGAGCCACGTGAATCGCCTCTGCCGTGGAGCGGAACCATCACTTGCGGCCCATACAGGGTTGGCGCAATCCGATGCAGCTTTGCCGATCCCTATGGCTTGTCGGTCAACTCCGCCGCGCAGTGGGCGAGCGCCCTCGACATCCGCCACTCCACCGTCTTGACCGAGAGCCCCAGGCCCTTGGCGATCTGAAGGTAGCTGAGACCGGTGAAGCGGTTGAGGACGAAGACGTCGCGATAGGTCTGCGGCATCGAGAGGATGATCTGCTTGAGGAGAACGAGCTCGGCCTGGTCGGGAGGGATCGCGATCTCCGGGCCGTCCTCAACCACCTCCAGTCGAAACGGCAGGCCGCCGCGCGCCCGGTCTCGGCGATGGTCGGAGACGGCGAGGTTGTGCGCCACCCGTCCCAGCAGGGCCGTGGGATGGGCGATCACCTGGCCCTCGTAGCGCTGCAGGCGCAGATAGGTCTCCTGGACGAGGTCGTCGGCCTTGTCCGGGCCGAACCTCCTGCTCAGGGTGGCCCTCAGCCATCCGGCGTACCGGCGGTAGAGCGCGCCGATATCCATGCGTCCCGCGGCTGCTGCGCCGCGTGCTGGTTGGTCCCGGGTCATCGCGTTCTCCCTCTCCGGGAGACGCGGAATCCTCACGCGACGGCAAGCACCGGCCCGGCGCGCCGTTGATCGCGGGGTGATCGAAGGAGATCGCGGCGTCTCCAGGGACACCAACGGACTTCATCACTGCCGAGGGGATTCCACGCCCCTGCCGACGGTGCGCCGTCGGCAGGCAGAGGCTGAATCAACCGGTGGGGAAATGCAACCCGTGGCTGAAGAATGAAGGGGGCGGATGTTGGAATCTCAGCAGTGTGAGCCCGCCTATTCGACCGGGTCGCCGCCGAGCCGCTTGCGCGGCTCCCCTGGCTCTAGACCTGGCTGTATTACGCGGCATCCGCCACCGCCTTGATAGGCGGCGACATTGGAGACCACAAGACTCGGGGAATCCGTCAAACGCTCAATAGACAAGAGCCCGGCCTTGCTGTGGCAAGGTCGGGCTCTTTGGATCGGTGAGTGAGCCCGTGGGGACCTGGCCTACCCGCCGAAGAGCGATCCCTCCAGACCGCTCCAGCCGTCAAGACCTCTGACGGCCATTTCATCCAACTAACTCAGCGGCGCGCCACAAGTTCCGACAGGCGCAACCCCCATCACAGACTCAATCTCCGGAGCGTCATTGCTGTCTGTTGCTGCTCATCAGCACGTCATGGCCATTCAGCCACAGCCGAGACTTCGCACGCCGTTCAACTCCGTCGCCTTGCCAACACAGTCGGATGTTTCTATCGGTGCTGCACATTCACGCGGAGAGATGTTGTGGCTGACGACGACAATAACCTTCGCGAACTCGTGGCCGATGTCGCCGCGGCCTATTTCTCCAATACACATGTGGTCGCCGCGGATATTCCCAACGTCATCTCGCAGATCGCCGCGAGCTTGCAGGCCGTGCGCGCCGGCGTTGAACCTTCACGCGAGGCGGCCGGGGCCCCGGTGGAGGCCCAGCCCAAGCTCACGCCCGCCCAGATCCGCAAGTCGATCACCCCCGAGGCTCTGCTGAGTTTCGAGGACGGCCGCGGCTACAAGACGCTGCGCCGCCATCTGTCGGTGAAGGGCCTGACGCCGGAGCAGTACCGCGAGAAGTGGGGCCTTCCCCGGGACTACCCGATGGTCTCGCCGAGCTACAGCGCGGCGCGTTCTCAGATGGCCAAGTCGATCGGTCTTGGCCGGAAAGTCGCGCCCGCCGCCAAGCGCGGCCGCGCCAAGGCCTGAACTCGGGCTAGCGCCTGACGTGCTTTGCACGGCGCGTGGCCGGCGGTCGCGCTTGGTCCCCCCTCTCTGACTTAACCCAGGCCTCGCGCTCCTATTCCCTTTCGATCGTCAGCGCGGCGTGTAGGGCTCACAGGCAAGCCCGTCCTGGTCGCGGTCGAGGGCTTCGCGGTGTCCCGGCTCTCCCGCTCGAAGCGAGTAGACGCCCGCGGCGTGAGCCGAGCTGCAGGTCCGATAGTAGGGCGCGAGAGCCACCTGTGGCGCGCCGGCCTTCAAGGCGGCGACCCACTGGCTCTTCAACACGTCTGGTCCAAAGACGCCGCCCAGGAACACCGCGAGGAAGGTGGCCGCGGTCACCAAAAGGGCCTGGGCGCCTGTCAGGCGCCTTCGCCACCAGGGGAGCGGGGTCCACCGGATGACGCGTGAGCCGGCAGTCTCGCTCCACCACGCGGCCGAAGGCGCCGGCGTTGGGCCGCCGCCGGCCGCTCGACGGCGCCTCCCGCCGCGCGGAGCGAGGCGTTGTGCGCAAAGCCTTGGCTTCGACTGACAGGGGCGGTCACTTTGCGGGATGTCCATCGCGCCGCATTGGGGCCACAAGAGGCGAAGGTCGCAGCGCATTTCGCGGCCCCGATTCCATTTCATTGAGCTTGTTTCGCGATACCCATGGATTTCATCGATCTCTTCGGCGCATCGGGCGCCACCTATCGGTTCCGGCTTTGGTCAGAGGGCGGGGCCCTGCTTCCGGTGGCGGGCAACTTCGTGGTTGCCGTGGCGGGTCCCGCTTCGGTCGAGGTCCTGGTGGTCGGCCTGACCAATGATCTGTCGCGCGCCGAGGCGGCGGCCGGGTCCGAGGAGGGCCAGATCTACAGGCGCCTGAATGTCGCCCGCGCCGCCCGCGAAGCCGAACATGACGATCTGGCGGCCGGCTATCCGCAGGCGCGGGTGGTCGGCGAGCTGAGGTGAGAGCGACGACGGCGGGGTGCGAACTCTGCCGGTGGCCTCGAGGGAGTTGAATCCAGGAGGGGAAGGCCTTCCCCTGCGGCCGGGCCTGAAGTCCCGTCTGACCCTTTCTGCGGGGACGCCCCGCAACGCCTCGGGAGATGTCGGTCCGGGGAGCCCGGCCAATCGTCAACCCGGGACAGGGCCTCGGTCACCTTCAGCGCGCGGCCCCCTGGGATCGTGACCGACCAAGAGCGGCATGGCGGCGAAGGCGGTCTGTCCCGCCAATCCCACGAGCCCAATCGGGGTGGCGACGGTCATCGCCCAGTCTCCTAGGCTTTGACCTTGCATGATCCTCGCCAGCCCCGCCTCGGCGGCCATGGTCAAGGTGAAAGCCGTCGCTCCAACTGCGAGACGCTGCGCGCGGGTGAAGTCTCGGTCGCGCAGCAGGCGGCGAGCGATGGCCCAGCTCGCCAGAATGATCAGGGGGACCTCCAATAGCACCGCGGCGGTCGGACCAAGCCGTGGGGCGACGACAAGCACGCGGGCAGCCCCTGTTGCGAACGCCAGGCTAAAGACCAGCGCGAAATAAGTCAGTCCCGTGAGGCAAGCCGCGGCCATGGACTTCTCTAGCACGGCTGTCGCGAACGGCCGTCCGGGGAATACCGCAGCTACTTGGTCGGCTGATCAGCGGCGCAGTTCAGGCGTTCAATTCGTGGGCGCCGGAGGGGATTGAACCTGCGGCTATGGGCTCTTTGCCGTCGTTGGGTGGGTCCGCTTCTGGGCGGTTCAGGGCCAAAGCTCTGTGCCCGAGGGCCGGACGCGGCGCCGTGAGCGGACCTGAGCGAGGCCACGTAAAGATGCGGCCGCCGCACCGATTTCGGCGGGGCGCAGAGGCGTCGGCCTTCAGCTGACCACGCCCGCTTCCGCCAGCGTCGGGAAGTCGGTGTAGCCGCGGGCGCCGCCGCCATAGTAGGTGCGGGGGTCCGCAACGGTAAGGGGGGTGTTTTCGCGCAAGCGCTCCACCAGGTCGGGGTTTCCGATGAAGGGGCGACCGAAGGCAATCATGTCGGCGGTGTCGGCCGCGCGGGCGGCGAGAGCCAGGTCGCGGTCATAGAGGTTGTTGGCGATCGTCACGCCCTTGAACAGGCGCCGCAGTTTCTGGAGGTCGAAGCCGGGCTCGGCCGTGCGCGAGATGCCGGTGTCACCCTCCACCAGGTCCAGCCAACCGACCTCCGCCGCGTTCAGCCTCTCGACCACATAGGTGAACAGGGGTTCGGGGTCGCTATCCCAGGCCTGGTAGGCATGGCCGACGGGCGCAAGGCGCACGGCGGTGCGCTCTGGGCCCCACACGCTGATGATCGCCTGTAGCACCTCGACCAGCAGACGGGCGCGGTTCTCGATCGAGCCGCCATAGGCGTCGGTGCGTTTGTTGGTCATGTCCCGCAGGAAGGCGTCAATCAGGTAGCTGTGGGCGGCGTGTAGTTCGACTCCGTCGAACCCAGCCGCCTTGGCGCGCACGGCCGCGACGCGGAAGAGCTCGACGATTCCAGGAATCTCGTCCGTCCGCAGCGCGCGGGCATCTTCGTAGTCCTGAGGCCCCGAGAGCGTGAAGATCTGGCCCGGCTGGCGCATGGCTGAGGGCGCGATCGGCGGCTCGCCTCCGCCCAGTGACGAGTGGCTGAGGCGCCCCGCATGCCAGAGCTGGCTGAAGATCAGGCCGCCCTTGGCATGGACCGCGTCCGTTACCTGCCGCCAGCCGCTGATCTGGTCGTCGCTCCACAGGCCGGGGATATTCGGGCCGCCGCGTCCGCCGGGCGTCACGGGTGTCGCCTCGGTGATCAGCAGGCCCGCCGACGCGCGTTGGGCGTAGTAGAGCGCCTGCAGCGGCCCGGCCTCGCCGGCCTCGTTGGACCGTGTGCGCGTGAGCGGCGAGAGCGCGATGCGATTCTGCAGCTTGAGGCCATTGAGTTCACATGGGTCGAACAGGTCGGTCATCGCAGGGCTCCACACTTGCCACGACCTTGGCCACCCGGACGTGGCGTCAGTCGAGAGGTGATGGAGCCGATGGAACCTGACACCTGGGCCTCGGTCTCAACGCCGCCTGGAGAGTGTCTGCCTTCTGCCAGTGAGCCAATGTCCTCCATTGGCGCAAGGCAGACCATCCCAACCGCCGCGGCGCTTGGCGTCGGCAATCGGTGGCTTGCGGACGTCGCATTCCGTCGCGCTTCACGCTCTTCTGGGAGCGGCTAGGCAGCCGTGGGGCGAGATTCCCTGGAGCTCCATCCCCAACAGGCGACGGCGGTCGCCGGCTGAAATGATCCGCCCTGTGGCCGGCTGAATTTTCGGTTCACGCAGCGCCTGGGATCAAGGCATTCCTAGATCGGCGGGACAGCGAGGTCCGGCTGGTGACGATCCGGTTATCGTCTGTTCCCGTACACCGTCTCGACCAGCGAGATGAGCGCCGCGGCATCAATCGGCTTGGTCATGAAAGCCCCCGCGCCAGCGACCACAGCCTGCTCTCGGTGTTCCGGCATCGCGTTGGCGGTCAGGACGCAGATGGGCGTGTTCGCGGCGTTGGCCGCAGCTTCTCGCGCGCGGATATGGCGAATTGCCGTGAGGCCGTCCATCACCGGCATCTGCATGTCCATGAAGATGAGATCGAAGGCTTGGGCCTCGGCCGCCGCAATGGCGTCCCGCCCGTTCTCGACACAGGTCAGTTCGACATTCAGGCTATCGAGGATCAGTTCGACGGCCATGCGGTTGATCGGATGATCCTCCGCAAGCAGGATCCGCATGGGTTCCCCATGAGGGAGGGCTTGCGACGGCCTCTGCGAAGGTTCGGCGATCGCCTGGGCCGTCTCTCTCCGGAGCGGCAGCTCGAATATGAAGGTCGAGCCGCGACCGGGCGTCGAGGCGGCTGAGATCGTCCCGCCCATCAGCTCCACCAGGGATTTCGAAATCGCCAGGCCCAGGCCGGCCCCGCCGAACCGCCGCGTGATGGAGCCGTCGGCCTGCTCGAACCTCTCGAACACGGTGCTCCCGACCTCGGGCGGGAACCCGACGCCGGTGTCTTCGACGACAAAACGGATCCGGCAGTTCGTCTCGCCGCAGGCGATCTCGGCCACCGACAGGCTGATCTCACCCTGATCGGTGAACTTCACCGCGTTGCTCAGGAGGTTCGACAGGATCTGTCGGATCTTGAGGTCATCACCCCGCAAATAGCGGCATGAGTCTTCTGCGATCCTCATCTGGAACCCGACGCCCTTTTCCGCGGCGCTGGCGCGAAACAGCTCGAAAACGTCTCCGACCAGGGCGTCAAGATGGAAGGGTTCGGTCCGCACCGAAGTCCGACCGGCGTCGATCTTGGTCAGATCCAGGATGTCGCTCAACAGACCATCCAGGGCGCGGGCCGACGTCTCGATCAGCTGGACCATCGTGGCCTGCTTCGCCGTCAATCCGGTGCGCGCCAAGGCGCCGGCGACGCCCAGGACGCCGTTGAGCGGGGTGCGGATCTCATGGCTCATATTGGCCAGGAAGGTGGATTTGGCCTGGTTGGCGCGCTCAGCCTGCTCCCGCGCCTCCACCAAACGAAGCTCGGCGGATTTCCACGCGGAAAGATCACGCACGACGGTGGTGAACGCGAACCCGTCGGCGGTCTCGAGCTTGGCCAGGGAGGCCTCGGCGGGGAACTCCTCCCCGTTCTTGCGCAGGCCCCTTATGTCCGACCGCTCGTGCATGCGAAGGCCGCGCGCCGGGCCGGCGGCAAAGCCTTCGACGTGCCGATGATGGTCCTGACGGTAGCGCACAGGCATGAGGCGCTCGACGCCAAGCCCGATCACCTCGTCGGCGCTGTATCCGAACATCGCCGCGGCGCCGGCGCTGAACAGCAGGATGCGCGCTGCGGCGTCGGTGACCACGATGGCCTCCGGCGAGATCTTCAGCATGCTCGCCAGCATCTCCTGGCTCCGCCGGGAGGCCCGCTCCGCCGCGCGCAGAGGCGTGACGTCCTGCACCGCGCCAAGCATCCTCATGGCGCGCCCATCAATGGCGTACTCGACTTCGCCCCGCTCGTGGACGATGCGCACACTCCCGTCCGGCAGGACGATCCGGTGGTCCAGATCGTAGGGTTCGAGGCCCTCGATGGCATGCTGGACCCGCCGCTCCACGAGGGGGCGGTCGTCGGGGTGAACCCGTTCCAGGAAGGCCGGATAGGTCGGCGCGAAGACGTGCGGGGCCAGGCCGAAGACCCGGTAGATCTGCGCCGACCAGACGATTTCGCCTGTAACGATATCCCACTCCCAACTGCCCGTGTCGGAGAGGCGCTGCGCCCGCTCAAGGTGGCCGATCAGCTTTTCCCGATCGGACTCTGGATCGTTCAGCGCATTAGCCATGTTTTGCGATCTCGACCGGAAATTTCAACATGAGGCCCTGCAGGCTGGACGAGCCAAGGATCGCGGCTCATATCCCGAAGTTCGCGAGGCGGCGCCACTCCGAGAGGGGATCGCGCGCCCCAGGACCCTGAAGCGCGGGGCAGGCGGCTGTTCCGGGAGCGGCGCCTCCTGGACGCCCATGAACCGGTCCTCGCAACCCCTCGACCCGCACGCCGCAGGCTTCATCGCTAGGCAGCCTTGGCGACGGAAACGCCGATGGCGTCGGCGGCCGCGACTCCGCCCGGAAGGACCTGATCGAGGCAGAGTAGGGTGACGATGCCGATCTCGGTGGTCATGACGCCCTGCACGAAGTCCTGGATGACGGGGGCTCCGACGTCAGGTGTCTCCTGCAGCATGTCTTCCGTGAGCAGGATGATGTCGCAGACGGCGTCGACCAGGAGCCCGACCTGACGGCCGCCGATCTCGGCGACCACTACGACCGAGGCGCTGTCGGGCTGGGTTGAAGCCAGGCCAAGGCGCAGGCCGAGGTCCACGACCGGCAGGATGAGGCCCCGCAGGTCGATCATTCCGTGGACATAGGAAGGCGCATGCGGCAGCGGCGTGGAGGGCGTCCATCCGCGGATTTCCCGGACCGACATGATGTCGATGGCGAACTGCTGGTCACCGATCTGGACCATGATCAGCTCCGCCCCGACGGGCGGGAATTGGGTCTGGGGCGCTGACATGCTCAAAACTCTTCCCAGCCTTCGCTTGCCCGGGACCCGCCGCCCAGCCCGGCCGCGACCTTGCGCTGCATGGCCCGGGCGGGCGAAGGCCTGGCCGTGGATCCGGCGGACGCCGGTCGCGGCGCCGATCGGGTCACGGCGCGGGAGCCGTCGACCTCGAATCTCGAGACCAGTTGCACCAGCTCCCCGATCTCGGCCTTCATCGCATGGGCGGCCGCCGTGGACTCCTCCACCATGGCGGCGTTCTGCTGGACCACCTGGTCCATCTGATTGACCGCGACATTGACCTGGGCGAGCCCCGTCGACTGCTCCTGGGCCGAGGCCGAAATCTCGGAGATGACGGCGTCGATCTCGGCGACCTTGGTCACGATCGACCGCAGGGCCTTCCCGGTCTCACCCACCAGGTTCACACCTTGCCCGACCTGCTGCGATGAGGCCGAGATCAGGGTCTTGATCTCCTTTGCGGCCTCGGCCGAACGCTGAGCCAGGGCTCGAACCTCTGAGGCCACCACCGCGAACCCGCGACCGGCCTCGCCGGCGCGGGCCGCCTCGACCCCGGCGTTCAGGGCCAGGAGGTTGGTCTGGAAGGCGATCTCGTCGATCACCCCGATGATCTGGCTGATCTGGCGCGATGACTCCTCGATCTGGCCCATGGCGTGGACCGCCTGGCCGACCACCTCGCCGGATCGCTGAGCCTCGTTCTTCGCCTCCGCCACCGCCGCGCTCGCCTGGCGCGCGCCCTCGGCGGTGGTTTTCACCGTGGCGGTGATCTCGTCCAGGGCCGCCGCGGTTTCCTCGAGGCCTGCCGCCTGCTGCTCGGTGCGTCGCGACAGATCGTCGGAGGCCTGGGACATCTCGTCGGAACTGGCGCCGATGCTGACCGTGGTCGAGGCGACCATCGTCATGGTCTCCTCCAGCTGGACCATCGCCGCGTTGAAGTCATCGCGCAGCCTGAGGTACTCGGGCGGAAGGTCGTCCGGCATTCGATAGGTCAGGTCGCCGGCCGCCAGCGCCGCCATGCCCGCGCCGACGGAGTGGACGACGACGGCGCGTTCGTGGGCGAGCACTTCGGCCTCGGCCGCCTTGCGCGCCGCCTCGGCGGCTTCAAGGTACACCGAGATCGCGTAGTCCATGTCCAGGAGCGTCGCCTTGGCCAGGGCGCCCAGCTCCGCAGAAACCTGTCTGACGCCAGGCCCCTTCCTGGCTCCGAAGCCGCCCTTGGGCCAGCGCGCCTCGAGCACGCCGCCGATCAGGGTGTCCAGCAGCAGGGCGTAGCCGCCGATATACCATCGCGGCTCGAGGCCGATGCGGGCGTGAATTTCGCCGACCGTCGTGACGGCGCGCACATAGTTCTGATCGAAGTCGCCACTGGAGATCGCCTCCCAGTGGTTGACCTGTCTGTTCTTGGCGCTGGTGACGTGACCCTGGCTGGCAAAGAACTTCCGCGTTTCCGGGTAGGCCTGGATCTGGGCGTAGAAGGCGTCGAGCGCGCCTGGCAAGTCGTGCATGATGATCGACTTGATGTCGCGGATGCTTTGCTGGGCCGCCGCGTCCAGCTTCATGAAGCTGAGCCGTTCGCTCAAAGATTGTTCCTGGGTCATTTGGAATTCCTCATGTCTTGGGATCAAACATTCGAGCTCAGCGCCGGGAGAAGGTGCCCGACACCTTGGCCGTGCTTCTGGCTGCAGTCTTCGATCTGCGAACTATAGAGATTGGTTAACGCTAACGGATCGCGCAAATCTAAAGCGAAGATCGCGCTTCGGATCTCTCACTACGAGGGCGGGCCCATTATATCTAAATATAGTGGGATGAGAGAATTGCCTTGGTTAGACGGGCAATTCTGTACGATTCAATGCCGATCGCAAATGTCGCCTATAACCTTAGTCATATGACAAATTGTCGCGAACCGAATACCGGTCTGGTTGCTGGTTCGGCGGGCCGGTTTCAGCCTAGGGTTCGCCGGCTCGTAGCCACGGGGACGCCGCCGCCGGAGGCGCGGCGCTGACGCCCATCTGCGGTTATGGCGAAGATTGAATGTCCGACACCCCCCCGCTCGGCAGCGAGTTCCTGATGGCGAAACAATCCGTGAGTCTCGATGCGACGGTCGGCATCGTATCGGCCTATTTGAGCAGGAATTCGGTCGCGCCGGTCGATCTTCCGAACCTGGTCCAGTTGATCCACAGGGCGATCGCCGCGGCCTGCAGGGGCAGTGGGGTTCCGCCGTCCATGGTCCAGACTCCGGCGGTGGCGATCAGGAAGTCGATAACACCTGAACATCTGATCTGCCTGGAGGACGGGCGTCGGTTCAAGTCGCTCAAGCGACATCTGAGGACGAAATTCAACCTGTCGCCTGATCAATACCGCGCCAAGTGGAATCTGCCGACGGACTACCCGATGGTGGCTCCCAGCAGCGCGGCCGCCCGGTCGCTCCACGCCAGGTCGGTTGGCCAGGGGCGAGGAGGGCGGCGTCCGGCCGACGCGCCTGTCGAGGCCGATCCCGACGCTCAAGGGGAATAGCGACGATTCTCGACCGGCTCCCGTCGGTGGCGCGTGGTCAGGCCATGCGCTCGCGCCCCGCGGCAGGGCCCTGTCCGATGGCGCGAGCACAACCCCGCCTGGGGCCTGGAGACGGCCCAGCAGCTTGAGGCAGAGGCCGCATTGAATTTCTGGCGCCGCGCCAGAGCGCCCCGTTTGAGGACCCCCACAGCGGTTCCTTGCGGCGCCTCTCGTCAGCGGCGCCGCCTGGACATGAAGGAGCATCCGACAGTGACTTCCGAGCAATCGGGCGATGTGCAGACCCTGGGCGACAAGGACATCCTTGTCGGCATTCTCAAGATTTCCTCCGAGGCCATCATCCTCACGGACCACGAGGGGCGCGTCCTGATGTTCAGCGCCGGCGCTGAATCGATCTTTGGATACGGCTCCGACGAGATCGTCGGTCAGTCGCTCGAGAGGCTGATGCCCTTGCGCTTCCGGGCGACCCACAAGCGGCACATGGATCAGTTCGCGGGCGGTCCCTGCGACAGCAAGGTCATGAGTGACAGACGCCCGCTCTCCGCCCTGCGGAAGAGCGGCGAGGAATTTCCGGTCGAAGCGTCCTTGTCCAAGCTGCAGACGTCCGAAGGGCTCATCTTCACGACGATCATTCGCGACATCACCGAGCGGCGGCGAACAGAGGACGCCGTCGCCCGTTCCGAGCACCGGCTGACCATCGCGCTCGAAAACGCCAGGCTCCACGTCTTCGAGATGGACTATCGGGCGCGCACGCTGGTCAAGACCGGCGCCGAGGACACGTTCTTCGACCGAACGGTGACGTTCGAAGATCTGCTGGAAAACATCTGGTTCGGCGTCCACCCCGACCACAGGTCCCGGGCCGAGGACGCCTGGCGGCGCCATCGGGAGACGGGGGACGGCTTTCGGATTGAGACCCCGGTGAATCGGACTGACGGCCGGGACGTCTGGGCGCTCCTCACCGCAGACCTGATCGAGGATGAGGACGGTCGTCCCCTGCGTCTGATCGGCGCCCTTCAGGACATCACGAACCGGCGCCGCGCCGAGGCCGTCCTGGCGGACGCCGCCGGCGCGGCGGAGGCCGCGAACACCGCCAAGAGCGCCTTCCTGGCCACAATGAGCCACGAGATCAGGACGCCGCTCAACGGGGTGCTTGGCATGGCGCAGGCTATGACCAACGACGAGCTTTCGCCGGTGCAGAAGGATCGACTGGACGTGATCCGCCAATCGGGAGAGGCGCTTTTGGCGATCCTCAACGATGTGCTGGATCTCAGCAAGATCGAAGCCGGCAAGCTCGATCTGGAAGACATCGATTTCGACCTGGGTGAGCTGGTCCACGGGGCTCAGGCGGCCTTCACCTCCCTGGCCAACAAGAAGGGGCTTTCCTTCGCGCTCGACGTCGGCCAGGCGGCGGGCGTCTACCGGGGCGATCCGACGCGCGTGCGCCAGATTCTCTACAACCTGATCTCCAACGCGTTGAAATTCACCGCGACCGGCGAGGTGCGGGTTTCCGCCGTCTATCGGGACGACGGCCTGCGGCTTGCTGTGGCCGATACCGGCATCGGCATGACGCCGGAGGTGCTGTCGCACCTGTTCAACGCCTTCACCCAGGCCGACGCCACCACCACCCGACGTTTCGGAGGCACCGGGCTGGGCCTCGCCATCAGCCGTCAGCTCGCGGAATTGATGGGAGGCTCCATCGACGTCAAGAGCGCGCCGGGCAAGGGAACGACGTTTGAGGTTTCCTTGCCCCTGCGGCGGACGGCGACGACGATCACCAAGCCGTCCCATGGCGCAGGGTCTGTCGAGATCTCCTCGGACCTGCAGCAAATCCGCTTGCTGGCGGCGGAGGACAACCCGACCAACCAGTTGGTGCTCAAGACCCTGCTCCACCAGGTGGGCATCCAGCCCGTGCTCGTGGCGAACGGGTTGCAGGCCGTGGAGGCATGGGAGGCAGGCGACTTCGATGTGATCCTGATGGATGTGCAGATGCCGGAACTCGATGGGCCAGGCGCGACCCAGGCCATCCGGCGGAAGGAAGCCAGTTCGGGCCGCCTCCGCACGCCAATCATCGGCCTCACGGCCAACGCGATGTCGCATCAGGTCGAACAATATCTGGCTGTCGGGATGGACGCGGTGGTGACCAAGCCGATCGACATCGCAAAACTCTTCGCGGCCCTGGACGCGGTGATCTGAAACGGGCCACCGCGTCATTCAGCCAGATGAAACTCCGGCGACCAGGTGCGCTTCTGCCCGGGTCCGATTTCCTCTGATGGTTTGGGCAGACACAGAGCGCAACCAGGAGCGTGTAATTGCAATCGGTTCGCAGGAGTAGAAAAATCATGCGCACATATCGAGTTTCGGCGCGGCAGACTGCGAGAGATATATACTTGGATATACTACTCGATAAATGACACCGCTTACTTCGCTCCTAGGCGTCCGAATTTGTCCTGAGGCGTCGGCTGTGCCCGAAGATCGCGCTCATACGGCGTAGAGATTGATTGTGGACATGGCGGAAATTACCCTTACGGAGGGCATGGATATTGCTGCTCTGGGGGGAGCGACCTGTGCCGACAAAGGAACCGATGAGCCGACCCGTGAGCGCTTCTGCGGGAGGCGGCCGTTCCCATTTGCTGGCGGGCCGGCTGCTGACGCCGATGATCCTCGAGGAGAAGCCGATTTGTCGCGCCGCCATCACTCGACTGGTCTCGGACAGGGCGGAGTTCGGCCCGCCGCATCTGGCGGCGTCTCTCGCCGAGGCCATTGAAGTCATCGCCAATGTGAAGCCGGACCTGTTGCTGCTGGATCTCTTTTCCATCGGCTATGACTTCAAAGGGCTCGAACGACTGAAATCATTGCACCCATCGACAATAACAATCGCCATCGATGATCGAATGAACCCGGCCTTCGCAAGGCTATCGAAGGATGCTGGAGCCGATGGCTACGCCTGCAAGGCCTTCGAAATAGAACAATTCCAGGCGGTGATTTCCGAAGTCATCAGCGGGATGCGGAGTTTTCCTGCCGATATCCTCGGTACCCCGTCGAACAGCGCTTCGGCAGGTTCCACAGCTGGGTTGTCGCCGAGGCAAATGGAAGTCCTGAAGTGCATCGCGGCCGGGATGAGCAACCAGGAGATCGCCAACACGCTCGGCATCACTCTTGGCACCGTGAAACTCCACACCCATGCCGTCCTTCGGATCACCGGGACGCGCAACAGGACTGAAGCCGCCCTCATTGCTGGCCGGTTCATCGCGCCAATCCTTGAAGATTGAGCCGAGGATCGGCGCCTGGACGCGGAGATCTATCGACGCCGGGGGCATGAACCCGGCGTGCGGGTCGGCGTTGTTCGTTCAAGGTGCGCCTGTCCTCCGCGCGCGTCCCGTGGCATCGGTGAGCGCTTCCGGGCTCAGGCAAAGGCGCGCTTCCGGGCGTGACCTCATGGTCAGCATCTGGCGCGTGGGACTTTTGGCGCCGCACCGGGCCGGCGCGCGGACGGAGGCCGACAGGTTCGGCCCAGGCAGCTAGATGGCTTGTCCGGACGCCCCGGCGCGCCAGGCCGCGGCCATCTGGTCCCGCCACGAAGTGGGAGGGTTTGCAGCCATGATCGCCGCCAATTCCTGGGGGATGGGCAGGGGACGGAAGGCGCTGACCCGCGATCCGCCAGTGTTGCCCGGAGGTACCAGCCCGAAGGTCGTCTTGGTCGCCGCGCCGAGAATCCGGATGAGTTGACCGCCGGCCTCTCGAGGATCGCGCCGCCTCAGGCCCCAGCGCAGCATGCGGACATGCGCACGCACGTGCTCGAGGGTGGATCGCTGGCCCAGCACGTGGGCGCGCTCGAGGTGCGTGAAGGCCTCGCCAGGCCGTCCCCGCCGCTCGCAGGCCTCGGCGGCCGACAGTTCGGCCGCGATCGCCGGCGGGCTGGGCGGCAGGAGACGGACCGCGAGGCAGGCGGCGGCCGCGACGTCGTAGGCCAGGCAGAACGGCGGCCACCAGGTGGGTGCGCCGGAGGCCGGGAGCCAGTGGGGATGGACGAGGTCCAGCGCGCCGTGGCCGAGCAGGCCGGCCACCACCAGCCAGAGGTTCCAGCGGAAGCCGGCGACCGCGAGGCAGAGGAAGCCGCACAGGATCCAGGCCTCCAGGACCAGGCTGCCGGCGTCAGCGGCCTGGACGGCGAACAGCATGTAGTAGCTGGCGATCACCGTCAGCATCACCGGGTAGAAGTTCCGGCTCCGCGCGAAGCCTGCGCCGGCGGCGAACGTCGTCACACCGAACGCCAGGCCCAGGCCGATCAGATATTCCATGGCTTTCTCATTTCCGAATGGCGTCTGTGGTTTAAAGGAAGGCTGCGGGTGGCGGTCTTGCGGCCCGCCCCGAGAGGGCGGCGCCATCGACGGCCGGCTAGCGGAGCATCCCGTGCAGGAAGCCCGTCAACAGGACGAGGAAGCCGCCGATCTCGCCG
The DNA here is from genome assembly GCF_024298925.1 of Phenylobacterium sp. LH3H17. Classification (NCBI taxonomy): domain Bacteria; kingdom Pseudomonadati; phylum Pseudomonadota; class Alphaproteobacteria; order Caulobacterales; family Caulobacteraceae; genus Phenylobacterium; species Phenylobacterium sp. LH3H17. The sequence goes on along the minus strand of NZ_CP101283.1, from coordinate 2,748,893 downwards.
ACGGCCAAGGTATAGACGCTGGCGCTCACGAGCCCGCCATGCAGGTGGCGGCCGCCCAGCTGGTGCGGCCGTCGCAGCTGGTTGTCGGTGTCCCGTAGAACGCCGTGGACCGCGTAGGAGGCGACCGCGCCGGCGAAGAACAGCACGGTCACGGCGACCGCGATGATGTTCACCGTGGGCGGCCAGGCGCTGAGCCGGGCGAACTCGGCGAGCACCAGGCAGGCGAAGGCGTAGGTCAGGGCCGCGCGGTGGCAGATGTCGACATAGGTCGGCGCCTGGCCATTCGCGTCGGTGATCATCGCGCGGTACTTCCACACCCCCGTGACGAGGCCGGTGAGGAAGAAACCGCCGCAGCTAAGCTGCGCCAACTGGACGGCGTTCATCGGGCGGCCTCGCCGGCGGGCGGATCGTATTCCAGGCCGATGGTCGCCAAGCGCACCGCAGCCGGTCCGTAGCGTTTGCCCATCACTGAGATCGCCATGTCGAGCTGCGGCGCCGCCGGGCCCGCGTTCCCTGGAATGACATAGCGGCCGTTCCGGGCCTCCGCATCGGGCAGGATGGTGAGGCCGCGACGCGAGCGCACGGGCGTGCGCCCGGCGTTGGTGGTCACCACCTTTGTGCGGTAGCTCCGGCCCCAGGCGTCGGCCCTCAGCGCCAGCGCCACCTCGTCGACACCGTCGGAAACCGGCGCCTCCACCGTCTCGTGGGTCCAGACAGCCGCGGCGCTGCCGACCGCGGTCGCGATGTCGGCCTTGGTGAGCTGGAAGTCGGCCGTGCGATGGTCCGCCGACCAGTGCGTCACCCCAAATTTCGCCGCGGTCGCTTGCGCGATCAGGTGACCGCCTATGGCTTCCACGAGCGCGAGCGACATCGGGATGGAGGCGGTGACACCGGTGGTCGAGATGAAGGCGCCGTCCTGAAGATGGCGCTGGTCGCGGACCCAGGTCGTGTCGGGGTTGGTCTTGGCCAGGTCATTGATGGCCGACCAGTGGGTGACAGCGCGCTTGCCCTTGAGGAGGCCGGCGTTGGCGACGACCCGCGCACCCTCGCAGACAGAGACGATGGTCGCCCCCTTGGCGGCTTGCGCCTGGATCCAGGTGATGAGCGCCCGGTCCTTGGGATCGACCTGCGCCGGGACGATGACGATGTCGGCGCCGGCGGGTTCGACAGCATCAAACTGGCCTAGCGTCTGGTCAGCCATCACCTTGATGCTGCGACGAAGTTGGACAGGGCCGGCCTCGGTGGAAAGGCTTCGCACATCGGTGACACCGGCCTCCTTGAGCACCCCGTAGGGTATGGCGAAGTCAGTTGTCTCGGCGCCGCGGTTCTCCGCGACCACCACGACCAGGGGTCTCGCCCGGCCCGCTTTCGGCGCCGGGACACTCAGGTGATCCCGGTCGTGGCCAGGGTGCGCCTCGGCTGCAAACGGGTGAAGGGTGATCGCGATGGCGACGACAGAAGCTGCGGCGAATTGGGAATGCATCGAGTTCTCCTGAAGGTGGATGGAGCGCCGGAGCGTGGCGTCCCGCTTAGGCCGCGGGCGCCGGCGCGCCGCAGGCGCAGGATCGTCCGCGCTGGCCATTCGGCGCCGAGCTCTGATCGCAGGAGCACGCATCGCAAGCACAAGCCCAGCAGGGGCAGGGGCAGACTTGGGGGGAGGGCTGGGTCGAAGACATCGCTGGGGTCCTTCCGATCCGGTGTGGATCGAGCAGGACCCTAGGCGGCGAAAGTTGTGGCGCAAATGTCAGATGTATTGCAGTTTACGCCATGGCCAGATCCGTGACGTCGCCACCCCGCAAGATCGCTCTCGTCGGCTATCCCGGCGTTCAGTCCCTCGACCTGTCCGGACCCCTCGAAGTGTTCTCGATGGCCAATCGCTTCGGGGGCGTCGAGGCCTATGAGCCGATATTGGCTTCACCGCGCGGCGGAGTGATCCGCTGCAACTCCGGACTCCAACTCGCCGGGGCGGTGGCGCTTAGGGATCTGCCGGACAGCTTGGACACCATCCTGATCGGAGGCGGTGACGAGGCCGGACTGGAGGCCATGCGGGAGAGCGACGTGCTCGCCTGGCTGGCCGATCGCGCCACGACGACGCGGCGGATCGGCAGCGTCTGCTCCGGCGCGTTCGTGCTGGCCGCGGCAGGCCTGCTCGACGGGCGCCGCGCGACCACCCATTGGGAGGTCTGCGAGGAGCTGCGCGCCTTCCGTCCGGAGGTCACGGTGGAGCCCGACGCAATCTTCGTGGCCGACCCGCCGTTCTACACCTCGGCCGGCGTCACCGCCGGGATCGATCTCTGCCTGTCCCTGGTGGAGGCCGATTGCGGGCCCGAGGTGGCGCTGGCCGTGGCGCGCAACCTCGTGCTGTTCATCCGGCGGCCGGGCGGCCAGACGCAGTACAGCTCGGGTCTGAACGTACAGGGCGCGGCGACCCCACGGTTGCGGATGCTGATCGCCGAGGTGAACGACGACCCTTCGGGTGAACTTGCGCTGCCAGCGCTGGCGGACCGGGCCGGTATGACGGAGCGCACCTTCGTGCGGATCTTCAAGAAGGAGACGGGGATCACGCCGGCAGCCTTCGTCGAGATCGCCCGGTTGAATCGCGCCAAGGCCTTCCTGGAGACGTCCGACTGGCCGCTCGCGCGGGTCGCCGACCGCGCGGGCTTCGGGAGCCTCGATGGCCTGCACCGCGCCTTCCAGAAGCGCTGCGGCATCACGCCCGGCGACTACCGCGAACGGTTCGGCCGCGCGCCCATGGGCGCCTGAGGTCCGCGTCGCACGATCCCGCTTGGGGACCAGTCATATTGCATGTAGCGGGCGGTCTCGGCCGCGGCCTCGGGGCCGACCGCCCGGGCGACGATATGGAGCGCGGCGTCGAGGCCCGCGCTGATCCCGGCCGAGGTGAGCACGCGGCCGTTGTCGACGACGCGCGCGGTGGGCAGGATTTCACCGCAGTCCAGCGCGCGCAGTTCCTCCATCGCGCCGTAGTGGGTCGTCGCGCCCAGGCCACGCAGCAGGCCGGCCGCGCCCAACACCAGGGCGCCCGTGCAGACCGACAAGGTCAGATTGGCCGATGCGCTGAGGTGGCGGACGATGTCGAGCATCGCGGGGTTGTGCATCTCGCGCCGGGTCCCCTGACCGCCTGGGACGACCAACACGTCGACCTGGCCGGCGTTCTCCGCGGCCAGGTGCGGCAGGACCTGCAGGCCGTTGCGCGCGACGACAATTCGGTGCTCGAGGGCGACGGTCACGACCTCGAAGGCGAAGTCCCCGGACGGGGATCGCGACACGCCGAAGACCTCGAATGGTCCGGCGAAGTCGAGGACCTCGACGTCGTCGAAGATCAGGACCGCGACCCGCATCGGCGTCGGATGCATGGCGTCGGTCACGGCGGGCGAGGTAGGACGGTCCGTCATGGGGCGGCCTTCGGCGCGCGCGTTACGCGCGGCGTCTCGTTGAGGGTTCGGAGGAAGGCGATGATCTGCCGGCGTTCCAGGACGCTCAGGTCGAGGGGGAGGAGCTCGGAGTGGCCGATCGCCGCCGTCGGGGCCCGGCTGTAGTGGCCGAGCACCTGGTCGAGAGAGGCAAGCTGGCCGGCGTGCATGTAGGGCGCGCGCCGTGCAACGCCTCGCAGGGACGGAACCTTGAACGCGCCGAGCTGCTCCGGACTGTCCACCACGGCGAACTCCAGCTCCTCGCAGAGCGCGGGCGGGGCGTCGCTGAACGCGCCCTTGCAGTTGAAGGGATCGGCGATCGCCTTGTGCACGGCGCCCGCGCGACCCGGATCGGCGGGATGGCCGGGCCGGGGGGGCACGCCGGTGTTGGCGAAGGCGCCGTTCGAGAACAGCGGGCCGTTATGGCAGTTCACGCACTGGCCCTTGCCGATGAAGAGGCGCAGGCCCGCCAGCTCCTGCGCGGTCAGGGTTTCCGCCTTGCCGGACTGGCCGAACAGGCCGGCCACGTAGCGGTCGAAGCGGCCCGGCCGCACCCTCAGCGTCCGCTCATGGGCCGCGATCGCCTTGCCGAAGTTGGCGAAGACGCCATTCACTGTGGCCTGATCGGCCGCGGTCATGGAGGCCCAGCTTGCGCGCGCCGCGGCGTCGCCGAGCGGTGACGCCCGCTCCGGGAACCGGCGGACATCCGCCAGCGCAGGCAGCGGCGCGAACAGCGCCTCGTAGGCGCCGCGGTGACGCGCGGCGAGCGCGTGCGCCACCTGGCTGCGTGTGAAGCCATGTTCGACGGGGTTCTCGACAGGCCCCAGCGCCTGGGCCCAGAGACTGTCGGCCCGGCCGTCCCAGAACTGCCAGGGCGAGTGGACGGCGGCGGCGACTGGCATGGTGCGTCGCGCGCCGGACGACAGGCCTTTGCCGACGGCCAGGGCGTCGGTGAACCCATGATCGGGCAGATGGCAGCTCGCGCAGGACACCTTGCCGTTGGCGCTGAGCGCACGGTCGAAGAACAGGGCACGACCCAGCGCCGCGGCGCGGGGGTCGTCGGCCAGGCGATTGGACGGATCGGCCGGCGGCGGCGGGAGGACGCGGGGGCTTAGCGTCCGTAGCAGGGCGAGGTCCTCCATTGACCAGATCTGCGCCGCCGTGCCCGGACCGGCGGCGAGCAACGCCAGGGCCGCCAGCCCCGGAATCCACCCCCTCACAGGACGAGGTTGAAGGTGACCGTGTCGGTTCGGCCGTCCGGCCCCTTCACGGCGAGCTTCAAGACCCACCAGCCGGGCATGGAGAACTTCAGGCCCTTGATGACGTAGTCGCCGGCCGCGCCGGTGGCCGCCGCTCGCGGCGCGGTGGGCAGGCCGTGGCGGTGGTCCGGCATGCCGCCGTCCACCGCCACCACGGCGCCGCTGATCGGCTGCCCGCCGGCATCCGTCAGCCGCACGTTCCATTGATGGACCCGCCACAGGGGGATCGGGGTGCGGGTGCTCTGGATCCGGACACGGTAGAGGCCATGGTCGCTTACGCGGTCCAGTGATCGATCCAGGTTCGCTGGTCGGGCAAGGGCGGGTGACACCGTGAGGAGGCTCGTCAGAAGCGCCGCCGCCATTGAAGCTGCGGCCACTCGGACAGTCCGCAGCGATGCTCTCTGCAACTCCAACATTCTGGGATCTCCCTGCATCTGTCGCGTCTCGACGACGACGCAGGGAAGCACTCTTGTTCCATGACGGGAATGACAGGTGTATCGCAGATCGCGCCACCAACGCGGCGCGTTGATGGTGGCCCCTAGACGGGCTGATCCGGACGGCCTTGCCAAAGGCCGAGTCCAGGGCGGCGCAACGACGCCGGTTATCGAGGCGCGCAGCGGTCGCCGGCCGCTCAGACCCCTGTCAAACAAGGCGTCGTCACGGCCGCGGCCGGCAGGCTGACCGCGCATGGATGGGCCAAGCGTCCGCCTCTTGATCTGGACTGGGCTTTCGTTAGTCGCGCAGACCAGACGTTCGATCCCTTTGTGCCCGAGGAATCGCGAGCCGGGCGAGGCTTTCGAGGGCCTTCTGGGCGAGGTGGCGGGTGGGACGTTCGTGCGAGATGCCCACCCTCGGACTGGGGCTCTTCGCCCCGCGCCTCGTGAACATCACCTCCGGTCGCCCGAAGCCAAACGCCTCGCCGAGCCGGATTCCGAGCCGGCTTGCCAGATCGCCGCCACTTGACCTCGCTCAAGGACGCGGCAGTGCGCCGGTGCTAGCCTTTGAAGATGATCGCGCGTCTGCTTGCGCTCTTCGCCGTCCTGGCCCTGGCCGTCAGCCCCGTGAACGCCGCGGCGGCGGCCAGCGTCTGCGGCCACATGTCGGCAGGCGGCGAGGTCGCCGCCGTGCCGCACCTTCACGCGATGACCGAGGCGATGGACGCCATGCCGTGCTGCGATCCAGGATCGTCGAAGGCCATGGATCTCGCCTGTAAGGCGGCCTGCGTCCTCATGGGCGGAGTCGTGGCGGACCTTGCCAAGGCGGAGACCATCGCGCCGCCACCGCTCGTGCGGCCGCCCTACGTCGTCGCCAGGTCGGGCGCGCTGCCGGATCGACCGCCGCCGAGGTTGGAGCGACCTCCCAGACCCACCGCCTGAAGCCTCTGCGACGCCGCGTACCCGCGAGGGGCCGCGGCGGCTGACACCGCACGTCAGCGTGCCGTCGATCACCATCTTCAGGACCAATCCCATGTCGTGGACACCCTTCCGCGCGGCCGCGCCAAGTCGCCGCTCCGTGCCGCGCAGCCCTGCGGTGGGGCTCTGTCTTGCCGCCGCGCTGGGCGCACTCCCCGCCGCAGCGGCGCCGGTCACGTTCGCCGCAACGCTCAAGCTCGCGGAGGACCAGGCGCCCGAACTGCAGGCCGGGGCCTTGCAGGTCGAGGCGGCGCGGTCGGCCGCCCGCGCGGCGGGCGCCCTGCCGGACTCGAAGCTGCAACTGGGCCTGGAGAACCTGCCGATCTCCGGCCCGGGAGCCGGCCGACTCGATGCTGAGGAGATGACGATGGCCCGCATCGGTCTGATGCAGGAGCTGCCGAGCGGCGCCAGGCGCCGCGCTGAACGGGACCGCGCGGAGATCGATGTCTCCGCCGCCCAGGCCGAGCGGCGGGCCGCGAGCCGGGCGGTGCGGGTCGCGGCTGCGGGGGCCTGGATCGACCTCCATTACGCCCAGCGGCGGCTCCGGGCGCTGGACGAGGCCGTGGCCACCTTGACGCCGCTCTGGGACGCCACGCTCGCGGGCGTGGCTTCGGGCGCCGCCAGGCCGGCCGCCGCCCCGGAGGCGCGACGCCTGCGGGCGGAACTGGAAGACCGGCGCAGCGAGCTGGTCGCCGAGGTCGCCGGCGCCCGCGCCAGGCTGGCGCGCTGGACGGGCGATCCGCAGGTCGAGGCGGTGGGAGCCGCCCCGCCGCTGGAGTTCGACGCCGCCGCCCTCCGCATCGACCTCGAGCGCCACCCGAGCTTGGCGGCGCTGGACGCCGCAGCCCGGCAGGCCGGCGCCGACGTGGCGCTGGCCCGGGCAGGGAAGCGACCGGACCTTGGCCTGGAGCTCGCCTACCAGCGGCGCGACCCGATGTTCGGCGACATGGTCTCGGTGGGCGTCACCGTCAGCCTGCCGATATTCGCCAAGACACGGCAGGATCCCATCATCGCCGCGCGCGTCGCCACCGCCGGCCAGGCGCGCGCGCAGCGCGAAGCCGCGCGCCGGGCGCTGACCGCCGAGCTCGAGCAGGGCCTGGCCGACTACGCCATGCGCCGCGAGCAGTGGTTGCGCGCCCGCGACACGCTTCTGCCCCTTGCGGGCGCGCGCGCCGATCTGGAGACCGCCAGCTACGGCGCCGGCCGCGCGGGCGTGGTGGACGTCACCGAAGCCCTGAGCGGCCGCGCCGACGCCCAGCTCACCTTGCTCGAACGGGAGGCGGCGCTCGCGCGCGACGCCGTCCGGCTCACCCACGCCTTCGGGAGCGACCAATGACATCCCTCAAGATCTCGCGGCGCGGCCTTGCCGCCGGCGCGCTGCTGGCCGCCGCCATCCTGGCGGGCGGAGTCCTGATCGGCCGGGCTACGGCGCCCGAGCATGAGCGCCCCGCCACCACCGGGCGCAAGGTGCTCTACTGGTATGACCCGATGGTCCCGGGCCAGCGCTTCGACAAGCCCGGCAAGTCGCCGTACATGGACATGGCGCTGCAGCCCAAATACGCCGACGACGCTGACGAGGGCGGCGGAGTGCGGATCGACCCGGCCAGCACCCAGAACCTCGGCGTGCGCCTGGCGACGGTCGAGTGGGGCGCGCTGCCCAGCGGCGTCGCGGCGACGGGCGTCATCGAGTACAGCGAACGCGACCTGGCGGTGGTCCAGGCCAGGGCCGCCGGCTTCCTGCAGCGTGTCTACGCGCGCGCGCCGGGCGACGTGATCGCAGCCGGAGCGCCGCTGGCGGACATCCTGGTTCCGGAGTGGGCCGGGGCGCAGGCCGAATTCCTCGCCGTGCGCGCGACGGGTGACGCAGCCCTGATCCGCGCCGCACGCCAGCGCCTGCAACTGCTGGGCATGCCGCCGTCCCTGATCGAGCAGGTGGAACGGTCCGGCCGGGCGCGCAACGTCGTCACGGTCTCCTCGCCGACCGGCGGAGCGATCAAGGTCCTGGGCGTGCGGGCCGGCATGACCGTGGCCGCGGGCCAGACCCTGGCGGAGGTGAACGGCCTCTCCCGCGTCTGGCTGAACGTCGCGGCGCCGGAGGCGATCGCCGGCGAGGTGCGGACCGGACAGTCCGCAACCGCCACCCTGGCGGCCTATCCGGGCGAAGTCTTCGTGGGGCGCGTTGCGGCCCTGCTTCCACAGGCCGACGCGGCCAGCCGCACGATCACGGCACGCGTGGAGCTGGCCAATCCCAGGGGGCGCCTGCGGCCCGGCATGTTCGCCGCTGTCCAGCTGGCGGGGACCGCAAAGCCGGCCCTGCTCGCACCGTCCGAAGCCATCATTCGCACGGGACGGCGTTCCCTGGTTATGGTCGCCGGCCCCGGCGGAGGCTTCCAGCCGGCGGAGGTCCGCACCGGTCGCGAAGCGGGGGGGCGCATCGAAATCCTGCAGGGACTGTCCGAGGGCGAAAAGGTTGTGGCGTCCGGCCAGTTCCTGATCGACTCCGAGGCCAGCCTGGCCGGGCTCCGCGCCCGACCCGCGCAGCCCGCGGCGGATCCCCACGCCGGCCACGCCGCGCCCAGTCTGCTCGAAGGCGCCGGCCGCATCGAGGCGCTCTCGACAACCACCGTGACCTTGTCGCATGGAGCGATCCCGGCCCTCGGCTGGCCCGCCATGACCATGGCGTTCCGCCTCGGTGAGCCGGCTCTTGCCCGGGGTCTGAAGGTCGGTGACCGCGTGCGCTTCGCGTTCGACCCGCAGGGCGGGCCGACGGTGCGTCGCATGTCGCCGGAGGGTCGGCGATGATCGGCGCCGTCATCCGTGCTTCGGTGCGGGCCCGGGTCCTCGTCCTGGTCGCCGCCGTGGCCCTCGCCGCGGCCGGCGTGCTCGCGGTCCGCAGCACGCCCGTGGACGCCCTTCCCGACCTGTCGGACGTGCAGGTGGTGATCCGCACCTCCCTTCCGGGCCAAGCGCCGCAGATTGTCGAGAACCAGGTCACCTATCCGCTCACCACCACCATGCTGTCGGTGCCGGGGGCGAAGACCGTGCGAGGCTATTCCTTCTTCGGAGACAGCTTCGTCTATGTGCTGTTCGAGGACGGAACGGACCTCTACTGGGCCCGCTCCCGGGTGCTTGAGTTCCTGAGCCAGGTGCAGAGCCGCCTGCCGGCGGCGGCCCGCCCGGCGCTGGGGCCGGACGCCACGGGTGTCGGCTGGATTTATGAATACGCCCTGATCGACCGCAGCGGCGGCCACGACCTCTCGCAACTGAGGGGCCTGCAGGACTGGTTCCTCCGCTACGAGCTGAAGACCCTTCCCGGCGTGGCCGAGGTGGCCAGCATCGGCGGCATGGTCCGCCAGTACCAGGTGGTCCTCGACCCGGTGAAGCTCGCCGCCTACGGGGTCACGTTCCAGGATGCCGCCGACGCCATCCGGCAGGCCAACCAGGAAGCCGGCGGCTCTGTGCTGGAACTTGGCGAGGCCGAGTACATGGTCCGCGCCAGCGGCTATCTGAAGAACCTCGATGACTTCCGCGGTATCAGCCTGCTGACCACGGCGGGTGGAATCCCCGTGAGGTTGGGCGAGGTGGCTACGATCCAGGTGGGGCCGGAGATGCGCCGCGGCGTGGCCGAGCTCAACGGTGAAGGCGAGGTCGCCGGCGGGGTCGTCATCCTGCGCTCTGGCGAGAACGCTCGCGCAACCCTCGAGGCGGTGCACGACAAGGTCGCCGCCCTGAAGCGAAGCCTTCCGGCCGGGGTGGAGATCGTCACCACCTACGACCGGTCACAATTGATCGACCGCGCGATCGCCAACCTGACCGGCAAGCTCCTGGAGGAGTTCGTGGTGGTCGGGATCGTCTGCGCCCTGTTCCTTTGGCACGTGCGCTCCGCCCTCGTGGCGATCGTCACGCTTCCGCTGGGCGTGCTGTTCGCCTTCCTGGTCATGCGGGTGCAGGGGGTGAACGCCAACATCATGTCGCTCGGCGGCATCGCCATCGCCGTCGGCGCCATGGTCGACGCCGCGGTGGTGATGATCGAAAACGCCCACAAGCGCCTGGAACGGTGGGCGCGCGAGAATCCCGGCGCCGTCATGGATTCGCCCACGCGCTGGCGCCTGGTGACCGATGCGGCCGCCGAGGTCGGGCCGGCGCTGTTCCTGAGCCTGGTCATCATCACCCTGTCGTTCGTGCCCGTGTTCGCCCTGCAGGCGCAGGAGGGACGGCTGTTCTCGCCGCTCGCCTTCACCAAGAGCTACGCGATGGCCGGCGCGGCGATCCTCTCGGTCACCCTTGTGCCGGTGCTGATGGGCTATCTGATCCGCGGCCGCATTCCCGCCGAGGACGCCAACCCTCTGAACCGCTGGCTGACGGCGGCCTACCGCCCGGCGATCGACTGGGTGCTGAAAAAGCCGAGGACCGTTCTCTTGCTGGCCCTGGCGGTGTTCGCCACCGCGGCCTGGCCGCTGAGCCGCCTGGGCGGCGAGTTCATCCCGCCGCTGGACGAGGGCGACCTTCTCTACATGCCCTCGGCGCTCCCGGGCATCTCGGCGGCCAAGGCCTCGGAACTCTTGCAGCAGACCGACCGGCTGATCCGCACCGTACCGGAGGTGAAGACCGTGTTCGGCAAGGCCGGTCGCGCCGAGAGCGCCACCGACCCGGCGCCCCTGGAGATGTTCGAGACCACGATCCAGTTCAAGCCACGGGGCGAGTGGCGGCCCGGCATGACGCCCGAGAAGCTGGTGGAAGAGCTGGACCGCACGGTTAAGGTCCCGGGCTTGGCCAATGTGTGGGTCCCACCGATCCGCAACCGCATCGACATGTTGGCCACCGGCGTGAAGAGCCCTATCGGGGTGAAGGTCTCCGGAACCGACCTCGCCCAGCTCGACCGGGTCGCGGGCGCGGTGGAGGCCGTGGCCAGGCGAACGCCGGGTGTCACCTCGGCGCTCGCCGAGCGCCTGACGGGCGGACGCTATGTGGACATCGACATCGACCGCGCGGCGATCGCCCGCCACGGGCTCAGCATCTCCGACGTCCAGGGGATCGTCTCCGGCGCGGTCGGCGGCGAGAACGTCGGCGAGACGGTGGAAGGGGTGGCGCGCTACCCCATCAACGTCCGCTACCCAAGGGAGCTGCGCGACAGCCTGGAGGGCCTGCGGGCGCTGCCGATCCTCACCCGCGGCGGGCAGCAGATCACCCTGGGCTCGGTCGCGCGCATCGAGATCCGCGACGGTCCCCCGATGCTGAAGACCGAGAACGCGCGGCCCTCCACCTGGGTCTATGTGGACGTTCGAGGCCGCGACCTGAATTCCGTGGTCAACGACCTGCGTCGCGCGGTGGTGGAGGAGGTGAAGCTGCCGCCCGGTGTCTCGGTCGCCTATTCAGGCCAGTTCGAGTACCTCCAGCGCGCCGCCGAAAGGCTGAAGCTGGTCGTCCCGGCCACGCTGGCGATCATCTTTCTGCTGCTCTACGCCACGTTTCGGCGGTGGGATGAAGCCGCCCTGATCATGGCGACCCTGCCATTCGCCCTCACCGGCGGCGTCTGGGCCATCTACCTCCTGGGCTACAACCAGTCCGTGGCCACCGGGGTCGGCTTCATCGCCCTGTCCGGGGTGGCGGCCGAATTCGGCGTGGTGATGCTGATCTACCTGAAGCACGCCGTGGCCGAGCACGGCCCCGACCGGCTCGATGAAGCTGTGCGTGAGGGCGCCCTGCTGCGGGTCCGGCCCAAGGCCATGACAGTCGCCGTGATCCTGGCGGGCCTCGCACCGATCCTGGTCGGGCACGGCGCCGGCTCTGAGGTGATGAGCCGGATTGCCGCCCCGATGATCGGCGGCATGCTGACGGCGCCCCTGCTGTCGATGCTCGTCATCCCGGCAGGCTATCTGCTGCTCCGCCGGCGGTGGCCGGACCGGAGCGGCGCTCCGCCACCGCCAGGAGACCGCAAATGAAACGCCTCCTTCAAACCGCGTCCCGTGTCGGTCGAGGACCGTGTTTGATGCGGCTGTGTCGGGATCAGCCGGCGGTCGGGTTCGTCATCGACGACCTTCACCCGAGTTGGCGCAAGCCCCAGCCTTGACGTCGCGTGAGCCCGCCTTGCGGACCGGTGTCTTGCGGGCTACAGAGCGAACCTCGGGAGCCCCGCCTAGTGTTTGATCGCCTCCAAAGCCGGACGCGCGCGATTCTCGCCATGTGCTGCATGGCGTTGATGGCGGTGCTTGCGGCGCAGGGCGCGATCACCAATGTGGACCGCACCCAGCATGCGCTTGGCGTCGAGCACGCCCCGATCCCGATGGCCGGCGCCGTTCACTTCGACCACGACGACCATCATCAAGGCGTCTCCGGCGACGTCCCCGAATCCGCCGATCCGATCCCGGACGACGACGACGGCCGCCCGGCTCATCACCATTACGCCGAGGGCCCGCAAATGGCCGCGCTTTCGGCTGACCGGCTGCCGGAGCTCATGGTCGCACGCTTGGCGGCGGTGGCGGTTCCGCGCCTGGACAGCCCCGCGCTGTTGGTGACCCTCCGGCTCGAACGCCCCCCCAAGGCGACGTCGAAGAGCCTCGCCTAACGCGCTGCGGCGGTCAGGCCGCGCGCGCCTGATCCTTGGTCTTCGAGAGACAACATGCCCATATTGCATCGGAGCCGCGCCTTCGCGCGGCTCGCCCAGGCGTCGCGGATCGCGGCGCTGATCCTGGCGCTGGCGGCGCCTGGAATGGCGCTGGCGCAGGCCAAGCCCGCCCCGCTCACCCTGTCCGAAGCGATCGGACGCGCCACCGGCGCCGACCCGGCCGCCACCGCCGCAGAGGCCAGGCTGGAGGCGGCCCGAGCGGACCTTCGCCAGGCCGGCGTCCGCCCCAATCCCTCGATCGGCCTTGAGCTGGAGAACTTCGCCGGATCCGGCGCCTATTCCCTTCTCGACCGCAGTGAAGCGACGGCGAGCTACCAGCAGACCTTCGAGCGTGGCGGAAAACGCGCGGCGCGGACGGATGCGGCGGCCGCCGGGATCGAGGCGGTGCGCCTGCGTCAGGCGGTGAGGCGGCTCGACCTCATCAAGGCCGTGCAGGTCGCCTATGCCGAGGCGCTCGCCGCCGAGGCGGAGCTGTTGATCGCCGAGGCCCGGTTGATCGCCGCCCATCGCTCCCAGGCCGATATCGTCCGGCGGGTCCGCAGCGCGCGCGATCCGCTCTTCGCCGGTGCGCGCGCCGAGACCCTGACCGCCCAGGCCGAGATCGCCCGCGACCAGGCCCGCCAGGCCGCGGTCGAGGCCCGCGCCGAGCTGGCGCGCCACTGGGGCGGCGCTCCGGAATTCGCCCTCGAGCTCGAGACCTTCTTCAAGGTTTCACAGGCGCAGACCGCGCCCGAGCCGGAAACCGCGGACCTGGCCCTGTTGGTCGCCGAGCGCGATGTCGCCGAGGCGCGCGTCCGGGTGGAGCGGGCCCGCCAGATGGCCGATCCCACCTTGAAGGCCGGCCTGCGCTACTTCGGCGACGGCTCGGAAGTCGCCTTCATCGTCGGCGGTACGATTCCCTTGCAGCGCTACGACACCAACAAGGCCGGCGTCGAACGCGCGCTGGCCGAGCGCAACGCCGCCGAGGCCGACATCGTCGCGGCGCGGCTGGCCCGGGAGCGCGAGATCGCCCGCCTGACCGCGCGCCTCGCGGCCTCGGCGCTCGAGTCCGAACGCATTCGCGCCGAGGTGATCCCCGCGGCGATCCGCACCGTCGAGCTGGTGCGGGACGGCTTCAACCGCGGCGGCTTCCAGTATCTCGACGTCACCGAGGCCGAACGGGCCCTCGCCGACGCCCGCGCCCGCCGCGTGAACGTCCTGAGGCAACACCACATCGATCAGGCGGCCTTCGACCGCCTGTCGGGCCGCCATGCCGGTCTCATTCCCACACCCGTCGCGGAGCGCCGCTGATGATCCCCGCCCAATCCTGGCGCCTGGCGCCGCTCGCCCTGCTGCTCGCCGCCGGCCTACTCGCCGGTTGCGGCAAGGGCGCTGAAGCCCCTGCCGAACCCGGCCATGCCGTCGCCGCCGGCGACTACGAGCGCGGCCCGCACCGCGGCCGCATGCTGCGCGACGGCGACTTCGCCCTTGAGATGACCATCTTCGAGGACGGCGTCCCGCCGGAGTTCCATATCTATGCCTACCGCAAGGACAAGCCGATCGATCCCAAGGCGGTGCAGGTCTCCGTCGAACTGATCCGGCTGGGCGGCAGGGTGGACCGCTTCGTCTTCGCGCCCCAGCAGGACTACCTGCGCGGCGCCGGCACGGTCGTCGAACCGCACTCCTTCGACGTGAAGGTCCGGGCGAGCGAGGGCGGCCGCACCCATCAATGGAGCTACGCCTCCTATGAGGGCCGCACGACCATCGCGGCCGAGGCCGCCCGGGCCGGTGGCGTCGCCACCGAAAAGGCCGGCGCCGCGGTTGTCGGCGATCTGATCGACATGGCCGGCCGGGTCGAGGTGACCCCCGAGGGCCAGGGCGAGGTGCGGGCCTGGTATCCCGGCCGGATCATGGCGATGAACGCCGGCCTGGGCCAGACGGTCCGTCGCGGCCAGGTGCTGGCGCGGGTGGAATCGAGCAACAGCCTGCAGACCTATTCCATACCCGCGCCGATCGGCGGGGTGATCGTCCAGAAGAACGCCAATGTGGGCGATGTGGCCGACAGTCAGGCCCTCTATGCGATCGCCGATCCGACCAAGCTGCACGCGGAGTTCTTCGTCTATCCCCGCGACGCCGAGAAAATTCGGGTCGGCCAATCGGTGGAAGTGCGCTCGCTCTCCGGCGAGACCCGCCTGCGGGCCCCTGTCGAAGCCATCCTGCCGACCGCCGACGTGGCCAGCCAGACCCTGATGGCTCACGTCCACCTCCCGCCGGGCGCGGCGGCGAGTTTCCGGCCCGGCATGGGCGTGGAAGGATCGTTCCAGGTGTCGGCCAAGTCGGTTCCGCTGGCCGTCCGCACCAAGGCCCTGCAGCGCTTCCGCGACTTCACCGTGGTCTTCGCCAAGGTGGGGAACACCTACGAGGTCCGCATGCTGGAACTCGGGGCGCAGACTCCGGAATGGACCGAGGTGCTGGGCGGACTTGAGCCCGGAACCGAATATGTCACCGACGGCGCCTTCCTGATCCGGGCCGACATCGAGAAGTCGGGGGCTAGCCATGACCACTGAAGGTTCGGCGCCGAGCCTCGCCCGGCCCGCCGTGCTTGAACGGGCCGTCGCGCTCTCGATCCGCTTTCGATGGGTGGTCTTCGCCCTTGTCCTGCTCTCCGCAGCCATCGGCGTCTGGAGTTTCCAGCGCCTGCCGATCGACGCCACCCCCGACATCACCAATGTCCAGGTGCAGATCAACACCGAGGCGCCCGGCTTCTCGCCGCTCGAAGCCGAGCAGCGCATCACCTTCCCCGTGGAGACCGCCATCGCCGGCGTCCCCGGGCTGCAATACACCCGCTCGGTCTCACGCTACGGGCTCTCGCAGGTGACGGCGGTCTTCGAGGACGGGACGGACATCTATTTCGCCCGCCAGCTGGTCAATGAGCGCCTGCAGATCGCCCGCGGCCAACTTCCTGGGGACGTCATCCCGGAGATGGGACCCATCGCCACCGGCCTGGGCGAGATCTTCATGTACACGGTCGAGGCCAGGCCCGGCGCGCGCCGGCCGGACGGGAAGCTCTATACGCCCGAGGATCTCCGCACCCTGCAGGACTGGGTGATCCGCCCGCAACTGCGCAACACCCGCGGCGTCACCGAGGTCAACACCATCGGCGGCTTCGAGCGGCAGTACCACGTGACCCCCCTGCCGGAGCGGCTGTCGGCCTACGGCCTGACCATGACCGACGTCATCGAGGCCCTGGCGGCCAACAACGCCAATGTGGGGGCCGGCTATGTCGAGCGGTTCGGCGAGCAGTACCTGGTCCGCGTGCCGGGCCAGGCCGGCGGCCTCGAGGACCTGAAGGGCGTCATCGTCAGCAACCGCGGCGGCGTGCCGATCCGGATCGGCGACGTGGCCGATCTCGCCATGGGCGAGGAGCTGCGCACCGGCGCGGCCACCGAGAACGGCCGGGAGGTGGTGCTGGGCACCGTCTTCATGCTGGTGGGCGAAAACAGCCGCACGGTCGCGCGCGCCGCGGCCGCCAAACTCGAGGAGGCCGCCAAGGCCTTGCCGCCCGGCGTCATGGCCGTCCCGATCTATGACCGCACCGACCTGGTCGACCGCACCATCAAGACCGTGGCGACCAACCTCCTGGAAGGCGCGCTGCTGGTCATCGTGGTGCTCTTCCTGCTGCTCGGCAACATCCGGGCCGCGGTGATCACCGCGGCGATCATTCCGCTCTCCATGCTGCTGACCATCACCGGCATGGTGCAGTCCAAGGTCTCGGGAAATCTCATGAGCCTGGGGGCGCTGGACTTCGGCCTGATCGTCGACGGCGCGGTGATCATCGTCGAGAACTGCCTGCGAAGGTTCGGCGAGGCCCAGCATCGCCTCGGCCGGGTCTTGACGGAGGACGAGCGCTTCAGCCTGGCGACATCGGCGACGGACGAGGTGATCCGGCCCTCGATGTTCGGGGTGCTGATCATCACCCTGGTCTATGTGCCGATCTTCGCGCTCACGGGGGTCGAGGGGAAGATGTTCCACCCCATGGCCATCACGGTGGTCATGGCCCTGACCGCGGCCATGCTGCTGTCGCTGACCTTCGTCCCGGCCGCCGTGGCGCTCTTCGTCACCGGCAAGGTCGAGGAGAAGGAGAGCACGGTCATGCGCGGCGCGCGCGGGCTCTATCAGCCGGCGCTCGACACCGCGCTTCGGCTGCGCGTCGCCTTCGTGGCCGGCGCCGTGGTGCTGGTGGCGGTGGCGGGATTCGCCGCCAGCCGCATGGGCTCGGAGTTCATCCCCAATCTCGACGAGGGCGACATCGCCATGCATGCCCTGCGCATCCCCGGCACCAGTCTCAGCCAGGCGATCAGGATGCAGACGGCCCTCGAAGCCCGCATCAAGGCCTTTCCCGAGGTCGAGCGCGTGGTGGCCAAGATCGGCACCGCCGAGGTGGCCACCGACCCCATGCCGCCTTCGGTCGCCGACACCTTCATCATCCTGAAGGATCGCGAGGACTGGCCCGATCCCCGCAAGCCTCGGGCCACGCTGGTGGCCGAACTGCAGGCCGCGGTGGCCCAGATCCCGGGCAACAACTACGAGTTCACGCAGCCGATCCAGATGCGGTTCAACGAACTGCTCTCGGGCGTGCGCGCCGACGTGGCCGTCAAGGTGTTCGGCGACGACCTCGACAAGCTCCTCGAGGTCGGCGACGCCTTGAAAGGCGTCGTGGAGGGCATCGACGGCGCGGCCGATGTGGGCGTGGAGCAGGTGACGGGTCTCCCGGTGCTGCAGATCACCCCCGACCGGGCCGCCCTCGCGCGGCTGGGCCTCAATGTCCAGGACGTCCAGGACGTGGTCGCCACCTCGCTGGGTGGCGCGGTGGCCGGCCAGGTCTTCGAAGGCGACCGGCGCTTCGACATCGTCGTCCGGCTCCCCGAGGCCATCCGGCGCAATGTCGACGAGATCGGTCGGCTGCGCATTCCGCTCGCCGGGGGCGGGGAGGGGCCGCGCGGCTTCGTGCCGCTTGCCGATGTGGCCAGGATCGAGGTCGAAATCGGCCCCAACCAGATCAGCCGCGAGAACGGCAAGCGCCGCGTCGTGGTCACCGCCAATGTGCGCGGCCGCGACCTGGGCTCCTTCATCGCCGAGGTGCAGCGGAAGGTCGGGGCCGAGGTCGAGGCGCCAAGCGGCTACTGGATCACCTATGGCGGCACCTTCGAGCAGCTCATCTCCGCGGCCAAGCGCCTCCAGCTCGTGGTGCCCCTTGTGCTGCTGTTGATCTTCGGCCTGCTCTACGCGCTGTTCCGGTCGATCAAGGACGCCGCCATCGTCTTCTCCGGCGTGCCCCTGGCGCTCACCGGCGGCGTGGCGGCCCTGCTGCTGCGCGGCCTGCCGTTGTCGATCTCGGCCGGGATCGGCTTCATCGCCCTTTCGGGGGTCGCGGTGCTGAACGGCGTGGTCATGGTCAGCTTCGTTCGCAACCTCATCGCCGAAGGCCGGCCCCTCGACGAGGCGATCCGCGAGGGCGCTCTGACCCGGCTTCGGCCGGTGCTGATGACCGCCCTGGTCGCCAGCCTCGGCTTCGTGCCCATGGCCTTCAATGTGGGCGCCGGCGCCGAGGTGCAGCGACCTCTGGCGACGGTCGTGATCGGGGGGATCATCTCCTCGACGCTCCTCACCCTCCTGGTGCTGCCGGCGCTCTACAGCCTCGTGCATCAGCATCTCGGCCGCAGAACTCCGCAGGCCGAGGCGCTCGCCTGATGTCGCGTTCCGGCCTCGATCGAGCGTCCAGCCTGCGGCTTCACCTGGTATGGGCCAGTCAGGCGGGACCCCGGCCCATGCCCGGTCTCCGGAGGACAACCGCCAAGCGTGAGGGACGACCCGTCCCGGGCCGTATAGTCTCCAGGGGCCATCGGAGAGGTGATCGCTTGACGTCGAGACTTGAGACTGCGCTGCGCGAGCTGCGCGCCGCGCCTCTGGATCGGGACCTGTCGCAACTGGAGCCTGAGGTCTGGCTGCGGATCGGTCAGGCGCGCCGCGCCGTTGACGCCGATCTGCGGGCAATGCCGTTGCGCATGGCGACGGTGTTGCTGGCCCTTGGGGTCGGGGCGGTGGTGGGCGGGGCCCACGCAGCCGACGCCGGGTCGATCCGTCCGGAGATCTCGGCGTTCGAGGTCGCCGGTGAGCTTGCGCCTTCGACGCTGCTGGACGGTCGCTAGTGGCCCTGATCAGCCGTGCGCTGGTGGTGACGGTCGTGATGAGCATGGCGGCCGCGGGCCTGGGGACCTGGATCGGCGCGCGCTATGTCGATCGTGATCAGCGCAAGCCAACCCTCCACGAGTTCGTCCACGACAAGCTGGACCTGACGGCGCCGCAGGAGGCGCAGTTGGAGGACCTGGAACAGGAGTTCGCCGTACGCCGCCGTGCGCGGGAGGCCGAGCTGCGCGCCGCGAACGCCGAGCTCGCCGCGGCGATCCAGGCCCGCCACGAGAATTCGCCGGAGGTGCAGGCCGCCGTCGAACGCTTCCACCACACCATGGGCGAGCTGCAGAAAGAGACCATCCTGCACGTGCTCGACATGCGGAAGGTGCTCACGCCCCAGCAGGCTGCAAAATACGACCGCCGCATCGCCGAGGCCCTGACCGAAGACGGCCGGTGAGCGGAACCACCGACGCCACCGATGCGGAACTGGTGACCCGTGCGATCAAGGGCGCCGACGCGGCGTTCAGCCATCTTGTCCGCCGTCACAAGGCGGACCTCTTCCGCTTTGCGCAGCGCTACACAGGCAACGCAGACGCCGCCTATGACATCGTCCAGGAAACCTTCGTCGCCGCCTGGCGGGCACTGGGACGCTATGACGCCCGGCGATCCTTCGGGGTGTGGCTCCGATCCATCGCCCTCAACAAGGCCCGCGACCGCGCGCGGCGCCTGCTCGTCCGCCGCCTGGTGTTCGGCCAGTCCGATCTCGACAGTCCCGAAGCGCGCCGGCAGTCGGACCCGCATGCCGACACCGAGGCCGCGTTGCTGGCGCGCGAGCGCCGCCGAGCGCTGGACGCCGCCTTGGCGCAACTGCCCGCGGCTCTGAAGGAGCCGCTGATCCTCACCTATTTCGAGGATATGTCCCAGCAGCAGGCCGGCGACCTTCTCGGCCTCAGCGCCAAGGCCGTGGAGACGCGGGTCTATCGCGCCCGCCGCCGCCTGGCCCAACTGCTCGCGCTCGAGGATTCCGCCGGCCCCAGCGAGGGCTGAGCCTCGCCGCCGCGTATTCCCTGACGACACCCCGGCCCGGCCGCAAGCGCGGACGAAGGGTCGGCGCCTTACGGAGCGTTCCGCCGCCTATGTTCCCCGTTCCCCGCCGAAGCTTTCTGACCGCCGCCGCCGCCCTCGGCGGCGCATCCCTGCTCCCCAGTTGGGCGCGGAGCGCGACGCCGGGCCTTTCGCGCCCGCCCGCGCTGTCGGGCGAGACGATCCGCCTGACCATCGATCATGCGCCGATCCGCATCGACGGGAAGGCGGGGCACGCGGTGGCGATCAACGGCACGGTGCCGGGACCGCTGATCCGCCTGAAGGAAGGCCAGAAGGTGCGGCTGGAAGTCGAGAACCGCCTGAAGGAGGACACCTCGATCCACTGGCATGGCCTGATCGTGCCGTTCCAGATGGACGGCGTCCCCGGGGTCAGCTTCCCCGGCATCCGGCCGGGTGAGACCTTCGCCTACGAGTTTCCGATCCTGCAGAGCGGCGCCTACTGGTACCACAGCCATTCTGGGCTTCAGGAGCAGATGGGCCACTACGCGCCGATCGTGATCGACCCGGCGGGCCCCGATCCGGTGGCCTATGACCGGGAGCACGTGATCGTGCTGTCGGACTACAGCTTCACCCATCCGCACGTGCTCTTCCAGCGGCTGAAAGCCCAGCCCGGGGTGTTGAACTTCCAGAAGCAGACGGTGAGCGGTCTGCTCGCCGGCCAGGACCAGACTCTGGCCGAACGGCGCGAGTGGGCGGCCATGCGGATGGACCCAACCGATATCTCCGATATCACGGGCGCGGCCTTCCAGTTCCTCATCAACGGCCATGGACCGGGCGACAACTGGACGGGCCTGTTCAAACCGGGTGAGCGGGTCAGGCTGCGGTTCGTCAACGCAGCGGCCCAGACCATCTTCAACGTCCGTATCCCGGGGCTGAAACTGACCGTGGTGGCCTCGGACGGCCAGCTTGTGCGGCCGGTGACCGTCGACGAATTCCAGATCGGGAACGCCGAGACCTACGACGTCGTCGTCGAGCCCCAGACGGACCAGGCCTTCACCCTGGTGGCCGAGGCGGTGGATCGTTCCGGCATGGCGCGGGCGACGCTTGCGCCGCGTCCCGGAATGACGGCCGAGGTTCCGGCGCTGCGCGAGCGGCCGCTGACCACCATGCGCGACATGGGCATGGACATGTCCTCGAGCGGTGGTGACGGCCAGGCTCACGCCAACATGGACCACGCCGCCATGGACCACGCCGCCATGGGCCACGCCGCCGTCGCGGAGCCGGCGACGGAGCCGGGAAGGGCGCCGCCCCGGGTCCGCGGCTCGGACGTCATGGGCCACAGCATGGATATGATGGACGTAGGCAAGGCGCCGCAGGTGAAGCCGGGGCCGGGCGTGCAGATGATCGCGCCGATGCCGGCGGACCGGACCGGCGAGCCCGGGCAGGGGTTGGAGAGCGTCGGCCACCGGGTGCTGGTCTACCGCGACCTGATCGCCCTGGAGCCCAATCCCGACACGCGCGCCCCCAGCCGGGCCATGGAGATCCGCCTGACCGGCAACATGGAGCGGTTCATGTGGGGGTTCGATGGCATGAGATTCGTCGACCGGCCGGCGCCCTACACGCTCACGGCGGGTGAGCGGGTCCGGATCACCCTGGTGAACGACACCATGATGACCCACCCGATCCACCTGCACGGGCACTTCTTCGAGCTGGTGCATGGGCCGGTCGGGCACATGCCGCGCAAGCATACGGTCAACGTCCTGCCGGGCGGGAAGGTGACGTTCGACGTCACGGGGGAGGCCGGCGACTGGGCCTTCCACTGCCACATGCTCTATCACATGCACGCTGGGATGTTTCAGGTCTTCTCCGTGCGGCCGGCCCCTGGGGCGGGCGCATGAGCCGGCCACTCATCCTGACGGCGCTCCTCGCCTTGCTGTCCACGGCCGCCCAGGCCCAGGACCCTCACGCCGGCCACGAGATGCCGCCGCCTGCGGCGGCCGCCGATCCGCATGCCGGCCACGTCATGCCCGCCCCGCCCACGCCTGCCGCCGATCCCCACGCCGATCATGCGACACCGACGGCGCCCGGAAACACCGACCCGCACCCCGGCCACGCCATGCCGGCCAAGGACCCGCACGCCGGCCACGAGATGCCGCCGCCTGCGGCGGCCGCCGATCCGCATGCCGGCCACGTCATGCCCGCCCCGCCCACGCCTGCCGCCGATCCTCACGCCGATCATGCGGCACAGACGGCGCCCGGAGACACCGACCCGCACCTCGGCCACGCCATGCCGGCCAAGGACCCGCATGCGGGACACATGATGTCCGCGCCGGCCACCGGGGCCCAACTTCCAGTCGGCGCTGCGCCGGCGCCGACCGCGGCCACCGACCATCTGGCCGACAAGCTCTACGGGCGCGCCCGAATGGATCAGGCCCGCGCGGTCCTGCGCCGGGAGCACGGCGGGATGGCGCTCTCCAGGACCATGATCGATCGGCTGGAGGTGCGCCCCGCGTCCGGTCGCGACTCCTATGCCTGGGGGGGTGAGTTTCGGTTTGGCGGCGACATCGATCGTCTGGTGATCAAGTCCGAGGGCGAGGGCGTGCGTGGCGACCTGGAGGATGCCGAGGTCGAGGTGCTCTATTCACATGCCATCGGCCCGTACTTCGACCTCCAGGCCGGGGTGCGCCAGGACATCGAGCCTCGCCCGCGGCGCACCCATGCCGTGGTCGGCTTCGAGGGCCTCGCGCCCTACTGGTTCGAGGTGGAGGGCGCGCTGTTCCTGTCGGACAAAGGCGATCTGTCGGCGCGGCTGGAGGGATCGTACGATCTACGGCTGACCCAGCGCCTGATCCTGGAGCCGCGGGGCGAGGTGAACCTGGCCGCTCAGGACGCCCGCGCGCAGGGCGTCGGGTCGGGCCTCTCGAAGGTCGAGTTGGGCCTTCGGTTGCGTTATGAGATCGAACGTCAGTTCGCCCCCTACGTCGGGGTCAGTCTCGAGCGACGTCTCGGCCGCACGGCGGATTTCGCGCGGGCGGCCGGCGACGAGGTCTCAGACACCCGCTTCGTCTTCGGTCTGCGCGCCTGGTTCTGACCCGGGCGCACCGGAAGGCGACCATCGCGGTGAGCGCGAACGATCAAGGCCGGGTGAGGGGCGTCGATCCGGCCTGCGTATACAGGATGAGGGCGCCCTGACGCCCGCTCGGCCGCCAATGGCGGCCCACCCCTCGCGGACATCGTGACCAAGGGTCGGGAAGTCTATTCCTGGCGCAAGCAGATACTCATACGGCGAATTCCCTCCATAGGTTGTATTCGGCCTGTCAGATTACCGGTGTGCGACAGGTGATATGGCTGGATGTATTGTTGAGTGAAATCTACCGTTTAGCGAGAGGTCAAGCTAGGCGTGTTGATTTCCTGACCGAGGGCGCTGAAAACAAAGGCTGCACGCAAAATGTGGGCCGATAGTCGAAGGGCGACTTAAATAGCGCATTTTGTCGAAGTTTTCGGCAAAAACTCGCAACGTATATGCAGGAAATTGCAGAAGCGTGCCGGATGAAGCCCATAATCTGGATATCTGAAGGCAAAACGTTTCAGGGCTGGCGCTCTAATATGTATATACATGACTTGACGGTGACAGTGTCCCCACGGACTAATTTCCCAGCAGTCGGGTGCGGCGGACGGCGCTGAAGCGCGGGCGTCGCGGGTTCTGGAGGGGGTCGATCATGAACAAACTTGGGAAGCGGATGCTCTATGCCGGCAGCTGTCTGGCGCTGCTGGGCGCCGGGCAGGCTCATGCGCAGGCGAGGGACAGTGGCGAAGTCGGCGAGGTGATCGTCACCGGCAGCCGGATCAAGCGCACCGACATCGAAGGCGTGGGACCCGCGACAGTCATCGGCTCCCCGGAGATCGCCAAGAGCGGCATTGTCACCGTTGAGGCCCTGCTGCAGCGGCTGCCGGCCGCGGCGGGCTATGCCGGAAACCAGGGCAACGCCTACTGGGCGGCGCGCGGCTGGGGCACGGCCACGGTCAACCTGCGTGGGCTGGGCATCAATCGCACGCTCGTGCTGCTGAATGGCCGGCGGTTGGTGAACGGCGGGACCGGCGCCAACAGCGCCCCGGACCTCAACACCATCCCGACCTCTCTCATAGGCCGGATCGAAGTGCTGAAGGACGGCGCCTCGGCGATCTACGGCACCGACGCGATCGCCGGCGTGGTCAACATCATCACCCGTGAGAACTTCGAGGGGCTCGAGGTCGGGGCCCGCTACGGCGTCACCGACGAAGGCGACGGATCGGACTTCACCGCCGACCTGGCCTATGGCGTGCGCAGCGATCGCGGTGGTTTGGCGTTCGCCGCCAGCTATCAGAAGACCCAGCCTGTCAACCTGTTCAGCCGCGCGGGATGTCAGCTCAACGGCTCCAGCGGCTCGCTGATCTGCCTGGGCGGCGGCTCCACCGCCGGCGGCCGCGCCTCGCTGCCCACCGGCCAGATCATCAACTTCACCGGAGGCAACACCTTCGCGCCCTACAGCGCCGCCCTGCATGGGTTCGACGGCAACATCTATCTGAACGCCGTCAGCCCGATCGAACGGCTCACCACCGGCGTGTTCGGCGATTACCAGGTCACCGACGCGATCCAGCTGTTCGGTGAGTTCCTCTACACCCACCGCGAGACCGACCAGAGCGCGTCGCCCGGCACGCTGACGAACTTCGTGATCCCCGCCAGCAACCCGACCAACCCAACCGGCCAGCAGATCACCCTGATCCAGCGCCGGCTGGTCGAGGCCGGCTCACGCATCGCCTTCCAGGAAACCAACACCTATCAGGTGACCGCCGGCGCGCGCGGCAAGTTCGCCGAGGACTGGACCTGGGAAGCGGCGGCCAACTATGGCCGCACCACCGGCTCCGACGGCTTCACCAACATCGCCAACAAGGCGAACGTCGCCAACACCATCAATACGGCGATCTGCAGCAACGCGCCCGGCGCGGCGATCCCCTGCGCCGACTATCTCGGCCCGGGCGACGTGTCGCCCGCGGTGCTGAAGTACATCATGGCCACCACCATCGACACCGGTGGGAACGAGACGATCAATCTCAGCTTCGACACCACCGGCTCCCTGTTCCAGCTGCCGGCCGGGCCGTTGCAGGTGGCCGCCGGGGCGACCTATCGGAAGGACAAGGGCTGGCGCAACCCGGACAACCTGATCGTCCTGGGCGTCGCCAACTCCAACCAGCAAAGCCCGATCCGCGGCGCCATCGAAGCCGTCGAGGGCTATGCCGAGCTCAGCGTGCCGCTCCTGAAGGACATGCCGCTGGTGGAGTCCCTGCGCTTCGACGGGGCGATCCGCTACTCGGACTACAAGCGCTTCGGAAGCGACGTGAACTACAAGGCCGCCCTGGACTGGTCGATCGCCTACGGCCTGCGCGCCCGGGCGACCTGGGGCACCGCCTTCCGCGTCCCCAACGTGGCCGAACTGTTCAGCGGCGTGACGCAGGGCCAGCTGACCACCACCGACCCGTGCAGCCGCTATTCCACCAGCACCAACGCCACCCTGCGCGCCAACTGCCAGGCGGCCGGCGTGCCCGCGAACTATATCCAGCCGAACAACGCGATCCTCACGACCACCGGCGGCAACCTGAACCTGACGCCGGAAGAGGCCGAGACCCTGACCCTGGGCCTGGTCTGGGAGCCGGAGTTCGTGCCCGGCCTGTCGCTGACGCTCGACTACTTCAAGATCGACATCGACAACGCGATCCGCTCGATCCCGGGCTCGACCAAGCTTTCGGTCTGCTACAACACGCCGGGCCTGGTCCACCCGTTCTGCACGCCGCAGAACTTCACCCGCAACAGCCTGACCGGCGAGGTGAACTTCCTGTCCTCGCAGCAGGTCAATGTGGGCGCCGAATCGGTCAAGGGCATCGACGCGGCCGGCCGCTACAGTTTCGACCTGATGGACCGCCGGGCGACGCTCGACGCCGGTGTCACCTACCTGAAGGACTACACGATCATCCCGTACCCGGGCGGTGCGCCGATCATCTACCGCGGCCATATCGGCGGTGGGAACGGAGGCTATCCGAAGTGGCGCGGCCTCACGACCTTCACGCTCGACGATCCGAAGTGGAGCGCCAGCTACACCATCCAGTGGATCGGCAAGGCGACCGACTTCAACGCCGCGCCCACGGCGCTGGGCTACCAGACGCCCAATGTCTTCTACCACAACGCCCAGTTCAGCTACCGGCTGCTGGACGAGGCGACGGTGGCGTTCGGGGTGGACAATCTCTTCGAGGAAGATGCGCCGTACCTGCCCAGCTACACGGACGGGAACACCGACACCATGACCTACGATCTGGTGGGTCGGCGCGGATACGTGCGCCTGACGTACAAGTTCTAGTGGTCCCCCGGGAGGCGTCGGCGGCATCCCCACAGGCCGCCGGCGCCTCTCCCTTCGAGTCCTGATCGATGATCCGACTGCCCGCCCTCGCGCGCTCCGTCCACAAATGGCTGGCGCTGATCGTCGCCGTCCAGGCGGTCGCCTGGACGCTGGGTGGAATCTACATGACGGCGGTCCACATCGACATCATCCATGGCGACCGCCTCGTGAAGTCCGAGGCGCCTGCCCCAATGGCGCTACCGGGGCTGATTGAGCCCGCGCGCCTTGCGGGCCTCGCGCCTGGGCTCGAGCGCGCCCGGCTTGAGAGCCAATTGGGCCAACCGGTCTATGTGGTCGAGGCCGAGGGCGGAAAGGCGCTGTTCGACGCCCGCACGGGCGAGAAGCTCTCGCCGCTGAGCCGCGCGGCCGCGGAAGCGCGCGCCAGGGCGCTGTTCGCCGA
This sequence comes from Phenylobacterium sp. LH3H17, assembly GCF_024298925.1. NCBI lineage: Bacteria > Pseudomonadati > Pseudomonadota > Alphaproteobacteria > Caulobacterales > Caulobacteraceae > Phenylobacterium > Phenylobacterium sp. LH3H17. The sequence goes on along the minus strand of NZ_CP101283.1, from coordinate 2,722,123 downwards.
GCGTGGTGACGTCGTCAGCGTCGAGCTGATCACGAAGGCGCCGCTGGAGGTCCAGACTCGTCCCGTGCCGCTGTGGCGCGTGGAGTTCGAGGGGGCCTGGCGGCCGACCTTCTACATCTCGCCGTTCACCGGGGAGCTGATCACCCGTCGTCACGACCTGTGGCGGGCGTTCGACGTGGTCTGGATGTTCCACATCATGGACTATGACGACCGGCAGGATGTGAACAACCTACTGCTGACGGGATTCACCTGGCTGGCGGTGCTGGCGTCTGCGACGGGCGCCTGGCTGCTGCTCTACAGTTTCCGGCGGCGTCGCCGGCCGAGAGCAGCCTGACGCCATGTTGCTGATCCGCAAGCTCCACAAATGGTTCGGCCTCGTCCTGGGCCTGCAGTTCCTGATCTGGTCGCTGAGCGGCGCGGTGATGGCGCTCCTCGACCATCACAAGGTGAGCGGCGAGCACGCCATCCTGCCCGTCGCCCAGCTGACATCTGGTCCCGTGCCGGCGCCCCTGGCGGCGGTCCAGGCCGCTATCGGCGCCCCGATCGTCGGGCTCGAATTGAAGCCGCTGCTCGATCGCTGGGTCTATCAGGCCAAGACCGCTGATGGGGTCGTCCTGCTCGACGCCGGCGCGGCTCGGCCGTTCGAGGTCGACGCCGCGATGGCCCGCGCCCTGGCCACCGCCCGCTACGCCGGAACCGCGCCCATTGAGAGCGTGAGCTTCGTCGAGGCCTCGACCCACGAGACCCGCGACATGGCGCGGCCCGTCTGGCGGATAGGCTTCGCGGACGCTGACCATACCGCCCTGTTCGTGTCGCGCGCCACCGGCGAGGTCCTGGGCGCAAAGACCGACACCTGGCGGCTGTGGGACATCGCCTGGATGCTCCACATCATGAACTATGGCGACCGCCAGAGCTTCAACCACCCCCTGATCGTGACCGTCGCGACGGGGGTGGCCTGGCTCGCGCTTTCCGGCCTCATCCTGCTGTTCCGCAGCTTCCGCGGGTCGGACATCGCCTGGATCACCGGGCCGTCCGCCCGCCTGGGCCGTCGCTGGAAGGCGCGCGAGCGCTCTCAGCGCCCCGGATTCCCGCCGGCGCTCGAACTTGATCGCCGTCATCACCAACCTGCGCAGGACCCGTCCCTGCCTAGCCAGAACGAAAGGGTACAATCATGAAGCATGCCGCTTTTCTGATCGCGCTTCTGCTGCCTGCGAGCGCCTTCGCCCAGGCCGCCGGGCCCGCCGCGCCGGCGACGTCCCACGCCCACCATGCGCCTGGGCACGCCGTACTCCCGAAGACGACGGTGCCCGCGACACCGATCTCGCCGGCCTATATTCAACTGGCCACGAACGTCGAAATCATTCCGAACCTCGAGGACGCGGTTAAGAACAAGTCGGCGATTGCGACCCACGAGGGGATCTTCGGGCCGCTGCTCTTCGCCGAGGAAACCCGCGCCTTCTTCATCGAGCTGCAGCCCGGCATGTTCCTGGCCGAACATCCCCACGACATCGGAAGCATCATCTACACGGTGCGCGGCAAGTGGGTGTTGGCGAGCGAGGGCAAGCGGCATGTGATGCAGCCCGGCGCCCTGTTCCGCTTCGGCGACAAGATGCCGACCGGCTGGGAAGCGCCATTCAACGAGCCGGCCCTGTTGCTGGTCGTCAAGCCAAAGGGCGAGAACAAGGACTACGACGTGTTCAATCGCGGGATCAAGGCGATGCAGGCGTCGGTCGACAAGGACCGCAAGAATGGCGCCCCGTTCTACTATAGCGAGCTGAAGCCGGACGATCCGGCGATCGCCTACGCCCGCAGCGTCAATCCGAACTTCGACGCCGTTCTGAAGATCAAGCCTTGATGGGAGTATTGCCCGTGCGGACCTCGCACCGCCTGCTGGCGGCTCTGGCGGCGCTGTGCCTCCACGGCGCAGCGGTCGCCCCGGCGCTGGCGGCGCCGGCCGTCAAGCCGGTGGCCTGGAAGGTCGTCCCCTCCGTCGACCTGGTCGCCTTCAACAAGGATCTGGAACCCGGCAAGCTGACAATGGATGTGGTGATCTACATCCCGTCGAACTTCGACCCGTCATTCAACAAGCTCACCCTGGAGCAGATGCTGGAGGGCGTCCGCGCGGCGAAGGAGATCTACCGGCCCACCGGCGTCCAGATCAATCTGGTCACGGTCAAGACCGGCGCGATCAATCCTCGGTTCCTGGCGATCCAGGCCAACGAGATCCCGCGAGTGCCCGATACCGAGTACATCAACATGTACGAGGGCAACACGCGCCATCCGAGCGAACTGACGGACATGGCGCTGCAGGCCTTCCAAAGCATGATCGAGCCCCGGAAGGACAGCGACCGCACCATCTACCTGGTGGGCCTGCAGGACGTGATCATGCCGTTCCTGGATCGCTCCGACGCCCGGAACTGGACGGTCAAGATGGTGCGCACGGGCGGCCTTTCGTTCCCGTCCTACTCCTACTGGAACACGATCCCGAGGGCGTACCGGGGCGTCATCACCCTCGACAACCTCTCGACGCCCAGCCGGGCCCGGCGGACCGTCGCCCACGAGATCGGCCACAAGGTCATGAACGTTAGCCACGAGTATAAGGAAACCAGCCCGGCCCACGAAGTCTACGCCGACGGTGGACTGATGCTCTACGGGTCGGGGGAGGACATTCCGTCCGGGGCGGAGGGCCGCTGGCATCGCGAGCGCCTGCTGATGTCGCCGTATCTTTATCGTCTCCGCCCCGACGGGACCAAGGCGTGGAACCGCGACTACGTGGACGGCGGGCACTACTACGACCCCCTCTACGGCGACAAGGTGGTCCGCTTCCCGGGCACACCGAGTATGGACCCAAAGTGGTGACGACGGACGTGGCGCCGGCGACCCTGGCCTCGAAGCGTGTGCGGGACGGTGCGAAGACCGGTTCCAAGGGCGCGCTGGCAAGGGGCCTCGGGCCGGCCGGCGCAGTCGCGCGCGGCGTGGCCGAAGCGACGCCTGCGGAGATCCTGGGGGCGGGGAGCGCCCGGCGCATGACGGTCGAACCCCTCCAGAAGGGCCTGACACGGCGGATCCGCTCGGAGATTTCCGAGCGGATCCTCTCGGGCGCCTGGCCGCCTGGCCACCGCATCCCGTTCGAGCACGAGCTGATGGCGCAGTATGGATGTTCGCGGATGACCGTGAACCGCGCGCTGGGCCCTCTGGCGGAGGCGGGACTCATCGTCCGCCACCGCAAGACCGGCTCCTTCGTGTCCCGCCCCCGGATCCACTCCGTGGTGCTGGATGTCCCCGATATCGCCACCGAGGTCACCGAGCGTGGCGAGCCCTACGGATACGATCTGCTCTCGCGCAAGGCTCGCAGCGCGACGCGGCGTGAGCTGGAGGATCTTGGCCTCGACTCGGCGGCCGACGTCTTGGCGCTCCGCTGCCTGCATCGGGCCTCGGGGCGGCCCTTCGCGCTGGAAGAGCGCCTGATCAATCTGGAATCCGTGCCCGAGGCCGAGGGCGTGGACTTCGGCACGATCGCGCCCGGAAGCTGGCTCCTGGGACATGTGCCGTGGACGGAGGCGGAGCACCGGATCAGCGCGGCGAACGTCTCTCGTCAGACCGCCTCTATCCTCACCATCGAGCCCGCCGCGGCCTGTCTTGTTCTGGAGCGCCGGACCTGGCGCGGCGCCGACAAGATCACGCACGTCCGCCTGACCTTCCCGGGCGAAGCCTACGATCTGGTCGCGCGCTTCACGCCGCGGCCGAACCCACCCGCCGCTTGAGGCCACCGGCGCTCACGCCTTCCATCTCATTCCGTTTCCGGAGTTTCTCCATGCGCAACGTCCTCGCCCCATTCGCCGCCGCAGCGGCCCTGCTTGTCGCCCTTCCGGCCGCGGCGCACGATGAGATGTCGGTCGCGGGCCAGGTCACGGCCGTGTCCGCCAAGACGATTCAGCTCCGGATGCAGGACGGAAAGGTCGTCACGCTTGAAGTGGACAGCAACACCCGGGTCAAGATGGCCGGCAAGCCGCTCGGCCTGAAGGATCTGAAGGTCGGTCAGTCGGTGAAGGCGCTCGGCTTCGGCGACAGCATGACCGACCTGGTGGCGATCGACCTGGTGATCAGCCCGCCGCCGGCCAAGGCCCGCTGATCCTCGCCGCCGCGACAGCCCCTCGAGCGTTTCCGTGAAACCCAGGCTTTCCACATTTCGGGGCGTAAGCCGCGCGGCCTTCGCGCCGGCCGCCGCGCTCCTGCTCGCCCTCGTGGCGGCCGGAACCGCCGCCGCCCACGGCCTGGGCGGAAAGGACGCCGCCTTCGTCGCCGCCACCCAGGGCCCCGACATCGTCCCGTTTCTCTACCTCGGCGCCAAGCACATGGTGACGGGCTACGACCACCTGCTGTTCCTGCTCGGCGTCATCTTCTTCCTCTACCGGATGAAGGATGTGGGCCTCTATGTGACCCTCTTCTCGGTCGGGCACTCCCTGACCCTGCTCGCCGGGGTCCTGGGGCGGATCGAGGTCAATCCCTACCTTGTCGATGCGATCATCGGCCTGTCGGTGGCGTACAAGGCCTTCGACAACCTCGGCGGCTTCCGCACCCTGTTCGGCGTCCAGCCCAACACCAAGGTTGCCGTCTTCGGGTTCGGCCTGATCCACGGGTTTGGCCTGGCGACCAAGCTTCAGGCCCTGGAACTCCCGCAGAAGGGACTGCTGACCAACATGCTGTCGTTCAATGTCGGCGTGGAGATCGGGCAGCTGATCGCGCTCACCTTCATGCTGGCCCTGATCCTCGGCTGGCGCACCCTGCCGGGCTATCGCCGCATGTCCACCGCCGCCAACGTCGTGATCATGACGGCCGGCTTTCTCTTGATCGGCTTCCAGCTCGGCGGCCTGGCCTATGGAGCACCGGCCTGATGTCGGACCCTAGATCCCCGGCGGACACGCTGGACCCCGCGTCCCCCTCCAAGCGCACCCTGCTCCTGTCGATGGCGGGGGCGTTGGCCGTCGCCGTCGTCGTCACCTTCGCCGCGGTGCTGCCGGCCGAGTACAACAAGGACCCGCTGGGTCTGGGGCGGGCCACGGGCCTGTCGCGGCTCTGGGCGCCTAAGGAAGAGGTCGTGACGGCGGACGCCGGTGCGCCGGCCGCCCGCCGGGAGGCGTCAGGCTTCCGCACCGACGTCTTCGAGATCCCGCTGGCCGCGGACGGCGATGAGGGCCGCAAGAACGCCCTGGAGTTCAAGGTGCGCCTGCCGAAGGGCGGGACGATGCTCTATTCCTGGCAGGCGGAGGGGCTGGCTGTTCCCGAAGACCTCATGTTCGACTTCCACGGCCATACCGTGGCGGCCGAGGCGAAGGGCGCCGTCCAGGTGGCCGATTACGAGAAGGGCAACGGGAGCCAGGCCAACGGGGCGCTGAGCGCCCCCGTTGACGGCATCCACGGCTGGTACTTCCGCAACCGCTCCGACCGGCCGATCAAGGTGCGGCTGAAGCTTTCCGGCTTCTACCAGCTCGTGCCCTCGGGCGAGGAGGGCAACCTCGCGAACATCCAGCCCGCGGGCGCGGCTCAGCCCGGCCCATAGGAGACCGACATGACCACCAGGCGAATTCTGATCGCCCTCGGGCTGGGCGGAGCTTTGGCGCTGACGTCGCTCGCGGCCGGGGCCCACGAGATGTTCCTGAAGCCCACGAACTTCCACGTCGCGCCGAACACCAGGACCGAGATCGCGTTGTTCAACGGGACGTTCGACAAGAGCGAGAACCCGATCTCCCGCGACCGGATGCGCACGGTCGAGGTAATCGCGGGGGGCCAGGTGACCAGGCCGTCCGCCAGCCAGTGGCGCGACGACAAGGTGACGTCCTATCTCGACCTGACGCTCGGCGAGGCCGGAACCTACGCCGTCGGCGTCTCCACCGCGCCGAAGATCATCGAGCTCTCGGCCGACGCCTTCGAGGACTATCTCCGCCATGACGGCGTCGAGGACGTGCTCAAGGCCCGGCAAGTCGAGACAGCGCCCCGCACAGCGGTCCGCGAGCGCTATTCCAAGCATGTGAAGACCATCCTGCAGGTGGGCTCGACCCAGACGGATGACTATTCGACGCCCTTCGGCCTCCCGGCCGAGATCCTGCTGCTCCAGAACCCCGCGGCGGTGAAGGTCGGCGACACGATCGGCTTCCGGGCGCTTCTGAGGGGGCAGCCGATGTCAGGCCAGCTCGCCTATGCGAGCTTCGGGGGGTTCCAGGGGGCGGACGCCCAGTCCGGGCGCGCGGTGAAGCTGCGCACCGACGTCGATGGCCGCGGGTCGTTCAAGGTGACCCGGGCGGGCGTCTGGTACATCACCCTGATCAACATGCAGAAGGCCACGGGCGAGGCGACCTACGAATCCAACTGGGCGACGCTGACCTTCGAGATCCGCTAGCTGGACCTTCGCGGCGCCACACTATCCGGCGGCCGGCGGCGGCAGGGTCCCGAGCCAGGCCACCACCGCGAGCACGGTCAGGCCCAGGCCGGTCTCCCAGACCAGACTCTGCTTGAGACGGGCGAGCGCGATCCCCGGAGAGGCGTTGCGGTCGAGCTCGGCTCCGAGCCGTGGCGTCAGTCGCATCCGGTTGGCCGCGGCCAGGGCGAGCATGGCGCAGAACAGGCCAAGCTTCAGCAGGAGGAGCCGCCCGTAGGCGGTGGTCCAGAGGGCGGCCAAGCGATCGGGTCCAACGAGGAACCAGCTGTTCGCCAGGCCGGTGAGCACCAGAACCGCCACGACCGCCGATCCTCGCCCGGCGAAGCGCGCCAAGGCGGCATGCGCCGCCGCCGCCGCCGCCGTCGTCGTCTGGAGGGGCGAGCGCAGCAGCGCCAGGAACCCGGCCAGCGCGCCGATCCAGGCGCCCGCGGCCAGGGCGTGCAGCACGTCGCTGGCGAGGTGGAGGGGAGCGCCCGGTCCCTCGGCGGCGGCCGCGTGCCCCATCCAGGCCAGGCTGGCGCAGGCGAGCGCGCCGAGCAAGGCGGTCACGCGCCACAAGGCCGGTCCCGGCCGGACGACCAGGAGGGCCGCGAGCGCCAGCAGCGCCGCCAGGGTTCGGATCAGTCCGGCGCGCCCAAGGCCTGTTCCGGTGATCACGACGCCGAGCGAGCCGGCTTTCAGACCCTCGGCCCAGGAGCCCGCCATCATCGCGGTCTGGGCGAGGAGGCCGCCGGCGGCCCCGAGCGCCAGCAGCACGGCGGCGGCCTGGAGCACCGGGCGGGGCCAGCGCGCGCCCACGGCTGAGACCGGGCCGGTCGCGGGAAGAGCGTAGAGGCAGAACCACGCCAAGCCGAACAGGACCGAAGCGCCGGCGTACTGCAGCAGCCGCGCGGCGACCACGGCCTGTTCGATCACGGTCAGCCGACCTTGAAGGTGACGTCGCCCGTCATCCTGTGCCCATCGGCCGAGGCCGCGCGCCAGCTGATCCTGTAGGTCCCCGCCATCAGCTTGCCCTGGGGCGCGCCACGGATCGTCAGGCCGTCCGGCGAGATCGTGGTCTTCACGGCGACCTTCATCCTGTGCTCGACCATCGTGAGTTCGAAGCCCGAGAACGCGGGGACCAGCTTCTCGTTGAAGGTCAGCGAGATCGCCGCCGGCGCGGCGACGGTGGCGTTCGCGGCGGGATCCGACTTCACCAGGTGAGCGTGGGCCGCGGCCTGGGTGGCGAACAGGGCCGCCGCGGCGCCCAGGGCGGTTGCGATCGAGAAGGACTTGCGGAGCATGGTTTCAACATCCGTGACGTTTGGGGGCCTAAGGGGGATACGCGGCAGACCGGCCTCGCCCTCAAGGGCGCTCGGTTTTCACGCCCAGAGCCCCCTGGAGTCCGCACGCTGCGCGTGAGGGCGGGTTGGTCGCCGCGTGGAACAGGTCCAGGGGATCGGCTCCTAGGGACCGGGCGATGCGGTCGAACTCCAGCACGTCGATCCGGCGCTGACCGGCCCGACGCGGGCGCGTTGCGGTGGCCCTTGCGCGCATCGGCGGCCCACTGACGCATAACCGACGGCGTTCCGCGCTCCGGTGGAATTCCGATGTCCGGCCTTGGCGCGACGCGGACGTGCAGGGTTCGCGCTAGCCGACGCCGTGGAACTGACGGGCGAGGAAGTCCCCGCCGAGTCGCAGTCCCGCCTCGTCGATGCTGTGGCCGAGACGCCGCGCCGCATGGGTGTTGATCTCGAACCCCAGGCCTTTGAACTCGGCCTCCGCCTGGCCCATGGCGGCGAACGGCACCATCGGGTCAGCGTCTCCATGGACCAGCAGCAGGGGCGGCTTGGTCTTTACCTCGGTCTGCAACGCATCGGCGTCGGCCAGCATGCCCGAATAGCCCACGATCCCGGCCAGGACTTCGGACCGCCGGGGGCCAACATGGAGGGCCATCATGGTCCCCTGACTGAACCCCACCAGCGCCACCTTGCTGTTCGGGAGATCGTTCGCGGTCCGGTGCATGTCGATGAAGGCGTTCACAAGCGGCGCCGCCTGTCGGACGCCGGCGGCCCGGCTCTCCCGCCCGAGATCGGTCAGGGACCACCACTGATAGCCGCCTGGCGCGGCGGGACAGATCTCCGGGGCGTTGGGCGCCATGAAGACGGTGTTGGGCAGGCTCTCGCGCCAGTAGGGCACGAGGCCCATCAGGTCGGCGCCGTTCGAGCCGTAGCCGTGCAGAAGGATCACCATCGACTGGGGATCTCGGCCGCTCGCCGGAGCTGCCACGGGGCCCTTGAGGCGGATCAGGTCGGTCATCGGTCGGTGGTGCGGCAAGCTGTTGGCCCGGTCAACTGCCGCCTGCGGGCCATGTCCGCTTGTGGTCAGGCCGCAAGAGTCTGCTCGTGGCGCAGAGCGGTCGACCGTAGTTCCTAGCCGACAGGGTTCAACAGGCGGGCGAGGAAGTCTCCGCCCAGTCAAAGTCCCGCCTCGGCAGGATCACCGTCGACTGGGGATTTCGCCCGCTGGCCGGGGCGCCCATCCGACCTTTGATGCGGTTGAGATTGGTCATCGCCAGGTGGTGCGGCCAACCGATAGCCCGGTCCATGACCGGTTGGCGGTGCAGGCTTAGCTGCTAGCGAGCAGGGCCCCGGGTTCCAGCGTCTGTCCAAAGAAGGCTGTCGGCGCCGCACTTCGTCATGTCAGCTGAAGGCGCGCCGCAGCTGAGGTAGCGCACCTGCTCTCGAACCTTGCGCCCTATGGTGAGTGCATAGGCGCAACGGACGATGACAAGCTCGTCCGGGATCGCTCGCGCCACGGTGCATCGGGCGTCGCTATAGTCGCCGGCGCAGGCGTAGAGTTCGTGCATGACGCTGCCGTCCGCGAGGACGACTTCGTGTTCGCCGAAACAGCCGACTGCATTTTGAAGCGCCCACGAGTTGAGCGTGAAGGATGTGGAGCGGCCATCGGCTGGCGAGTGCGTCGTGCAGCCACCCAGTAGAGCGAGTGATGTGATCCCTACCGTGATGGGTATCTGCATTTCATTCTGCGCCAGGCGCCCTGTCAGCAATCCGAGCTGGGCTCTGCTCAGGCTCAGTCTGCTCGGATCTTACCGTGGGAAATAAGTCCGCTTAGCGGCGCGGACGCCATGTCTGCTGCTGGCGCATCAGAGACGTCAGCGGCTCGTCCGCTCGTGAGTCATCTACATTCGGAGGGTCCGCCTTAGTGAATCAAACCCACTCTACTTTCGTGATCTCGTAGGTTTTCAAGCCACCGGGAATTCTCACCTCGACGACGTCACCGCTCTCCTTGCCGATCATCGCGCGGGCGATGGGGGAGGTTATCGAAATGCGGCCCTTCTTCACGTCTGCCTCATGCTCACCCACGATCTGGTAGCGGGCCTGTTCCTCTGTATTTTGGTCGATAACGGACACCGTGGCGCCGAACTTGATCCGGGTTCCGGACAGCTTCGTGACGTCAATGACCTGCGCGCGCGCGATCATGTCGCCAATCTGAACAATTTGTCCTTCGATCCACCCCTGCCGATCCTTTGCGGCATGGTACTCGGCGTTCTCCTTCAGGTCACCGTGGAGGCGCGCCTCCCCGATCGCGACGGTTACGGCGGGCCTCTCGATCGTCTTAAGCCGCTTCAAGTCTTCGTCCAGGGCGCGATAGCCCTGAAACGTCATAGGCACTTTTTCCATGGCGATTGGTGACTCGCGTTCGCTCTAGTGGAAGTTTGGAGAACTCGGACGGGAGGCGCAGACGTCCGCTACGGGGTAGGGATAGTGATCCACGGCTCGAGCATGAAGTCGATGGCCTTGGCTAGCTAGCACGACTATCGCCGGGATTGGGCCGCCTATGCCTCAGTCCAAACGTCTGCTCTCCGCACAGATGCCAAGTTCGGCTTCTGGCGCGATGGCGACCTTTGAGAGGCTAAGCCGCGCGCCGGGCGGTGGCCGCAGGTCGGCGCGACGAACCCAGGCCCGCGGCCTCCAGGATTCGGGCGACCGCCGGTGAACCCGCATCAGCCTGGCGATAGGCCACACCCACCTCGCGGCGAAGGCTCAGGTCCGCCAGCGGGCGGGTGACCACACGCGTGTTCGATGCGACCACGCCCTCCGGCAGAACCGTGGCGCCGACACCGGCCTCGACCAATGCCAGCGCCCATTCCTCGCTGGCGGCGACGGCCACGATCTGCGGCTTGAAGCCCAGGTCGCTGGTCTGGTTGGCGTTCTCGCAGTTGCAACGGGCAATTAGCGGCAGGCCGTCGAGATCTGCCAAGCTCAACTTCGGTTTCAGGCGCAACGGGTGGCGCGGGGGGAGCGCCAGGACGTAGCCCTCCGACCAGAGCGGCGCGAACCCTTCGCTCTCCTCGACCAGCGTCCGCGCGACGATCCTGGCGTCGCAGGGCGCGTCGGCAGCCACCAGGAAGAGCCTTAGGTCGCCGGCCTGGGTAAGGGGCTTCAGCAGGGGAGCGACCCGGGAGATGTCCAGGCTGGGCATCAAGCCCAAGGTCACCTGCGCGGCCGGCGCCGGCGCAAACAAGGTTCTCAGCGACAGGGCGTCGTCGACCACCTGCCGGGCCCGCACGTAGAGGGCCTCGGCCGCCGCCGTTGCTGTCACGCCTTTGCGGTGGCGCACGAAGAGGATGGCGCCGAGCTCACGTTCCAGCGCGGCCATGGCCGCGGAAATCGAGGGCTGGGAAATGAAACAGCGACGGGCGGCCGCGGTGACGCTGCCCGTCTCATAGACCGCCAGGAAATAGCGCAGTTCCCGAAGTTCCATAGTTCATACCTATGCATTCCATCAGTGGACTATATTTTACGTATGGAACGGATTGCGCAAGGTTCATGGCGATCTGGAGGTTTCCCATGCTGTCTCGCCCGTCTTCCCCCGCCCTGGCCGCACTCTTCGCGTCCGCCTTCCTCACGGGCTGCGCTGCGCCGCCCTCGCAGGCCGCGCCGCCGGCGCCCCCACCCGCGGCCCACCCGCCGGCCGCCATGACCATGAGCGCCGTGCCATCGGGCTCGACCCAGTCCAGCGCGGGGCAGGCCTTCGAGGGTGGTCGCGGGGACGACAAACGCACCTTCGTCGCCGGCGCCATCCTGGTGGACCATCCGAAGGGCAAGCTCTTGTTCGACACCGGCTATGGGCGCGACCTCGCCGAGCACTTCAAGACCGCGCCGGCGCTGATGCGGGCGATCATAAGACCTCAGCTGACCACCCCCGTGGCTGAGCAGCTCGCCGCGAGCGGCATCGCGCCCGCGAGCTTGAAGGCGGTGGTCCTGACCCACGCCCATTGGGACCATGTGAGCGGCCTGGAGCACTTCCCGCAGACGCCGGTCTGGGTCTCCGAGGCCGAGCTCGACTTCGTCAAGGGCGGCGACCGCTCAGCCGAGCTCGCCCGCCGCCTCGGTGTTGCGAACTACAAGACGTTCGACTTCCCGGATGGCGGCTACCTCGGCTTCGCCAAGAGCTGGGACGTGTTCGGCGACGGCAGTGTGGTCTTGGTCCCTTCGCCCGGCCACACGCCAGGCTCCATCGCCGCCTTCGTCAACACGCCCGACGGCAAGCGTTACGTCCTCATCGGCGACACCGCCTGGCAGGCGGAGGGCGTGGACCTGCCGGCGCAGAAGCCGATGCTCCCGCGCTCCCTGGTCGATCACGACGCGCCGGGAACCTGGGCGGTCCTACAGAAGCTGCATGCGGCGAAACAAGCCCTGCCCGATCTCATCGTGGTGCCCGCCCACGACGCCCGCGTGTGGAAAGCGCTTCCCGCACTCCCGCCGGCAGCGGACGGCTCGGTCCCCCGGAAGCCGTCGGGTCCGACGGGTTGAGGACGAACTCGCCGGCAGATCGGCTCGAACGTCGATCTGGCCATATTGATGATCGTGGGCGGTCGGCTAGGGGCCAACTGCATTCTTTGCCGTCGCGATCCAAGCTCGCGACGTCCCGGGTTTGAGCACGGACGCGCGTCCGATGTTCGGCACCCGGGGGAACGTGTCGAGTTCGTGTCCTGTGCGCCGGAGGGGATCGAACCTGAGGCTAAGCGAAGTTGGTTAGCGTTAGGCTCTTGGCCCACAGGACCCAGCATACTGGGAAATGACGATGTTCCCGGGCGCGATGGCGATGTGGCGCGAGTGGACCGCTGGAAGCGGCGCACCTTCGAAAGGTGGTGCGAAGATCACGGTCACCGTCAGATTTCCGTAGGCGTCCGCTCAAGAAAGTGCAGCTGACCGTCGATCTGGTGAAACTCCACATTCACGGCGCCGCTGTTTCCGATCATCTGCGCAGTTCCGGCGCTTGCATCGAGACTGGAGAACGTCAGGCCAAGCGTCCCCTCGGCCTTTTCGCTTTCGTATTCCGGGTTCATTACACCATTGTGCTTAGCTACTAGGTCGCAGGACAGCCCCAGCATCGGTGGAATTGGCGCGCCAGCAAATGTCTGCGTCGGCGCCTCAAGCGAGCAGGCGGAAAGCATCAGTACGCCGCCGATACAGATGATCACGCGGCGACGGGGGCGGAGAGACCTCAGGTTCATCCCTCTACCCATTCTCGCCCCGGAGTTCTCGTATGTCCCAGCCGCGCTTTGCAGCCTTCAATGAATGACACGCTGCCACGCCGCGGTCGTCTTGGAGCGATGACATCCCATTCGCCAGCCCAAGCTACACTGGTTCGTGAACGGAACCGTCAACTTAACGTCGGCATGACGAACCTGACCCCGTGATCCCACGATCTCAGTCTGCGGACGCCTCAGAGGCGCGTCGTCAGCAAATCCGCGGTGGCCGCGGAGCCGGCGCCAAAAGAAATCTCGCCCTCGCGGAACGGCGTTTGTGCGGCGCGGGTTCATGTCGGGCTGTCGACCGATACGCGTGAGGGGGACGTCATGACCATGGAACCACCGAGCGCGCTGGTGCTCGTCGTCGAGGACGAGGTGTTGATCCAGGACCTCCTCGTCGATGCGCTTCAGGAGGGCGGCTTTCAGACGATGATCGCCAACGACGGCGCTGAGGCGATCGCGCAGATCGACGGTCCTCTGAGTGGTCGGCTGTCCGGCGTGGTGACCGACATACGGCTCGGGGTCGGCCCTGACGGCTGGGCTGTAGCCACCCGCGCACGGGAACTCAACTCAGCCGTCGCCATCGTCTATGTGAGCGCTGATAGCTCGGCGGATTGGCCGGCCCACGGCGTCCCCGGGAGTGTGATGATCAGCAAGCCGTTCGCGGCGGCCCAGGTCGTGGTGGCGCTCGCGAACCTGGCGAATCGGAGCGATTTCCCCGGGTGAGCGAGGGCGTTGAACCGTGGGCTCGCTTCATCATTCGGTCGCACGTGTACGATGTGGTCGACAACGTCAGGCTACCGCACTAACTCGGCCCCCGAAAATGCGGGCAAAAGATGCTGGCCTACGAGCTCGAAGCTCTTCAGCACCGCCGCGTGGGGAATCGAGCCGAACTGCATGAGGCACATCATGCGATCGGCGCCGATCGCCTCGTAGCCTCTCATTTTCTCTACACAGTGCGCCGGATCGCCGATGACGACGCTGTCCAACGGCTCGAGGACCTCATGGGCTTCGTCGTGACTGATGGTCTCGCCCATGGCCATTCGCTTTAGCACCACCACGACTGGCGGGTCGTCGGGTTCGATCTTCGTCTCGTTCGGATCGCGCTCGGCTAGCGCCGCGGTGTCGCGCGCGGAGTTCGGGTGCAGGCCGGCTTTGATCATGTCGTACCAGACCCGCCTGGGCACCTTGAACACCACCGGCGCGGCGTTGACGTACCAAAGCGCCGACCATGCCGCGCCATTGGCGATCGCCTGGGCCCGGCTCTCGGCCAGATGGACGAAGGTGAAGCAGCCCTTCTGCGGATTCACCAGCTTGCCGGCAGGCACTTTGCAGTCGGCCAGACCGCGGTCGTGCTCGCGCAGCATCTGGCCCAGGAACGCAACGGGGCTTAGCAGGGTGGTGCCCAGCGCGCCGACCCCCATCTCTCCGGCCATGTAGAAGCTGTCGGGTGAGCCGCAGGTCTGCCACAGCCGTGGGTGTGGCTGCTGCAAGGGCTTGGGCACCACCTCGCGGGGCGGCACATGGTAGTCCGCCGAGGTCCAGGAGAACTCCTTTTCCGTCCACATGCGCGGGATCATATGCATGGCGTCGCGAACCTGGTCGCGGGCGGTGTCCGGATTGACCCCGAAGGTCTCCCACTCCTTGCCGCCAGACTTGGCGAGCCCGAGCTCCAAGCGGCCGCCGGAAAGTACGTCCAAGGTAGCGGCGCGCTCGGCGACGCGTAGGGGGGTGTTGATGTTGAAAGGCGCCAGAACGCCGGCGTGGCCGACCCGCAGCCGCGTGGTGGTCATCGCGATGGCGGTCAGCACGACCTCCGGGGCGGAGGAGTAGCTGAACTCCGGGGCGCCATGGTGCTCGACCTGCCACCAGGTCTCGAAGCCGGCGGCCTCGGCGGCTTTGGCCTGGGCGAGGATCTCCCGGAATAGGCCAGCCTCGTCTCCGCCGTTCCAGGGGAAGGCCTTCTGAATCTCGCAGAACACGTCGAATTTCATCATCGCGGGTCTCCTGGATACATAACGTCTGTTATGTAGCTGGCCGTGTCGGGAGGGATGGGGTCGGGATCGCCATGGTCAGAAGATGGCGATTGGGTTGAGCGGGGAGCCGGTGCCGCCTTCGATGCGCAGCGGCGCACAGACTAATTGGAACTCCCAGCGACCGAGCTCGGCGCAGGTGGCGGCCAGAACCTCCAGGTCGAGGTTGTCCAGCAAGTGCAGGCCCATCGCAGCGAGCCCCAGCATGTGCAGCGGCATGGCCCAGTCGCGATGGATGCGGCCGTTGGGGATCGGGTCGTGCACCCCATCACCGCCCAGCACGGCAGCCTCGCGCGCGTGCAGCCACGCGACGACGCGCGGGTCGAGGCCGGCCACGGCATGGTCGTCGAGGCGGGCGCGGCGTACGTCGCGGCCGAGGCGGATGAGGAGGATGTCGCCCTTGCCAACCCGCACGCCGTGGGCCTGCTCCGCTGCCTCCAATTCCTCCACGACAGTCATGTGCTCGGCGTCGATGAAGTCGAAGCCCTGTGCGCGGGGCAGGTCCAGGAGGACGCCGCGGCTGACGATTCCGTCCTTGGCCGCCATCACCGTGTTGAAGCGGGCGCCAGTGCTCTTCACGTCGCTGGCCGGCCGGCCATTGTACATCCGGCCTTGTGCGAACACGTGGCACAGGGCGTCGAGATGACTGGAGGCCATGCCATGGAAGGCGATGCCGATGAAGTCGGTCGCGACCTGCAGGCCCTCGACGCCCGGCACGCAGCAGTCGTCGCCGCCGATCAGCATGTGGTGTTGCGCGGGCCAGGGGTTCTCCGGCCCCGGCCGAGTGGGGAAGTCGCGAGACAGGCTGACAGTGCGGCCGTCGCGCACCAGTCTGGCGGCGGCGGTGATCTCAGCGGGGCCGATGTGGTTCAGCGCACCCCGCTCGTCGTCATCCCCCCAGCGCCCCCAATTGCTGACCTGGTCGAACAGCGCCTCCAGCTCGGCGTGGCTCATCGCCAGCGAATGATCGCCGCGGCGCGGGTCGTCCAGGGGCGCGTCGCCGCTCATTGGGTGTTCGCCAGGGCCTCGTTCGCGCGGGAGTGGCGCACGCCAGGCTCGAGCTCGATCATCTCGATGATGTTGCCGTTGGGGTCATAGCAGCAGGCCGTGCCCACGATGCCGAGCGCTTCGGTGGGCGTATAGGCGGCCTGGGTGAAGGCCACGCCCTGCGCCTCCAGCGCCTTCTGAGCGGCGTGCACGCCCTTCGTCCGGAAGGCAATGATCCGCGGGACCATGTCCCTGCGGCGTGCAGCGTCGGGGAACTCCGCCATGGGCTCCACCCACTCGATCAGGTCGATCATGGGCCCGTCGCGGTCCGCCGGCAGCACCATCAGGACACCTCGGCCGTTGGCCCGGTGGAGGCCAAAGATGCCGGCCACGAAGGCGGGCCAAGTGACGTTGCGGCGGTCGTTCAGCACCTCGAAGCCGAGCCGTTTGTAGAAGGCCACGGACTCGTCCAGGTCCCGGCAGTTGACCACCGTGTGGTAGAGGCTGGTAAGCGCCCATTCGGCCACGGTCCGCTCCCTAGAAGTTCACGCCCACCCGCACGCCCCAGGTGCGCGGCGGATAGTAGGTGTAGTTGTCCAGGCCGAAGCCGTTGCCGATGGTGTTCGACTGCAGGCCGTCGTTGGAGATGATGTCCTTGTCCCCGACGTTGCGGACGAAAGCCTCCAGGGTCCAGCGGCCCTCCGGCGCGCGGTAGGTCACGTTCACATCGACAAGGGTGTAGCCCTTCTGCCGTTCGAGCGGGGAGTTGGCGGACAGGAAGTAGAGGGCGCCGGAATTGAACACGTCGATCCGCGGGGTGACCTGGCCGAATGCCGTCTCGAAGGCGTACTGGGCGCCCATGTTGAGGGTGTGCTTGGGCGTCTGCACCATCCGTTTGCCAGAGAAGTCGCACAGTCGGGTGGTTGAGTTGCAGCCCGGCCCGGGGGTCGAGAAGCGGTTGTTGATGGTGATGTACTCGTCGTACTCGGCGTCGGTCAGGGCAACCGACGCATTCAGGCGCAGGCCGTTTACGGGCGTGGCGATCATCTCCACCTCCACGCCCCTCACGGTCGCTTGGCCGGCGTTGTCGATGCGCGAGCCGGTGATGTCCTGCACGAACACCTGCATGTCCTTGATGTCCTGATGGTAGGCTGCGGCGTTGAAGAGCAGCCGGCGCTCCATCAGGGTGGCCTTGAAACCGGCCTCGTAGGCCTTGACCGTCTCGGGCTGGTAGATGCCCGGAAAGTTGCCCACCAATCCGCCGCCGGAAAGGTAGCCCTTCGAGGCGCTTGCGTAGAGCATCAGGTCGGGACTGACCTGATAGGCTGCGCCGATCTTGCCGGTGGTCTCTGTCCAGCTTTCGTCGAAATTCTTGGAGGCGGGGAAGGCCAGACCCAGCCGCGGCAGCCGGAAGTCGAGGAAATCGAAGCCCTTCTTGGAGTCCTTGGTGTGCCGCAGGCCCAGGGTCAAGGTGAGCGGGACGCCCGAGCCGGTCTTGGCGAAGTCGAAGTCGATCTGGCCGAACGGAGCGTAGGACTCGGTCTTGTAGATGCCGCCGTTGGTGAAGACGAAGGTGTCGGTGAAAGGGGCGGCCGAGTTCAGGCCGGTGTCGATGTACTGGAACGTCTGACCAACCTTTTCCCGGAAGTAGAAGCCGCCGACGATCCAGGAGAGGGGGCGGTCCGAAGGGTTGGAGGCCAGCCGGATCTCCTGCGACCACTGGAAGTGGTCGAGCGTCCAGTAGGGGTTGGTGGCGATCGTCAGCTCTGAGGCATCCGGATCGTTGGATTGGGCCCACTTGCCCGAGGCATAGCCGGTCACTGAAGTGAAGGTGGCGAAGCCTGCGTCGAAGTTGAAGGTGGCCGCGGCGAAGCGGCCGTCCTGGTCGAAGGTCTCGGGCGTGTTCTTGCGCACCTTGCGCGGATCTCTGAGGTAGGGCTGGGCGCCGACGTAGCGGGCCGGCGCCAGCTCCCAGCGGGTCTTGGTGGCCACCGGATCGCCGTTCGACGAGGCGGCGGCGATCAAGAGGAAGTCGGCCTGCTCGGAGAGCTGCCAATAGACCTGGCCGCGCAGCATCCAGAAGTCCTGGCCGTCGGCGTTGTTGGTGGCTCCGGGACCCTTAAACAGGTTCTCCTGGTAGCCATCGTGCTCGGCCTTCACGCCGCTGAGGCGGACCGCCGCATATCGCTCGCCATCCTGGAAGATCGGCACGTTCACCCAGGCCCGGGCGATGCGGGCGTCGTAGTTGCCAAGAAGCGCATCGGCATGGCCGCCGAGTTCGGCGGTCGGGTGCTTGGTGATCACGTTCACCGACCCGCCAACGGAGTTGCGCCCGTAGAGCGTGCCCTGCGGCCCGCGCAGCACCTCGATCCGCTGGATGTCGAAGAACTCCGGGTCCACCGAGGTGGTCCGGGCCAGGTAGACGCCGTCGAGGCTGTAGGCGACGGGGGAGTCGCCGCCCGACGTGGTGTTCTGGCTGCCGACCCCGCGCAGCGTGATGACGTTCTCTCCGCCGGTGACCCCGGATCCGAACCGCAGCGACGGCACCCGGGTGGACAGGTCCTGGAAGCCGCTCACCCCCTGGCGCTGCAGGCTGTCGCCGTCCAGCGCGGTCAACGCGATAGGGACCGTCTGGGCGTTCTCCTCCCGCTTCTGGGCGGTGACGATCAGCTCGTCGATGAGGTTGCTAGGCGCCGCCGCTTCCTGCGCGAGAACAGGGTGGGGCAGACTGACGCCGGCCAGAGTGGAAACGCATAGCAAAGCAGCGCGGTTGAAGCGGCCCATAGTGTTCCCCCTCGAAGTCGGTGGGTCATCCGGGCCTGCGGCCGCGCCTCCCGCCGTTCGACAAAACATAACACATGTTCTGTAGATCGGAAGCGTGTACGTAACGGACGTTATATATCCGCTGATCCGTTATCGATGCCTCCCGGTTCGTGGCGCTTGCCAGGCACGAACGGCCTGGGGCAGACGTGTCCGGGCAGGGGTGGGGCGAGAATGGGCCGGGCGGTCGATCACAATCAAAGGCGGGAGATCTTCGCCGCGGCGGCCCTGCGGGTAATTATGCGCGACGGCATCGTCGGGCTGACCGTTCGCGCTGTGGCGAAGGAGGCGGGGTTCACCACGGGCGCCCTAACCCACTATTTCCACTCCAAGGACCAGCTCCTAATTGAAGCCTCGGAGCACTCCGCCACCCTGGTGCGCGACCGTATGGAGCGGGCAGAGAAGACCCATCCCACTCTGGACGCGATCCGCAAGGTCGTGGCGCTTGCCCTGCCGCTCACCCCAGAGACCCGGGGCTACTGGCGCATCTGGGTGGGCTATTGGGAGCGATCCAGCTACGACGACGACGTCGCCCGCGTGATGCGCCTGCGTTACGACGAATGGCGCTCGCGGCTCGAGCGCCTACTGTCGCGCGCGCAGCTTGAAGGCGACCTCGCGCCGGAGGTCGACCCGCGCCAAGCCGCGGAGGCCCTGATCGCACTTGTGGATGGGATCGGCGTCCAGGTGCTTTTAGGCGTCGGCAGGATATCGCCGAAACGACAGCGGGCGATGTTCGATCTCTGGTTAGACGCGATCAGGGCCGGCTCAGGCGGCTCCACTTCGATTGTCGACCCGCGACCGGGACGAGGTACGAACGGCCCCACGTGACGCTCGCCATCGTCGTCTAATGTAGGTTCACCGAAGTCGCGCGGGATAGTACGGTCGCCCTCGCCTTCATCAAGCGCGCGATGAAGCGCCATGGCCGACCCGAGACGGCCGTCGCCGACGATCTGCAATCTTCCGGCGCCGCCATGAAGGAGATCGGCGCTGCCGATCGCCAGGAGGTGGGCCGCTGGCTCAGGGCGGAGAACTCACACCAGCCCTTCCGACGAGGAGAGCGGGCGATGAAGCGGTTTCGGAGGATGGGGGGAAAGTCCACCAGTTCGAACCTGCGTCCACTTGGGGCTCTAAGGCGAAGGTCGCAAGGTCCGCTTCGGGGCAGCCTGGCGGACCGGCCGGCGAAGGCGAGCTCCTGACTCATCTCGTACGTTGGGAATGTCCGCACCTGGGCGACCGGAGCGGCGGCGTTCGTCTGCGGCCGCGTGCGGATCCTCGCCTAGACTGTATCGGTGCTCGGCATGGCACGATCGGAATGCGTGCGGCGATTGCCCGGAACTCTGACGATCACGGCTGTGCGGCTTTCGCCGCTGTCGTCGGCGAGATCCCGCACTTCGAAACACTGGTCGAAGTGCGGATGCCCAGCGGTCCGATCGCTGGGATCAAGGATCGCAAGAATGCCGAGGCGCACAGGCAACGAACATCTGCAGGCCGGGGGTCTCTTCGGCGAGCATCCTCAGCTCCTCGAGCATGTCAGCTAGGTTCGTTTGGGCGACCTCCTCGCGCTTCGGCGATCGGCAGCGGGGGGAGGAGTTATCCCACCTGCCGATCGGCGCCGGCCCAGTAACGGTCGCGGATCTCCTTCTTCACCACCTTGCCGGCGGGGCTGCGGGGGAGGGCGTCCCAGACCTCGACGGTCTTGGGGGCGTGGACCGGGCCCAGCTTGGCGCGGACCAGGGCGATCAGTTCGGCGGGATCGAGAGCCGCGCCGGCCTTGAGCTCCACCACGGCCTTCACCGCCTCGCCCCACTTGGCGTCCGGCACGCCGACCACGGCGCAGTCGAGGATCGCCGGGTGCTCCAGGATCACCTGCTCCACCTCAGCGGAGAACACGTTGAAGCCGCCGGAGATGATCATGTCCTTGGCCCGGTCGACGATGTAGACGAAGCCCTGCTCGTCGCGGTAGCCGAGGTCGCCGGTGTGGCGCCAGCCGTGGTGGGAGACCTCGGCCGTCGCCTGCGGGTCGCCCAGGTAGCCGCTCATCGCCAGGCTGCCCTGGCAGACGATCTCGCCGCGCTGGCGAGGTCCCAGGATCTCCCCGTCCGGCCCCATGATCTCCACCCGCACGCCGAGCGTCGGACGCCCGCAGCTCGACCACCGTTCGTCGGGCCCCTCGATCAGATCGGCGCTGTGCAGGAAGGTCAGGAACATCGGGGCCTCGGCCTGTCCGTAGCACTGGCAGACCGCCGGCCCGAACACCTCCATGGCCTCGCGCAGCTTGGCCGGCGCGATGGGGGAGGCGGCCACCACCAGGTATTTGAGCGAGGAGAAGTCCCGCTCCCGCACGCCCGGATGGTCCAACAGGGCGTAGATCAGGGTCGGCGGCAGGTAGAGGTGGGTCACCCCGTGCCGCTCGATGGCGTCCAGGATCAGCTCCGGCGCCGGCTTGCGTAGGATGACGTTCGTCGCCCCGCCCGGCAGGGAGCAGAGCGCCAGGCCGCCGGCGGCATGGGTCATGGGTCCGGCCACCAGGTGCACCGGCGGCGTCACGGATGGCATGCACTGCCAGAAGGCGCCGATCAGGGCTTCCCAGGTGCGGAGCGTCCACTGCGCGGCCTTGGAAAGCCCGGTGGTGCCGCCGGTGGGGAACAGGCTGGCCAGGACGTCGGGGCCGTCCGGCGGCTCGGGCGCGGGGTCCCCGCCACGGGTCAGGAAGCTCTCCAGCGACGGCGCCCCGGCCGATCCGGCGCGGTCCAGGCAGACCAGCAGGCCCGGCGCCTGGAGGATCGGCGCCAGGGCCAGGGCCTCGGCCTCCAGGCTGGAATGGTAGAACAGCGCCTGGCAGCCCGACAGGGTCAGCCAGTGCTGGTTGGCCACGGCGCTGTTGCGGGCGTTAGTCGGCGCCCAGACGGCTCCCAGGCGAAACGCGCCCAGGATCACCGTGAACGCCATGGCGTCGTTGGGGCTGTAGACCGCGATCCGGCAGCCGGCCCAGAGGTCCGAGGCCGCCAGGGCCGAGGCGATGGCCTCCACCCGTACCTCGGTCTCGGCCCAGGTCACCCGGGTCTCCCCGTCGATGAAGGCCGTCCGCCCGGGATCGCGGCGCAAGCCCTGTCGGAAATAGTCGATCAGCCGCACCGCGAACGCCTCAGAGCGCCGGCTTGGCGTCGACCAGGATGGCGGCCAGCAGGCAGGGCTCGGTCCCGCGGTTGCTCCAGGCGTGCTTGGTGCCCCGCTGGACGATGCAGTCGCCGGGCTGCAGCAGCACCTCGCCGTCCTCCATCACCATGTGCATCTCGCCCGAGATCACCACCAGGTAGTCCACCGAGTCCGTGACGTGCATGGTCGGGTGCTTGGCGGTGTCCTCGGCGCTGGGCACATGGGTGCTGCCCAGGTCGGCGAAGGTGGCCGCCGTGTCGATCTTGCTCTGGCTCTCCGGCGGGATCTCCACCACGCGGAAGATGGTGCCGCCCGGCGTCGGGTCGTGGCGGATCGGCCGCGCGCCGCGGTCGACCAGACCGGTGTTGTCGACCGGCATCTCCTCCGTCACCCACAGCTCGCTGAGCCGCGAGCCGGGCCAGCCGGGGCTCTCCATCAGGTTCAGCGCCGGGCCGTTGAAGGTGATGTTGGAACGTCCCTGGGCGTCGTGGCCGGTGACGATGCGGCGGATGTCGCGGGGCATGGGAATACTCTCCTCGGTAATGGGGTTCAGCGCCGCACGACGCGGTTGGCGAGGACGCCGATATGTTCGATCTCGAGCTCCACCAGGTCACCGTCGGCGAGCCTGCGGCCCAGCTCGAAGCCGCAGCCCGACAGCACCGTGCCCGACCCGATCACCTCGCCGGCGTGCAGCGGCTTCTCGCGGCTGAACTGGACGACGGCGTCCTCGAAGCTGTGGTGCATGGTGGAGGTGGAGCCCCGCGACCATTCCTCGCCGTTCACCCGCGCGGTCATGGTGAGCGCATAGGGGTCGGGCAACTCGTCGGGAGTGACGATGCAGGGGCCCAGGCCGTTGCCGGCGGCGAAGTCCTTGCCCTCGCCGGGGCCAAGATTGGCGTCCATCACCGGAAGCTGGACGTCCCGGGCCGACCAGTCGTTGAAGATGGTGTAGCCGAAGATGTGCTTGGCCGCGTCGGCGGCCTTGATGTCATGGCCGCCGGGACCGATCACGCAGGCCCACTCCAGCTCATAGTCCATCCACTCGGAATAGCTCGGCCAGACGATATCCTGGCCCGGGCCGCTCACCGCTAGATGGTCGCCGTTGTAGTAGATGACCTGGTCGCGGAAGATCTGCTTCAGGCTGTACTTGCCGGTGGCCATCAGGGCTTCCAGCGCCGCCTTCGGGTCGGGCTCGGCCTCGGCTAGGCTTTGGGCCCACTTGGCCAGGGCCTTTTCCATGTGCGCCAGGAACAGGCTGCAGTCGCGCAGCCGGATCGGACGGGGCAGGGGCGCCAGCAGCCGGACCCCGCTCAAGGGGAGGATCGCGCGATCCGGCTGCTGGGCGGCCAGGCCGCGGGCCCTGTCCAAGGCGCGTTCGCCGGCCTCGATCAGCGCCTGCATGGAGGCGAAGGCAGGGTCGGCCGCCGCGGCGGCCAGGTCGAGCACCCGGTCGTCGCCCACCAGGGCGCCGAGCTTGCGCTCCGCGCCGGTCTCGAAGGTCACCAGTTTCATCGGAAGTTCACGTCCAGGGTGACGCCGAAGGTCAGCGGGTCGCCGGGCACGCCCAGGCTGGTGGCGCCGCTAGGCGTCAGGTTGCGGAAATATTCCTCGTCGCCCAGGTTCTTGCCCCAGACCGAGACCTGCCAGTCGCCCTCGCCCGGCGCATAGGTCGCCCGGGCGTTCACCAGGCCGTAGCCCGGCTGATAGGTCCCATCGACGCGGGTGTTGGCGGCGTCGAAGAAGGTCCTGGAGCGCACTAGGTACTCGCCGCGCAGGGTCAGTTTGCCCTGGTCGCCGAGCTCGATGTCGTACTCGGCGCTGAACGCTCCCATGAAGTCTGGCGACCGGAGCTGGGAATGGCCCTTGAAGCTGGCGGCGCCGGCGTTGTCGTAGACATCGAAGCGCGCGGTCTGGAAGGTCATGTCCGCCCCCAGCCGCAGCTCGGGGATCGGACGGGCGTTGATCGACAGGTCCAGGCCGTCGGTGCGGGTCTCGCCGGCGTTGTCGATGGTCTGCAGGGCGGGCCCCGTGATCCGCAGGATCTGCTGGTCGGTGATGTCGGAGCGGTAGAGGGCGGCGTTGGCGATCAGCCGGCGTTCGAACCAGGCGGTCTTCAGGCCGATCTCGTAGGAGGTGACCTGCTCGGGCAGGAATGGCGCGCCGGCGATGGCCGCGGTGGCCGGCAGCAGGGTCTGGAACCCGCCGCTCTTGAAGCCCCTCCGATAGGAGGCGTAGGCCATGATGTCCGGGGTGACCGCATAGTCCAGGGTCACCGCGGGGTCGAAGGAGTCCCACTTGGCCTCCGGGTTCACCGAGAACGCCGGGCCCAGGCCCTTCACCGTCCGCTGGTTCTCCTTGCGGTCGTTGGTGTAGCGGCCGCCCACCGTCAGGCTGAGCTCCGGGGTGAAGTCATAGGTCGCCTGGCCGAACAGGGCGTAGCTCTTGGTGACGATCTCCGAGGCGTCGAAGCGCACCGCGTTCTGGGCGACGGGCACGGGGAAGGCCGGGCCGGTGGTCACGTCGAAGCGCTGGCGGCTGTCGCCGTGGAAATAGTAGAGCCCCGCGATCCAGCGGAAATTCTCGCCCACCTCGTTGGCCAGCCGGATCTCCTGGCTGAAGGTGCGGTTGCGCTCCTTGGACTGCAGTTGGAACGAGGCCGCGACGGTCCCGTCCTGGTCCTGCAACCGGGCGAACAGGTTCTGGCGATAGGCGGTGATCGAGGTCAGGTCGCCCAGAGGCGTGGCCAGCTCCAGGCGGCCGGTGACCGCGCCCAGGTCCTGATCCTCGTAGCCGGCGACGTTGTAGTAGTGCTTGTAGAAGCTCTCGCCGGGGGGCAGGGCGGCGATGGCTGCCGCCGAGACCAGGCCGGTCTTGTTGGTCGTCGCCAGGAACTGGTTGGTCATGCCGTTGCGGCCGCGCAGGGCCTCGGTGGTCAGCAGGAACGAGCCGTCCTCGAACACCCACTCCAGTTGGCCCCGGGCGCCGTAGCTCTTGATGTCGCCCACCTCGCCGGTCCCGGCCAGGTTGTCGGTGAAGCCGTCCCGGCGCTTCACCCCCACCGACAGGCGGTAGAGCAGGTTGTCGCTGATCGGGCCGGTGATCCCGCCGCGCAGGGTGACGGCGTTGTAGTTGCCGACCTCGGCGCTGAGGTTGCCGGCGAAGGTTTCCGACGGGCGCTTGGTGGCGATGCTGATGGCGCCGGCCGCGGCGTTGCGGCCGAACAGGGTGCCCTGCGGGCCCTTCAGTACCTCCACCCGGTCGATGTCGAACAGGTCGAACTGCAGGCCGGCCGTGCCGCCGATGTACACTTCGTCGATGAAGTAGGCGACCGAGGGGTCGGAGCCGGCGTCGATCTGGTTGGTGCCGCCGCCGCGCAGATAGGTGTAGCTGACGAAGCCCGAGCCCACCGACGAGATGGTCAGGCCTGGCGCCAGGCGTTGCAGGTTGTCCAGGTTGGTGACGCCGGACTTCGCGAGCGTGTCGCCCGAGATCGCCGTGATCGAGATCGGCACGTCCTGTAGGTTTTCCGACCGCTTCTGGGCGGTGACGATCAGTTCCTCGACGGTCTGAATCTCGACCGCCGGGGCCTGGGCGTGGGCCGTGGCGGCCGCGCAGGCCAGCGAGACCGACGTGAGCAAGACATGCCGCAAACGGCGTTGGAAGCTGACCATGGTTTCCCCCTCATTTGGCCGGCGCGCTTGTCCGGCGCCGGTTCATGCGAGAGAGTTAGTCATTCGTTCGACTATCTGTCAACAGAGAGTTAGTCGAACGCTTGCATCATTCGGCAACGCCTTGTACGCGTCGGATAAAAGGGCAGGGGGATTCATGGCCGCACCCAAGGGAGGCACACGGGAACGCATTCTGGACGCCGCCGAGCGACTGTTCGCCGAGCACGGATTCGAAGGGGCTTCCACCCGCGACATCGTCGGCAAGTCCGGCGACACCATCGGCAGCGTCAACTACCACTTCGGCTCCAAGGGCGAGCTGCTGGGCGAGGTGATCCGCCGCCGGTGGGACGTCATCTACGCCGCCCGGCGCGAGGCCTACGAAACCGCCAAGACCCAGTCCGAGGGCCCCCCGTCAATCGAGGCGGTGGTGGCCTGCATCGTCATTCCCTATCTCGAACGGGCCATGACGGGCACCAAGGGCTGGCGCAGCTACGCCCTGCTGCAGGCGCGCATCCTCTACAGCCCCAAGGCCTATGACGAGATGCTGCGCGTGCTCAGCGAGCCGACGGCCCGGGAGTTCCTCGGCTGGATGCAGGCCGCCCTGCCGCACGCCAGGCTCGAGGACATTGGATACGGCTACCAGTTCATGGTTGGCAGTATGGTCGAGTGCTGCGCGGAGATGGGGCTGGGCCGCATCGACCGGCTGACCGACGGGGTTTGTTCGTCCAAGAACTACGAGGCGATCAGCAAGCGGCTGGTGCGGTTCATCGCCTCGGGCATAAGCGCGATCTGCGAACCGGACGACGCGGCGTGACCGCCCGCTCCGGCGCCATGGCCGAACTGCGCCGCGGCTGGCCCGTTCTCGCCGGCGCGATCCTGGGCGTGGCGGTCGGGGTCGTCGCCCTGCCGTCCGCCGCCGTCAGCCTGTTCATGCACGACCTGCAGACCAGCGTCGGCTGGTCGCGGGCGGAGATCTCGCTCGCCTCCACCATCCTGTTCGGCGTGCTGGCGGCCAGCGCACCCGTGGTCGGCTGGCTGGCCGACCGGATGAGCGAGGCGAAGATCGCCGCGGCCTCGATCCTGATCCTCGGCGGGGTGTTCCTGGCGGTGTCACAGGCGCCGGCGCGGCTTGGCTTCTACTACGCCGCCTTCGCGGCCATGGGTTTTCTGGGCGCAGGGGCGGCGACGGTCACCTTCGCCCGGGCCATCAGCCGGACCTTCGTCCAGGCCCGCGGCCTGGCGCTCGGCCTCTCCATGATCGGCACTGGGGTGTCGAGCGCGGTCCTGCCCATGGTCCTGGCCCCCTATGTGGCCGAGCAGGGTTGGCGCGCCGGCTTCATGGCCCTGGCCGCCGTCGCCGTGGTCTCCGCGCCGGTGGTCTGGCTGCTCCTGAGACGCACGCCGCCCAACCTCGCGCCGATCGCGCCGCTTGACGGGAAGGCGGCCGCACCTGGACGGATCGCCCTGGACGCCACCTTCTGGAAGCTGGCCCTGGTCTTCGGGCTCGTGCCCCTGGCCGCGGTCGGCATGCAGCTCCACTACCTCGCCTTCCTCACCGATGCGGGCCTCACCCCCGCCCAGGCCGGCGCCTTGGCCGGGCTGATCGGCGTCTCGGTCCTGGTCGGCCGAATCCTCACCGGCTGGCTCATGGACCGCATCTTCGCCCCCTACGTGGCCGCGGCCATGATGGGCGTCAGCGCACTGGGCCTCCTGGCCCTGGGCCTGTGGGGCGCGCCGGCGGCCCTGGCGGGCGTGGTGGCGCTGGGCCTTTCCATCGGCGCCGAGATCGACCTGATCGGCTATCTTACCGCCCGCTATTACGGGCTCAAGGTCTATGGTCGGGTCTACGGGCTCTTCTACCTGGTCTGCCTGGTGGGCTCGGCGCTCTCGCCGCTGGCCTACGGTCTGATCCGCGACGCCGGCGACGGCTACCAAGCCGCCCAGTTTGCCGCCGCCGCCGTCCTGGTCCTCACCGCCGCGATCTTCCTCACCCTGCGGCGCTATCGCGATACGATGGACGCCTAAAGTTCCAGAAAGTTCGTCATCCTCGACCGCGCCACCGTGTCGGGGACCCATGGGCGCGACAATCTCGGGATAACCTTCAACCCGTCGGCGCATAGGGGGGCGATAGGGTTGGGGCGGGCCCCGCAGCGCAACCGGCGCGCTTTCCGGGCCCAACCGCCGAACGCACCTATTTCACCGAACGCTCTCGCAAGTATGCTTCGACGATGCTGAATGAGCCGCTCGCGCTTGGGGCGATCAAGTCGATGGCTATGCCGAGCCAGGCGGTATGCTGCCTTCGACCGCATGACGACCCAACTGGACGATTGGCGGTCCGCCGCCACCGCTAGTGGGGCAGGGCGCTCGCTTCTGCCGCTACCCTCGGCGAATTCCAGCGGACCAACACTCAGGCGATCGTTCGGCACATCTCAAGTCGGTACGCTGCCTTTCACGCCACCGCGGAGGCTGAGCGAGTGCGGGCATGGTGGGTCCGATCGGTCCCGCAGAAACGCCGAGCCGGCACATGTCCGCTTTTCGACCCTGGACGACGTCCGCTTCTGGCGCAAGGCTGACCTCTAGTGGCGCTTCCCGCCGAAATGGGGCGTCACGTTCTTTCGAGGCGATAAAAGTTAAGGGCAAGCGACGCTAGCCTCGATCGCGCTTCCTTAGTCCGAACAGCAGTATCGCGCTGATTTCGTTGGCTGTGGCCTGGTTCGCCGGGCGGTCGTTTGAGGGCAGCCAGCGGGCCAAATGATTGAACACGCCTGCAGACGCCAGTGCGATGGGCTCCATGTCGACGTTGCGCACAGTCCCGTCCCGGATGCCGCGGCGAATGATCTCCACCGACCGGCGGGTCAAGGCCTTGGTGCGCTCGCTGAACTGCCGTCGAAGGTCAGCGCTGAAACTCTCGTAGGTCGTCCCAAGCGACAGGGGTTGGACGTCTTCCAACTGGGCCATGACATTCAGCGCCGTGCCGAGGCGCGCGGTCTCGAGCCCTGTGGCCTCAGCCTCCGCCATCGTCATGATGCGCTCGAAAAGGTCGAACGCCCTGGAATAGCAGAAGGCCACGAACGCGGGCTTGGTGTCGAAGTAGTGGTAGATCAGCCCCTTGGTGGCGCCGACCTCGGCGGCGACATCATCGAGGGATACGCCGTCAATGCCCCGCCGGTTGAACAGCCGGGACCCGGCCTTCGCGAGGTCCTCCAGGCGATCATCCCGCTCGATCGCTGTCCTCAGCTCGTTGAGCTTGTCCGTAAGCTGCAGGTCAGTCGGACCGGGGATCGCCTCCGCCGCCAGCCCGTCGAGGATCATCGACGGAACGGCGCTGGCCATCCGGATGGCGAAGGTTTCGTCGGCGTTCTGGGTCCAGGTCTGGGACAGGGGGGCCCACGACAAGACGCCGAGGATGGCCTCGCAGGCCAGTCCAACGTGACACTGACGAATCGAACCATCGTCGATCCCGGCCTGAATGAGCGCGCCCAGGCCGGCGACATTGCCTGCACGCGCCTTGCGAACCTCCCTCTGCAAGTCGTCCGCCAGGAACGACACCTCGTTCAGCACGGCAAGGGGAGGGTGATCGTACTGAAGGGTCAACTTCAGGAACGTCTCGACCCGATGCAGGCCTGACCCGGAAACGAGTTCCGCCGTGCGGATCGAACGGGCGAGCAGGTGGCAGGCGCGCAGATAGGTCTGGTACGCGAGGTCTTCGCGATCCTTGCAGTAGTTGTACAGGCTTCCGCGGCTCAGGCCGACCCGCCGCGCGATCTCCACCAAGCTGGCGCTCGCCACCCCCATGCGATTGAACTCACGCGCGGCCTCATCGAGCAGCGCCGTGTGCCTCGCTTCGCGCGCTTCGCGTCCCAACGACCTTGGCGGTGCGCCACCTGTGACCATGTGTGAGCTCCCTAACCGACTTCTACCCATCTCACTGCCAAGTTGACAGTCACGAATGTCTGACACATACGTAGGTGTCAGTGAGGTCATCGATTGAGAATGGCCGGGAAAATTGGGGAGGAAACACGATGGCTCTGCGCGAATTCGGACGGGATGCGGTCCTGCGTCGGCTTTGGTTCTCGTCGGCGGCGTTCGCCGTCATCGCGTTCGCGGCCACTGGTGTTCAGGCCGCGGAAGAGTCGACGTCGGGGAGCACCGTCGAGGAGCTCATCGTAACCGCCCTGAAGCGTGAGGCCAGATTGCAGGACGTGGCGGCC
The DNA here is from genome assembly GCF_024298925.1 of Phenylobacterium sp. LH3H17. Classification (NCBI taxonomy): domain Bacteria; kingdom Pseudomonadati; phylum Pseudomonadota; class Alphaproteobacteria; order Caulobacterales; family Caulobacteraceae; genus Phenylobacterium; species Phenylobacterium sp. LH3H17. The sequence continues at coordinate 2,692,271 of NZ_CP101283.1, read as the reverse complement.
ACGATCACCGCCATCGGAGCCGACACCATTCGCCAATCCAGGGTCGCCCAGGTGCTCGACCTGGCGTCCTACAACAGCAACGTCGATATCAAGGAGACCGTCCCAGGCGCGCTTCCGACGGTGACGATCCGTGGCATCGGCCTGGATGATTTCAGCACCACCAGCAGCGCTTCGGCCGGCATCTATGTCGATGAGGTGCCGCTCAGCTCGCCAGCCCTCATGAGCGGCAATTTCTTGGATCTCGCTCGGATCGAAACCCTGAAGGGTCCGCAAGGCACGCTTTACGGGCGCAACTCCACAGCGGGTGCGGTGAACATCATCTCGGCCCGGCCGGAGAAGACCTTCGGCGGCTTCGCCAAGCTGGCGTATGGAAACTATCAGACGCTCGACGCCGAGGCCGCCCTGAACGTCCCCATTTCGGATCGGGCGCAGCTTCGGCTTTCGGCCCGTGCGATCCAGCAGGACAAAGGCTTCTGGACATCTTCGCTGCTCGCCGACGGTCGCCCGGGCGAGCGGGACATCGGCTCCAGGGATATTTGGCTGGGTCGCGTTCAACTGGCGCTGCAGCCGACCGAGAATCTCGACGTCAACCTAAAGCTCGAAGGCCTGAGATCGAGGTCGGAACTGGGCATTTCGCAGCACAACGGCGCCTTCACGCCCGGCCAGCCCTTCGTGCCCTGCGCTCCGGTTCTGGCTGGACGGGTGGATAGCAGCCTGTGCGCAGACGGCTACGGATACCAGAATCCGTATGCCGATCCCTATCGTGGGGACTGGAAGGGACAGTTTCCGTACAACATCGACCAGTTCGAGGCGCGCTCGACCATCAGATATCAGTGGGGCGAATACGAACTCACGTCGATCACCAGCTACATCAACTTCGCTCGGATCTATTACCTGGATGTCGACGGGACGCCGCGCGAGCAGTTCAACTATATCGAGAACGAAGCCGTGCGGCAGGCGACGCAGGAGCTTCGCGTGGGCCGAAGCACTGAACTCGTTGATGTGATCGCCGGCGGATTCCTGTCCTGGGACCATGTCCTGGGCGACAATTCCAACCTCAACGACGAATGGTCGCTGCTCCTGCTCGGGGCCAACAACGGCTCCGGCAGCACCACCTACAATCAGACGACCCGGACCGCGGCCGCCTACACCAACCTGACCTGGCATCTGAAGCCCGATCTCGATCTGGTCACTGGCCTTCGCTACACCGACGAGTCGCGCCACTACGCAGGCGGCACGTTCATACTCAACCCGACGCCCGCGTTCGGACTCAACTCGACCTTCCTGGCCGACAGGATCGTGGACAGGAATCTTACCTGGACCCTGGGGCTGAACTACCGCGTCACCGAGGATGCGCTGGTCTATGGGCTCATTTCGCGCGGCGTGAAGAGTGGCGGCTTCTTCAGCGGCTACACGACAAGCAACGCCCAACTGATCCCTTACAAGCCCGAGCAGCTCACGGCCTTCGAGGTGGGCGCCAAAACCCAGTGGTCGAACGTCCTGACGCTGAACGCCTCGGTCTTCTACTATGACTACAAGGATCCGCAGACCTTCATCCGCTTCGTCGATCCCGCCAACGGGATCCCGATCCAGAAGGTCGGCAATGTCGACAGCGCCAGGAACTACGGCGCCGATATCGACGCCTCCTGGCGCGTGACGGACGGACTCACCCTGACTGCGGGACTGGGCCTGCTTCACACCCGCCTGTCGGAGTTCTCCACGGCGGCCGGCCTCGTGCCTGCAGGGAACCGTCTCGGCAATTCGCCGACCGTGACCTTCAACGGGGCCGCCCGCTACGAGTGGGAGGTGATGGAGGGCCTGCGCGCCTCGCTGCGCGCAGAGGCGCGCTATTCCGGATCGACGTTCAAGGAAGCCACGAACAATCCCCTGATTGCGAGCGACGAATACTGGCTGTTCAATGCGCGCTTCGCGATCGCTCCGGAGGCCTCGAATTGGGAGGTCGCTCTCTGGGGTCGGAACCTCGCCGACAAGCTGCACGCGGCCAATGGCATCGACGGCACGTCGCTCGGCTTCATCAACAAGACGTACAATGCGCCACGCACCTATGGCGTCGAAGTCTTCCGTCGCTTCTAGGAAAACCGTGATGATCCGAGACATTTTTCGAATTCATGGCGATTGCGACGCCCGCTTTGCACCGGTTCGGGAGGCGTTTTCCCGCAATTTCCAGGACCATGGCGAAGTCGGCGCCGCCGTCGCGGTCATGGTCGGGGGCCAAAAGGTCGTCGATCTGTGGGGAGGCGCGAAGGATAAGGCCGGGACGCAGCCCTGGACTTCCGACACTCTCGTCAATGTCTGGTCCTCGACCAAGGGCGTGAACGCCATATGTTTCGCCATGCTCGCGGACCGCGGCGCACTGTCATACGAAGACCCGGTGTCAAAGTACTGGCCGGAGTTCGGGGTGCGTGGAAAGGAGGCCGTGACGATCGGCATGCTCCTGTCCCACCAAGCCGGACTATCCGGGTTCTCCGAGCCGGCGGGCCTGGAAGACCTCCTGGCCGGCGCGCCTGCCGCGGCACGTCTCGCCGCGCAGGCGCCATTCTGGCCTCCCGGCAGCGGAAGCGGCTATCACGCGATCAGCGTCGGTATCCTGTCGGCGGAACTGTTTCGCCGGATAGAGGGCCGGTCCCTCAAGCGTTTCATCGCCGATGAACTGGAAGGCCGGCTCGGCATAGACCTAAGCCTGGGCCTTCCTGGCGACCGAGAGGACCGGGTCGCCGAAATGATCGCGCCGGCGGCGATGGAGTCGTCATCCATCGCCTCGGCGACGCCGGCCCAGCATGCGGCGCTCGGCAATCCATCCTTGGATCCCTTGCTCCCCAATACCGCGGCGTGGCGAGCCGCAGAGCTGCCATCGGCCAATGGATTCACCAATGCGAGGTCCTTGGCCCGACTCTATGCGTCGGTCCTGGTCAGCTCGCCGAACCGCCTGCTTGGCGAGACAGCGCTCCAAGCGGCGACCCGGACACAGGTTGAGGGAGTCGACCTCGTCATGGGAACGCCAGCGCGCTGGGGAGCAGGTTTTCTCTTGAACAGCGACGGGCTCTACGGGCCCGGACCAAACAGTTTCGGCCATTCCGGTTGGGGCGGATCGTTCGCCTTCGCCGATCCGGATCGCGCCATCGCCATCTCGTACACCATGAACGCCATGACGGAAGCGCTGCAAGGCGATCCCCGGGCTGCGGGGTTGATCGACGCGGTCTATCGCGCCTGGGCCTAGGGCGTCGCCGCAAAGCGCCCGTAACGCCCGGCGTTTGGGCGGCTGGGTCACGCTCGATTGGCGGCAGTTCATGACATCCGCCGCGCTTGACAAGACCGGAAATAGGACCTGCTAGCAAGTCGACATACGCAATTGTTGAAAAAATTGACATCAGCGGATTTAGCGACATACGCTAATGTCAGAATCGCAGGCGACTGAGCATCACCGCCAGCAAGCGCTCAAAAAAAGCCTGGACAACCAGGCCTGAGGGGAAACCAGGAATGCATTCGAAGAAGCTGTGGCTTGCCGGCGCGGGCATGTGCGCAATATTGGCGTCGCCGGCCTTTGCGCAGTCGACCAGCGCCTCGGCGCGTGTCGACAACGGACCGGAGGTGGAGACCCTCGTCGTCACGGCGCGCAAGCGGAACGAGGCGCTGCAGGATGTTCCTGTCGCCGTGACGGCGTTCGCGAAGGCCGACATCGAGCGTTACAAGCTCAATAGCGTGGACGAACTGACGCGGCTCACACCGGGTCTGCAGACGTCCGAGTCATCAGTTTCGTCCGGAGGCTCTATCGCGCTGCGGGGTATCGGTAGCGGCTCCACGAACTATCTCGGCGACCAGGCCGTCTCGATCAATGTCGACGGAATGCAGGTCGGCACGCTGAATATTCGCAAGACCGCGCAGATCGACATGGCCCAGATCGAGGTGCTGCGCGGGCCGCAGGCGCTGTTCTTTGGCAAGAACAGCCCGGGCGGCGTGATCTCCTTCAAGACGGCCGATCCCAGCTATCAGAAGGAGTTGGAGGTCAGTGCTGGCTTGGAGGCGGTTTCGCAGGACGCCTACATTCAAGGCATCGTCTCGGGGCCCGTTTCCGACCAGGTGCGCGTCCGCCTCGTCGGGCGCTACACGAAGCTGAACGGCTACTTCGACCTCAAGACCGTTCCACCCAACGGAGATCCGCTGATCATCCCGCCCAGCGTGGACGGCTACCCCATCGGCGAGGAGTATTTCATCCGGGGCACGGTGATCGCCGAGCCCACCGACCAACTCAAGATCAACGCCAAGCTCACCTACTACGCCTCCGACGTCGTCGGTGGGTCGGCGACCGTTTCCCAGCGGGTGGCCTGTCCGTTCGGCGCGCCGCTCGGGCAGCCCAACTTCCCCTGCGTCGGCGACCGCGACATCTATCGCGGCGGCGGACCTGCCATTGCGTCGATCCTGGTCCCGGGCTCTCCGACGACCGATCAACTTGGCCTGCGCGACAACAAGCAGGTCCTGGCCACCATTCAGGCCGATTACCAGCTCACGCCCTCGCTGACCGCCACCTCGGTGACGGGCTATTACTGGTTTGACGAGATGAATGCTCACAACACCTCGGGCGGGCCGAAGGCGACCTTGCTGGTCCCCTACCTCCCCTTCGAGATGAAGCAGTTTTCTCAGGAACTGCGCCTCGCCTCCGACTTTGAATCGCAGCTCAACTTCACAATCGGAGCCTTCTACGAAACGCGGGACACCGATGGCGCCCAGGACGCCGTCTTCCTGGTCGGCCCTACGCCAGCCGTGGTGGGTACGGAGCGATCCAAGCAGGGCCAAACAGCCTATTCCGTCTTCGGCCAATTGATCTGGAAGCCGATTGAAACCCTCGAGATCTCCGGCGGCCTGCGTTACTCGCACGAGCAAAAGGACCTGCGGTTCTTCTATCGCGGCGCGGAGGTCACCGATCGCCTGAAGGTGGATGAGCTCTCGTTCAGCAACGTGTCGCCTGAGCTGACCGGCGCGTATCACTTCTCCCCGGATCTCATGGCCTTCGCCTCCTACAAGCGCGGGTTCAAGTCGGGTGGGTTCGATGCTGGGTTCACGAACGGAACGATCGGCCGCGCTCCTGCAGGCTCGTTCGCCAACACGTTCGACGAGGAAAACGTCGAGGGGTTCGAGGCTGGGCTGAAGGGCTCGGTCGGCCGGACGCTGTCGTTTGGCGTGACCGCGTATCGCTACGAGTACAAGGATCTGCAGGTCGGCGCCTACGACCCCGTGACGATCTCGTTCAAGGTGCTCAACGCCGCGGCGGCCAAGATCCAGGGTCTAGAGCTGGAGGGGAACTGGCGTACGCCCGTGCGGGGCCTCTCGGTCCGCGCGACCGCCGCCTACAACGACGCCAAGTTCGAGGACTTCCTCTCGGGCTGCTATGTCGGCCAGACCCCCGCCGCGGGATGCAACCGCACGCCGAATGCGGCGGGCGCGTTCCTGGAACAAGACCTGTCGGGGCGGCGCCTCAACAACGCACCGCCGATCACCGCCTATGGCGGCCTGCTGTACAGCTTCTCGCCGACAGACGGCATCGACGTCGATCTCACCTTCGACGCCGAGTATTCCGACAGCTACACCACGAACCTGCGGCAGTCGCCCTATGACCGCCAGGGGGCTTTCACCAAACTCAACGCCGGCGTTCGGATCTTCGACGTCAGCCGCAAGTGGGAGCTGAGCCTTCTTGCCCGAAACCTGACCAACGAATTCATCTACGCGAGCAGCTCGACCATCACCTTCACCGGTAGTGGGACAGGCACCGCCGCCGGCCGGATCGGCGACACGGGCGCAAGCGTGACGCGGGGCCGCGAGGTCCTGATGAGCCTGGCCTATCGGTTCTAGACCCGACCGGCGGCGGCGCGCCGGCACGTTCCCGCGCGCCCTGTCGGTCTTCAAGAAAAAGCAATATGGGAGAGCGAGAGCGTGACCTTACAACGGACGGGCATCATCGGACGCGGCATGGCGGTTGGCGTCCTGGCGCTGTTCGCCACCTCAGGCCTCAGCACCGCAAACGCCGAGCCTGCGGCGAAGGTGACAAAGGCCGAGGAGACGCGGCTTGAGGGAATTTCCAGCGTCGTGCGGCGCCAGATGGAAAACGGGATAATCCCTGGAGCCCTCGTCTATATTTCGCAGAACGGCGAGCAAAGCTACTTCAAGTCCCAAGGCTTGGCTGATCTGGAAGGCAAGAAGGCGGTTCAGAAGGACACGATCTTCCGCTTCTATTCCATGTCCAAGCCGCTCACCTGCGCCGCCGTGATGACGCTCTACGACGACGGCCTCATAAACCTGGATGACCCGGTCAGGAAGTATCTGCCGGAGTTCGGCGACATGAAGGTGAGGACCCCGTCAGGCATCGTGCCAGCGGATCGCGACATCACCATCCGTCATCTGATGACCCACACGTCAGGTCTATCCTACGAGGTGATGAACAGTCTGGTCGCCGGCGACTATCGCAAGGCCGATGTCTTTGCGATCCGCAACCGACTTTCGGAGGATCTCGAGCACCACGTAAAGCGCGTCGCAAGGCTCCCCCTGACCGCCCAGCCTGGAACAGCCTGGAACTATGGCGAATCGATGGGCGTGCTCGGTCGGATCGTCGAGGTGGTGAGCGGTAAAACCTACCGCGTCTATCTCAAGGATCGGCTCTTCGGGCCGCTAGACATGAAGGACACGGACTTCTTCGTGCCGCCCGAAAAGGCCGGTCGCCTGGCCCAGCTCTACATCAAGGGGGAGACGACAGCCCTGCGGAACCTTCGCGATGAAGCCCACTATGGGGGCAGTTATCTGGAGAAGCCGCAGCTTGAATATGGCGGGGCAGGGATGGTCGGAACGGCCGGCGACTATATGAACTTCGCGCAGATGCTGCTGGACGATGGCGCGTTCGGTGGGAGGCAGGTTCTCTCCCGGAAGAGCGTCCGGTTGATGCTGTCCAACCAGCTGGACCCTTCGCTTGGCGATCAGCCCCTGAAGGCGTCGGGCCGGGCGCCCGGCGTCGGATTTGGCTTCTGCGGATTTGTGGTGGCGGCCATGAGAGATCAGAGCCCGCCGGGAAGCATCGGAGAATATGGCTGGGGCGGCTGGGCGAGTACGACCTTCTGGGTTGATCCCAAGCGTGATTTGGCCGGCCTGGTGTTTACCCAGGTGATCCCAGAGGTCCTGGGAACAATGACCCTCGGCGATGAAGTCCGAGCTGTCGTCTATTCGGGGCCATCAACGAACTAGCTCTTACAGCCCTAAAGCAATTTCGGCCCCATGCGCTCCGACCGACTTCAGCCGGGATTTTTGTTGTTGCGGAAAGTTACATTCCATCGGACACGGGTGGTCTGAACTCAGACCTTCGATTCATGCAGATGGTGCGAGGCGGCTTGGCGATACTCGACCGTCTTACGACGTCCGCTTTCCGGCCGGGAGCCAAGGTCCGGAAGTGGCGCCCAGCAGTCGTTCGGCGGTCGAGTTGACTTCGAGTCCGAGAGCAGACGCGGCGAACCGCTGATGTGGGCTCTAAGCCGTCGCTTCCGATGTCTGCTTCCGGCAACGAGGCGGTTCGAAGGCAGCAAGGACCGGAATGGGCTCTTAACGGTCCTCGGGAGAGTCCGCTTCTCGGAAGCTTGGTGCTGCTACCGCCGACCTGAGGTGCGGCCGAAGCCCAATGGTAGGAGCTGACTCAACGGAGACGTCGGGGACGTCCACTTGTGTCGAATGTCGCGGCGCTCGCGACTACTGTGCCCTACCGCTTGCTTAGCAGTAGCGATGGCTAGCCTCGTTCGACCGCCGCTGCCGGCTTCGCGACGGGAACCGCCAGCAAAGCCGCGAAGGTCAGCACCGCCACTAGGGCCCAGGCCTCGTTGATCGATCGCACCAGGGCGAGCTTCTCGATCATCGACTGCAGGATCGCCGCCGTCGCGGGATCGAGCGGGCCCTGCGGACGCGCGTCGAACAGCGCCAGCGGAATCCCCACGTCCTGCGCGGTCGCCCGGTCGCCGGCCTGCAGGCTCTGGGCGATGGCGGCGGCGTGGTGCGGCAGGCGGCCGTAGATCACGGTGTCGATCAGCGCCAGGCCGATGGCGCCGCCCAGGTTGCGCATCAGGTTGAACAGGCCGCTGGCGTCCGGGACCCGCTCGGCCGCCAGCTGGCCGAGGGCCAGGCGGGTGGGGGGCAGCAAGCAGAACATGATCGCCACGCCACGCACCGCCTGAGGCAGGAGCATCTCGTCGAAGTCGGTGGCCCCCGTCTGCCGCGCGCTCATCGCCAGGCCGACGCCAAACAGGGCGAAGCCGAAACCCGAGAGCAGGCGGGCGTCCACCCGCCGCTCGAGCGCCACGGCCAGGGGCGCGGTGAGCAACTGGGCCGCGCCGGTCACCAGCATGATCTCGCCGATCCTGAGCGCCTCGTGCCCGCGCACGAAGGCGAGGAACACAGGCATCAGATAGACCGAGCCGAAGAGGCCGATGCCAAGGACGAAGCTGAGCAGGCTACCCACCGCAAAGTTGCGGTCGGCCAACGTGCGCAGGTCGACAATCGGCGCCGCGCGGCCCAAGACCCGGCGCACGAATCCCGCCAGCGACATGGCGCTCAAGGCCAACAGGCTCAAGACGAGGGGCGAGCGCCAGCCCCGGTCCGGCGCTTCCTTCAGGCCGATTTCCAACGCGGTCAGTCCGATCATCAGAAGGCCGAGGGCGAAGGCGTCAAGGGTCCGCCACAGTCTTCGCGTCCCGCGCTCGCGCGGCAGCAGTAGCGCAGCGCCTACCGCCGCCAGCACGCCGGGCGCGACATTGATCAGGAAGAGCCACCGCCAGCTGTAGGTCTCAGTGATCCAGCCGCCTACGATTGGCCCCACGGTCGGCGCCAGCACCGCCAGCACCCCGGCCATCGTCGTGGCGACCGCCTGGCGCCGCATCGGGAACAGCAAGAACACCGCCGAGAACACCGCCGGGATCAACACGCCGCCGGAGAATCCCTGAAGGACGCGGAGCGCTATTAGCTGGGTGAAGTCGCCACTGGCGGCGCAGCCGACGGAAGCCGCCGTGAACAGTGAGACACCGACGACGAACAACCATCGCATGCTGAGCCAGCGGGTCAGGAAGCCCGTCAGCGGAATCGCGGTGACTTCGGCGGTTAGATAGGCGGTCTGGATCCAGCTCATCTGCTCGGCCGGCACCGCCAGCGCCCGCTGGATGGTCGGCAGGGACGTGGCCACCACCTGCACGTCCAGGATGGCCATGAACATGCCCAGGCACATCAGGGCGAATCCCGCCCAGGTGCCAAGGCGAACGGGCGGGCCGTCGGCTGCGGTCGGATCTGGGGTGGTTTGAGCGTGCAAGCTTGGCCGCCAAGGGTTCCTGAATCCGGAACCACTTCGCGCCGGATCGGTTGCGTAGCCTTAGAGCCAGGTGCGCCTCGCCGCTGGCAATGAAAGCCCTCGATGACGCGTCCGATCGCCCTCCTGTCCCTTGCGACGGCGTCGCCTCCTCACGTGTTGGCGCAGAGAGACGTCGAACAGGTCGCGCGCGACCTGTTCGCCAGTCGCTTTCCCCAGTTCGAGCGCATGGCGCCCGTGTTCACCACGGCGGGCGTTCGCACGCGCCAGGTGGTACGACCCATCGAATGGTACCTCGAGCCCCGCGGCTGGCCCGAGCGGAGCGAGGTATACTTGGATGCTGCGGTCGACCTGTTCGTCGACGCGGCCAGCAAGGCCCTGGACGAAGCGCGGCTGAAGGGTTCGGACGTGGACGTCATCGTCACGGTCTCGTCGACCGGCATCGCCACGCCCAGCCTGGAGGCTCGCGCCATGGGGCGCATGGGCTTCAGGCCCGACGCGGCGCGCATCCCGGTCTTCGGCCTGGGGTGCGCCGGGGGCGCGACCGGCCTCGGCTTGGCCGGTAAGCTGGCCGGCGCGACGCCAGGCGCCGTCGTGCTCTTGGTCGCCGTCGAGCTGTGCAGCCTCGCGTTTCGTATGGATGAGTTGTCCAAAGCCGACATCGTCGCCACCGCCCTGTTCGGCGACGGGGCGGCGGCCTGCGTGCTGCGGGCGGGCGAGGGGGGGTTCGCCTCGCTCGTTCACGCTGAGGAACGTACCTGGCCAGACACCCTGGACATCATGGGCTGGCGGATCGATCCCACTGGCCTGGGTGTGATCTTCGCTCGCTCAATCCCGTCCTTTGCCCAGGCCAACCTGCGTCCGGCGATGGATTCAATGCTGGCCGCCCAAGGTCTGAACGTCGACGACGTCGACCGCTTCATCTGTCATCCCGGCGGGGTCAAGGTGATCGAGGCCTTGGAGCAGTCGCTGTCTATCGGCCAGGGCCAGCTGGATCATGAGCGCGCGGTGCTCGCCGACCACGGCAACATGTCCGCGCCGACTGTGCTGTTCGTCCTGGACCGAGCTCGCCACGCCGGCCTGCCCGCCACCTCGGTGCTCACCGCCCTGGGTCCGGGCTTCACCGCCAGCACGGTGACGCTCAAGCGTGCCGCATGACGCTCGGGGTCATCGTCCTCGCGGCCGTTACACTGCAGCGCTTGGGCGAGCTTCTGTTGGCCCAGCACAACACCCGGCGGCTGATCGCGCAGGGGGGATATGAAACCGGCGCCGGCCACTACCCGCTGATCGTGGGCCTGCATGCCGCCTGGCTGGTCGCGCTGTGGGTGTGGGGATCAGATCGCCCGGTCAATCTACCTTGGCTTGGAGCTTTCATCGTCCTCCAGCTGCTGCGGATCTGGGTGATCGCCAGCCTGGGGGGACGATGGACCACGCGCATCATCATCTTACCCGGCGCGCCGCTGGTCCGCCGCGGGCCCTACCGGTTCCTGAGTCATCCGAATTACATGGTCGTGGTCGCGGAGATCGCGGTGTTGCCGCTTGCGTTTGGGCTGGTTGGCCTTGCTGTCCTGTTCTCTGTCCTTAACGCCCTCGTGCTTTGGGCTCGCATACGCGCGGAGGGCAGAGCGTTGGCGGGCGTTCGGTGCGATCAATCCGTCTCAGTCTGATGCGACCGCAATCAACACGCCTGTGGCGCCTGATCCCTTGCGCCGGGCCAAGGTTCCGTTCGACGCCACCAGCGTGACGTCTCCGGGGGTGAGGGCCGTCTTGCGTTTAGCTCCTGTGTGCCGGAGGGGATTGAACCTTCGGCTTTGGGCTCTTAGCCGAAGCTGGGAAGGTCCGCATCGTGGCAACCGGCGGATCGATCCCGCGAACCGGCACTCCTGACTCAGAGCGGAAGGTGAGAACGACTGCTCTGTGACGCCGTCGGTCTCGGAGAGCATCCCCCCGGCGAACGAACCGCAGGTGTGACGAGCGGTGCGCGTTGAGAGCCGTCCGTCAGTCCAAGGTCTTCAGCAGCGCCCGGCACTGTTCTTTCAGCTCACCGGGCGGCGGTCGGGTGGCGAGCCACTGGCTGAAGGCCATGATCCGGGCTTCCTCCGGCTTCGACCAGCCACTGATGCGACCCAGGTCGGCATAGATCGCTCGGGCGCGTCCGTGGGGATCTGGCGCGCTGTCGAGTGTCCGTATCATGGCCTTGGCCTTGGCCAGGGTCGCCATGCGCTCTGTGGTCATCAATATCCCAGGGCTCTGGGTCTGCGGGCGACGTGGGCAAGGCGCAGGGCCGCCAGGCCGGCCACGCCGAGGCCGAATACGAGTGCGGTGCGGGCGCGATAGCGCGGCCGCACGGCGAAGCGATGGAAGAGGCCCTGCCCGGCGGCCCACCAGGCGCCCGAGGGCTTGTGGAACCCATGGCGGGCGAAGGCCTGGGCCGAGGATCTCCCAAGGTCGGCGGCGTCGGCGGCGCTGCGCCGGCTGGCGATCACCTCGAGGATGGGCCGGGTCGCCTTGGGGTCGGCGCCGATATCCCAGGTCTCACGCACCAGGCTATAGCCGAGGCCCAGCGGGCGGTGCGACGGGATCGACGGGCGGTGGCGCAGGAAGCGGTCGATCTGCGGCATGAACCGCGGTCTCCTTGGCTTTTCATCGTGGTTGTTGCTATCGCCTCGACCCGCCCCGAGCGCGCGATAGCTATTCCTCTTAACGCATGAGTCTCGCCCATGGATTTCATCGATGTTTGCGGAGCCTCGGGCGCGAGCTACCGGTTCCGGGTCTGGCCGGGGCGGGCGGGCCATGTGCCCGTGGCGGGCAATTTCGTGGTGGTCCGCGAGGCGAGGTTTCCTTTGGATGTGCAGGTGATCGGGGTGACGGGCGACCTCTCGCAGGCGCGGTTGGCGGCGAAGGCCAAGGGCGAGGAAAGGATCTTCACCCGGCTCAACGTGGCGCGAGCGACCCGCGAGGCCGAGCATGACGACCTGGTGGCCCGGTATCCCAAGGCCCGGGTGGTCGTGGAGAAGGGCTGAGGGAAGGCTTAGGGGGAGGGGAAGTCTTTCGCCTGCGGCCGGGCCGAAGTCGCCTCCGACCGCTTCTGCGGGGAAGCGCATGATGTCGCCGGACACTGGGATGGCTGGGCCGCTAAGCGACTCCCCGGAGATGTGAGGCGGATGGCGCGGCGGTGCAGTCCGGTCGGCCCCCGCCGCGCCCTGTATGGGTCCTCAGGCCGCAGACATCGCCGTCGATCGCCACGTTGTAGTGCGACTACGCAAACACCAGATCAGCGACCTGGCCGGACACCAGGCTGTAAAGTCCAGGTAATGCAGCCTAGCGCGCGAGATCCTTCATGCTAAAGCGCAGTACGATATCGTGTGAAGCGTTCGTCTGGCAGGGGTAGGCGTGCCGTGGAACGTCGATCTGTTTCTGCGCACCTGAGTATTCTCGGACCATTGAACCCAACCATGGCGCCAAGATTCGACAAGCGAGGTGGGACAGCGCTAAATGATTGGAATTCCGCGATCTCAGCATTGACGCTACTCAGTGCCTTGGGCGCCGACGGTCAGGGACAAAATGGCTCCACTGGGTTCCGAACCAAGCTACATGGCTGAGCCAGTGGGGGACGCTCCGCTCCGCGAGTTCTACGAGGCAAGTCCGGATGCCGTCGTCGTCCTTGACCAAGCTGGCCACATTCTCTTCGCCAACAGCCGAGTTGAGCCGCTACTCGGTTACCTCCCGCGGGAACTGGTCGGAAAGCCCCACAGTGTGCTGATGCCGGCGCGGTACCGTGACACTCATGCGGGCCACATTCACAGTTTCATGGACAACCCCACGCCGCGAATGATGGGCGCGGGCCGCGATCTTGTCGCAAGCCGCAAAGACGGAAGCGAGTTTCTGACCGAGATAAGCCTCAGCCCCTATCACGCGCCCGACGGCTTGATCGTGATCGCGGCCATGCGCGATCGCGAGGCTTTGAACCCCGGGAGGAGCGTCCTCGAAGCTGAAATCGCCGACCTGAAGGACTTGCTGGGGCAAGCCCAACTCGATTCCGCTCGCATGATGGCGCGGGCTGGGATCGAAGCTGCCGAGCACGAGGCAGCCCAGCGATTGCAAGGGCTTCTGTTGGAAGAGTTGCATCATCGCATGAAGAACATGCTGGCGACGGTCATTGGGATCACCTCGCAGACCTTGCGCGCCGCCGAGACCCTGGAAGAAGGACGACACGCCATTTCGGGCCGTTTGGTCGCCATGGGCAGAGCGCAAGACCTCCTGCTGCGGGCCCGCGCGACCGGCGCCGGCCTGGCTGACGTCATTAGCGCCGCCATCGAGCCCTTTGACAGCCATGAGGCTCGACGGTTTGTTGTCCAAGATACGCTGATCGAGGTCGGTGCGGGGGCGATCCTTCCCCTCACCATGTCCATCAACGAATTGTGCACCAATGCAGTCAAATACGGCGCCTTGTCCAACGACACAGGGCGCGTCAGCATCACCTCCACGGCCGATGAAACGACCCAGCTATTCACGCTCACCTGGACGGAAACGGGCGGCCCAATGGTTCAGGAGCCGACCCGACGCAGTTTTGGCACGCGTCTGCTCGGCGCCCTCGCTACTCAGCTTCATGGCGATGTCCGAGTGCGATATGAACCGACCGGCGTTGTGTACGATCTCGCCATTCCGCTTGCTCTCCTAAGAACCCTTCGCGCCAATTAAGACAATGTCCGCGGGGGTTCATATCCTGATGCAGCGCTCGGGCTTGCCTTCCTCACACGATCCGGCTTCTCCGCGAAGAAGCGCGTCCAGTCATCGATGCCGCCACCTCGTCGGCCGACGCGCGGGAATCCTGCCTGCTTAAGCCGCGCTGAGGTCGGTGTGGAAGTCGACATGGGGCTGGGGTAGGGGCTCACGTCACGATCCGCCAGTACGCCCGGCTGGTGGTTCATTGGGTCTCGACGACCTACCTCGGTCCGGAGGGCTTCGGGGCCCACAGTCTGCGCCGCACCAAGGTGGCGCTGGTCGTCAAGAAGACGGGCGACTCAGGGTCTGCCGAGCTCCTGCTCGGGCATCGAGAGCTTGTCGGCACCGTGCGCTACCTGGGCATTGAGGCCGACGACGCGCAGACGCTCTCAGAGCAGATCGATCTCTGACGAGGCCTCAGCCGTCAGATCGGTCCGCCACGTCTGCGCACCTCGCGGCGAACGTTGTCCCGATCTCGCGCGTGGGCGCGGGCAGCATCAGCTGGCGGGACCCGTATGACACCCCTATTTCGCGCCCTGCGGCAAGCGCGGCGACGAATGCCGGCTGAGGCTGACCCGTCGCCCTCAGACCTCGGTCAGGTCCCTCCATGGACACGACAAACACCGCCAGCTCCGCGCCGGCCCCGACGGTGAGCCTGTCCTCGCTCCCCACGCGGTTGATCCCGGGAACGGCGGCATAGAGTTCCGGCGGGTTGAAGCGACAGACCACGCGCAACACCTCCTGGCCGGCTGCATCGGAATGGACCAGCGAGGTCCCGGCAGTCGCCGAGTTCTCCAAGTTCCAGCGCGGCTCGGCCTTGCCAACGGAGACGGGCGCGGCGCTTCGGTCGGGCGCCTTCGGCTTCTGGGCGGTGGGGCCGCACGAGGCTAACACAAAGCTCATTAGGGCTGCTGCGCAGTTGCTTGGTCGCACTTTCACGCCTCCGACCAGTCAGTCAGTATCTGCTCTAAGGGCTGATGCCAATGTGTACTCCTGGTGCTAGTCGCCCCTTCGGCTTGCTAGATTTAGGTGCCCGAAATCGTCGGAAAATCGGAAAGGTCCAGGTCCCGGCGGCAATGGAGCGACAGGCTGACCACATTCCTATTTCTATCGAACAGCTAACGGCATGGCTGACAGCTGCCTTCACAAGAGTCATCTCGGAACCCTGGTCCAGCGAGAGATCGAAGGCGGAAATCTAGGGAGTACAACAGATCTCTCCAAACGCTCGCGCGGCCCGCGGGCCCCACGTCCGTTTTGGGCTCCTTGCAGTGCTTAGGAGGGTCCGCTCTCGAGCAATTTGGCGCCGCCAACTCGGGCTTGAGCATTGGACACCGCTCAGAGACCGCACCTGATTCTTGGGCGACGTTGGGAAGGTCCGCTTGCAGCCTGCCCACACATCGCTCGACCTTGCGAACCGATCCTGCAACGGCTTCGCTTAGATTGCCGGCTCTCCTACGTATATCGCGTGCGCCACCTCGGGGCGCTCCGGTGCGTGAATGACGGTTAGGATCAGCGGCGTGCGCTGTCGCCCGCGGCCAGAGTCGCCGGGCGCCTCACTGAAGGTAGCCCTCGAGGTGGAGCTTGCCCGCCGCGAGGTCCACCACGCCGACCGCCCAGATTTGCCGGCCGTTGACCCAGGTGTAGTCCGCCGAAGCGGTCATAAGGCTGACGTTCTCGGACAGGTCGATCATGGGTTCGTTCGCCCGCAGAATGCCGACGCCGCCGGCGTGAAGGGCGATCCTGGCGCCGTCGGGCGTCTCAAAAACGCCGTGGATGTTCAGCTCCAGAACGCCGTCTGGGCGCATGAAAGCGTAGTCGACGCCGCTGACGCGGCCCGCCAGCCGACCCGCCGCGCGTCCCTCGAACCCGGCGTTGAAGCGGGCGCCTTGAAGGGGGATGGCCCTGCTGCCATCGAGGATGGCGGCGAGCTCGATCCCGAAATCGACCTGGCTCGTCATCTCCGCATCGTACTCGTAGATCTTTTCGCCCTGCATCGCTTGTCCCCTTGGATCCCCGTTTAGCGGTTCTGTCATTGCTAGACGCGCTGCCCTCGGTCGTGCCGTCGGCGGCCTTCAAGCGGCGGGGGTGCGGTCAGCGTGCCGGAGGACGAGCTTCCAGCCGTCGGCCTCGCGCCGAAACACTGTCGTGACGCGGAGCGAGAGCGGAACGACGGCCTCCGATCCTGGGCGCCGCACGCGTCCCCGCTCGAACCCGATGACGTAGCCCAGGTCCGCGGTGACTATCCGCGATACCTCCTCGAACGCGAGGGGCTCCGCCACCTCCGTGAAGGTCGCGGCGACGCGCCGGGTCTCCGCCTCGATACTCGCCCAACCCACGACCGCAGGCTTGAGCGGATTGGCCAGCACCGCGTCGTCGCGGCGCGTCCAGAGCGCAAGGCTTGGGGCGGGATCGCCCCGACCCATGGCCTGCACGGCGGCGCGGCTGGCGGCGACGGCGGCGTCGAAATCGTTCGATGACATCCTGGATGGCCGCCTTCAGTACAGCCGCGTCGTCGGGCCGCCGTCGAGCCGCAAGGCGATGCCGTTGACGAAGCTCGATTTGCCCGACAGGAGATATTCGATCGCGTCGGCGACTTCCTGGGACTCGCCCAGCCGGTTCATGGCGCTGTGCCGAGCGATGATGTTCACGAACAGCTCCGGCTCGGCCTCGACGTAGGGGTCGACCATCTCGGAGTGGCAATAGCCGGGACAGAGCGCATTCACCCGCAGGCGCTGTTGCCCGTAGTCGACCGCCGCGGATCTGGTCAGGCCGATCACGCCGTGCTTGGCGGCCGCGTAGGCGGAATGGCCGATATCGCTGCCCTCCAGGCCGAGGATCGAGGCGATGTTGACGATGGCGCCGCCGCCAGATGCGAGGATCGCCGGGATTTCGAACTTCATGCTCATGAAGACCGCGGTGAGGTTGGTGTTGATCACCGCGTGCCAGTTCTCATCGGGCATGTCGGCGACGGCGTGGAACGGATCGCCCGCGATGCCCGCGTTGTTGACCGCCCCGTCCAGCCGCCCGAACCGCGCGACGGTGCGGGCCACCATGTCCTCGACGTTGGCGCGCAGGGTGATGTCGCCGCGGATGAACAGTCCCTCGCCGCCGGCCGCCTGCATTCGCGCGACCACCGCCTCGCCCTGTTCTTGGCGCCGGCCTGTGATCGCCACCTTGGCCCCCTGGGACGCCAGCGAGATCGCCGCGGCCGCGCCGAGGCCAGAGGTGCCGCCGGTGATGAGGACCACCTTGTCGCTGAAATCGCTCATTGCTGTCTCCGAAGGAGTTGGGAACCCATGGCTCCGCCCAGGGACCGTGGGGTCATGCCGGCGTCGCGGCGGACTGAAGGGCGCCGGAGATGAACTGGTCGCGCAGGACGAACTTCTGAATCTTGCCCGAGCCGGTCAGGGGCCACTCCTGAACCTCGATCCAGTGCGCTGGCGTCTTGGGTGCGGCGAGGCGTTCGCGGCAGTGGGCGGTCAGGGCGGGACGATCCAGCACCGCGCCGTGTCGCAGGCGCAGGAAGCAGGCGACCACCTCGCCCCACTTGTCGTCCGGAATGCCGACGACAGCGATCTCCAGCACATCGGGGTGCTCGAGCATCGCGTTCTCGATCTCGGCCGGGAACAGGTTCTCGCCGCCCCGGATGATCATCTCCTTCACCCGGCCGGTGATGCGGAGGTAGCCGCGGGCGTCCATGGACCCGAGGTCGCCCGTGTGCAGCCAGCCATCGGCGTCGATGGTGGCGGCGGTGGCGTCCGGGTTGTCATTGTAGCCCAGCATGAGGGCGTAGCCACGGGCGCAGATCTCGCCGACCTGGCCGATGGGCAGCACCGCGTTGGTCTTTGGGTCGCGGATCGAGAGCTCGGTCTGGGGCAGGGCCTGGCCGATGGTCTCGCTGCCATCCTCGATGGCGTCGTCCAGAAAGGTGCTGGTCAGGAGCGGCGAGGTCTCGGTCTGTCCGTAGACGGTGAGGAAACGACACTGGAACGTGTCCCGGATACGCCGGATCAGATCTGGAGGGACCATCGATCCCCCCGAACCGACCGAGCGGATGGAGGCGACATCGCGCGAGCGGGCGGCCTGAGCCTCGAGAATGGCCACGAGCATGGTCGGAACGCCAGTCACGAAGGTGATGCCCTCGCGTTCGACCAGGTCCAGAAGCACAGCCGGATCGAAGGCGGGTGGCAGGATCAGAGCCCCGCCGTTGGTCAGCGCGCCCAGTACGCCGCCCACGCAGCCGGAGGTGTGGAACATCGGCAGGACGCACACGGCCGTCTCGCCGCGCGCCCTGCCGAGGCGAGCTTCCATGAACCGCACATTGTTCATAATCCCGCGATGATGCAGCACCGCGCCCTTGGGGAAGCCGGTTGTGCCCGAGGTGTACTGGATCTGGACGGCGTCATCCGGCTGCACATCGGGGAGATCGATGTCCTGGTCGGCGCCGGCGAACAGGGCCGCGCGATCGCGCAGGTCCACGACTTCGCGGACGTCCGCCAGCTCGCCGAGCACCTCAGCCGCTATACGGGCCATCGGATTGCTGCGGTGCTCGCTGACGAGGAACAGGCCCGAACTGCGCGATTGTTCGAGCACGAACGTCAGTTCGCGGGCGCGATAGGCGGGATTGACCGTGACCAGCACCAGTCCCGCCAGCGCCGCGGCGTACTCGATGATCACCCACTCCGGGATGTTCGGCGCCCAGACGGCGATGCGGTCGCCCGGCCGGTATCGGCTGAGCAGCGCCCGGGCGAGGCGCTCGGCCTCGGCCAGCAACTCGCCGTAGGTCCAGCGTCGCGAGAGATGGCCCTGCGCGTCGGTCTCAATCAGAGCCGGCGCTTCGGGCGTTTCCCTGGCCTGTGCGCGCAAGCCCCCGCCCACGGTGAGCGGCAAGACGAAGTCGTCCTGCTGGGCGGGGAAGTAGGATTCGGTGAGCGTGACTTTGTACATCCTCGGCCCTAGCGCAGGTGGTCTGGTAGCTTGACCCAGGGACCGAGGCCGTCATGGTTTTCCGGCAGTGTGGCGAGGAGCTCCACGAGGCCGAAGGCGCTGAACGTCTCGGCGAAGTTGGGGACGGCCTTGCTCCACCACATGCGCTGGCGGCGCTGTTCGGGTGGCAGGTCGGCCTCGGTGGCGCCCTTGCCGCCGAGTTCGATACGCATGCCCAGGTCGTTGTCGAAGGCGCCCGCCTGGAAGATCGCCGCGCCGAAGGCCACGTAGTAGATGTACTGGATCGTCGCCATGCGCCGGTACTCGTCGACGAACCGGTCGTAGCTGTAGTCGGGATACCGACGGGTCCTGGCCATGAACCGGTCGTAGAAGGCGCGGAGCACCCGGTTCTGGTTTTCGCCAGCGTAGACCTCGGGCAGCACCGTCCCCGACGTCATCAGGTAGGCAAGATCCGACGGCACGGGACCGCGGACCATCTGCTGGAAGTCGATGCACAGCCAACCGTGCGGATGGTCGGACTGTCCTTCGCAGAAGAAGAAGTTGTCGCCGCGCATGTCGCCGTGGACGATCGTGCAGGTCGCGCCGTTCTCGGGGCGCACGGCGTCGAAGAAGGCTTCAAGGCGGTTGGTGAGCCGGGCGGCGAGGTCGGGAACGCCCAGGCGCTCGTTCCAGGGGGCCCCGCCATGGATCGGCGAACCGGGCTTCGAGCAAACCAGGTCGAACAGCCGCGCTCCGCCCGGCATCCCGACCTTGAAGCCGTCGAGGTTCTCCGGCGAGGTCCAGTGCGGTACGCCCATGGCCGCCAGCTCGGCGGCGCGCTCGCCCTCATCGGCGCCTTCCCAGGCCACCGCCACGTCCACCAGGGCGGGGATCATCCGCATGACCTCGTCAAAGGTCAGCTCGTGCTCGTGAATCTTCTGGGTGGCGAAGACGCCGGCGTCTTCCATCACCAGGACATAGGCGTCCTGGGACGGGTCGCAGGCGGCCAGGTACGCCTTGGGGCGCGGATAGAACCGTTCGGCGGGGACCTGATAGCCGTGGATGTCCTTGAGGAACATCGCGGCGATGCTGTCCCTGGGCGCGATCTCCAGCGAAGGCCAGGCCTTGACCACGAAGTCGGTGGGCGCGTCGGTGGGTTCGGCGTAGGCGCAGCGCACCTTCTTGATCGAGGAGAAGTAGCCGGCGGTCATGCCTACGCCCTGCTCGATCTGGGAGACCACCGAATTGGTCGCCGAGATCGCACCGCTTCGCTGGAGCACGCGGGTCATAAACGCCGGGTCGACCTCGTCCAGGCGCCGCGGCAGCACCAGGCTTGCGTCCGCGAGCGCGTCGCTCACGTCATAGAGTTCCATTGCGTTGCCCCGCACTCACGCGACGCTGTTCATGGAACGCAGGCGCCGACATGTGCTAGGCACCGTGAGCGATCGACGCCTGGGCAACCACAGCCACAAACCGATGCCAAACCGATGAGAAACCGATGACGGTCTCGGAAGATTCGGAAAGGCTTGCTGGGCAGAGTCCGTTTGAGCTTGGCGGACTGCGGGTGCGGCCGGCCACCCGGGAGGTGATCTGCGACACGGCGACCGACGTGCTGGAGCCACGAGTCATGCAGGTCCTGGCGGCCCTGGCCCAGCGCCGCGGGTCGGTGGTCTCGCGCGGGGACCTGGTGACCGAGTGCTGGGGCGGGCGGGCGGTGGGCGACGACGCCATCAACCGCTGCATCCAGTCACTGCGCCGACTGTCCCAGGCCCGCGGCGGGTTCTCGATCCGCACGGTGAAGGGCCTGGGCTATCGGCTGGACGAGACCCCCAGGGCATCACCTCCCTCGGAGGCCGTGACGCTGGCTGTGCTGGCGTTCGACAACCTCTCGGGCGACCCCACCCTGGGCTGGTTCTCGGACGGGCTGTCGGTGGAAATCCTGCAGACCGTGGCCGCCGGAGCCGGCGTGAAGGTCATGGGCCAGGGCTCGAGCTTCCAGTTCCGCGGCGCCGCCAAGGCCGCCGGCCACGTCGGCGCGGAGCTGGGCGTCACCCATGTGCTGGACGGCGCCGTGCGGCGCGCGGGCGAGCGCCTCCGCATCAACGCTCACCTCGTGGAGACCGCCCACAGCGTCACCCTATGGTCGCAGACGTTCGAACGCGACCTGACCGACGTGCTGGCCATCCAGGACGATATCGCCCGAGCGGTCGCCGCGGCGCTGAGCCTGACCTTTGCGCCGTCGCGGCGGGCCAAGCCCCTCGATCCCGCCACCTACGACCTCTACCTCCAGGCGCGCAGCCCGCTCTCCGGCATCGGCGGCGCCGCCGACGCCATGGAGCATGCGCGGGCGATGCAGCTGCTGGAGCAGGTGACCGCCCACGCGCCGGATTTCGCCCGCGCCTGGGCCGAACTGGCGATGCGGCGGGTGGTCTGCCTGCGACGCTTCGAGCGCTCGACGTTTCCGGGCCTTACCCCTGCCGGCGCGGCCGAGGCGGCGAACACGGCCCTGCGGCTTGATCCCACCCTGGGCCTGGCGCACCAGGCGATCAGCTACCTGGGGCCGCTGGCGAGCTATTCGGCGCGCGAGACGCTGCACCGGCGCGCCCTGTCCGCCGCTCCGAACGACCCCGAGGTGTTGAACCACGCGGGCCAATTTTGTGCGGAGGTGGGCCGGCTTGGCGAGGCGCTGGAGCATGCACGGCAAGCGTTGACCCTGGACCCCCTCTATTGGCCGGCGGCGCAATGGTACGCCGGCATGCTGGACGCGCTGGGCCGCCACGACGAGACGCCGGCGCTCTGGGACGCCTATACGGCCCGCTGGCCCGACGTCGAGCCGCTGGCCGGCGAGGCGATCGCGGCAGCCGCGAACGCGGGCGACTGGGATCGCCTGGAGCGCCTGGACGAGACCAGCCGCCTCCGCGGCCTCGACAGTCCGTCCTTCCGGGCGTTCGTGGACGGCCAGCGGAACCGCCGTATCCGCGACCCGCGTTTCCTGCAGACCCATCGCGAGATCGTCGCGGCGAGGTTGGCGCAAGACGGTCGACTCTCCCTGGCGGACATCGTGCGGCTCCACGATCTGGGAGCGCCCGAAGAGGCCTTCGAGGCGGCGGCTAGGGCCTCGTTCGCCCACCTGTTCGACGCCGACGGCCAGGTGGTCGGGCGCTGGACGCCGGCGATCCTGTTCCTTGCCGCGAACCGCCTGATGATTGCAGACCGCCGCTTCGTCAGCCTTTGCGCGAGCGTCGGGCTGGCCTCATACTGGGCCTCCACGGGACGCTGGCCCGACTGCGCCGACGATCCCGAACTGCCCTACGACTTCAGGGCCGAGTGCCGCTTGGTCCTCGGCGCCGGCGGGCGCTGACGAGAGCGTTTCTGACGTCCACTTCGGGGCCTGCTCCAATGTCCGCTCCTGGCGCGTAGCTGCTCTTGCGGCCTGGCGCGTTGGCAGCCGACCGCCACCACTACGTCGCCAGTGACTTAGCGGCAGGTCACTAGCGGTCAGCCCGCGATAAGCGGAACCGCGCCGATCGCCAGGGCGGCGGCGACCACAACCAGCGAGACGCCGATGGCGTATTTCAGCGCGAAGCGCTGCAGGTCGGCCAGCTCCACATTCAGGATGGCGCACTTCAGATACACCGCCGCCACCAGGGGGCTTAGGCCGTGAACCGGCTGGCCCAGCAGGGATGCGCGCCCGATTTCCTCGGGGCTGATCCCGTACGCGCGGGCGGCCTCGGCGATGACCGGGAGCACGCCGAAATAGAAGGCGTCGTTGGACAGGAAGAAGGTCATCGGCAGGCTGATCAGCGCGGTGATCGCGCCGAGGTGGGGCCCGAGTTCCGGCGGCAGGACGGCTACCACTGAAGCGGCCATGGCGTCGATCATGCCCGCGCCGGCCAGCACCCCGGTGAACGCTCCGGCGGCGAGCACCATGATCGCCACGCTAAGCACGCTGCCGGAATGGGCCATCAGCCGGGCCCGCTGGTCGGCCAGCCGCGGATAGTTGATCACCAGAGCCAGGGCGGTCCCGACCATGAACAGGGCCTGCAGGGGCGCGAGGTGCAGGATCACCGCCGTCATGAGCGCGAGGGTGAGCGCCACATTGATCCAGACGAGCTTCGGGCGCAGCGCCCCGGGATCGCTGTCGAACGCCGCGGCGATGGCGTTGTCCTCGGTCTGCGGCAGGTCGGTCGTGATATCCTGCGAGCGCCCGGCGAGCCGCCTGCGCTCGCTGACCCCGAAGAACCAGGCCAGGCCGAAGGTGGCCAGCAGGCCCGCGCCGATGGCCGGCAGCAGGGGCAGGAAGAGGTCTGAAGGGGTCACCTTAAGCGCTGCGGCCACCCGCGCGGCCGGCCCGCCCCAGGGGCTGAGGTTCATGAGGGTCGAGCACATCCCCCCCAGGACGGCGAAGATCAGCACGTTCATCCCCAGGCGCCGGTAGACCGGCAGCATGGCCGAGGCGCAGACCAGGATGGTGGTGGTTCCGTCCCCGTCCAGCGCGACGATGGCCGCCAGCGCCGTGTGGCCCAGGGTCACCCGGAGCGGGCTATCGCCGGCCCAGGCGACGATGCGCCGGACCAGAGGCTGGAACAGGCCCGCATCGATCATCAGGCCGAAATAGAGGATGGCGAAGACCAGCAGCACCGCGGTGGGCGCCACCTGGACGACGCCCTTCATCATCATGTCGCCCGTGCCTGCGCCGGCGCCCAGCGCCAGGGCGAAGACCAGCGGCACCAGGACCAGGGCGGCCACGGCGGTGAGGCGCTTGGTCATGATCAGCGTCATGAAGACGACGACCATGGCGAATCCGGCGAGGGCGAGGACCATGCCCGCTACGGGATCGGGGCGCGGAGCAGGGGCACGAAGTATTGCCCGGCATGGGAGTCGGTGTCGGAGACCGAGCCCTGGGCCACGGGGCGCGGGAAGGAGATCTTGATCACCTTCAGCGGCCGGTCGCGGAAGATCCGCACCTCGCCCGCCCGCACGCCGTAGAGTTGGGCGACGGCCGGCTCGGCCAGGGCCGGGGCGGCGCAGAGCCGGTCGAAGGCGGCCTCATCCTCGCAGAACACGTCGATGGTCACCCAGAACGGGCCGGCATTCTTGGAGCGGACGTACTTGGCCACGTCTTTAAGCGTCGACACGGCGTTCTCCCCGGCCGGCGGTGAAGGTGACCGTGCGGGCCAGTTCCGACGGGTCGGCCAGCGCCACCACGTGGTTCAGCTTGAACTCGTAGAGCCGGCCCAGCTCCACCTCGGCGGGAGAGAAGGGGAAGGCGAAGCTGGGCAGGGGGTCCTCGGGATTCAGCGGGAAGTGCAGGAGCGTGGGGTTGGCGAACATGGCGATCTCGGTGGCCAGCGCCTGGGTCTGGGCGGTGACCAGGGTCATGAAGCCGACCTCCTGGGGCGCGGGCGCGTCGTCGCCCTGCCAGGGCGACAGGGCGTTCCAGCCATAGGGGCGGATCTCGAGGTGATAGGCGTCAGGCGCGATCCCGAGCACCGAGCCGATGCCGGCATGGAGTCGGGCGCGCAGGCGTTCGAGCCAGGTCCCGACCTGCGCCATGATCTTCGGATCGGCGATGGCCGAGAACACCATGGTGCGGTAGCCGAGCCCGCCGGACCCCTCCAGCTTCATGGTGTAGGGCGTCGTCTCGGCGGCCGAGCCCGTGACCCGCACCGTGCGGTCGTCCACCGCGGTGTAGATCGCGGCCTGGGCGTCCAGCAGGACGCCGGGCTCCTTCAGCCGGTAGGGGTCGGCGTTCTCGTAGAGCATGTGGGCCGAGACGGAATAGGGCGTGCAGGCGCTGGCGGCGTGGAGCGGCTCGACCTCGAAGCCCCCCGCATCGAGGGTCAGCATCACCCCGCCCTGGCGCGAGTGGGTGGTGCAGAGGCCGCCGCACTCGGCGATCTTGGCGGCGTGCCAGGTCGAACCGACGGGCATGCCGCGCATCAGGGGCACGGCGGCCAGGACGGCGGTGTCGGTGGTGCGGCCCGACAGCACGATGTCGGCGCCTCCGGCGATGGCGGCGGCCAAGGGCTCGTAGCCCAGCAGGCCGACGATGTGGTCGCACTCGGCCAGCCGCTCACGGGTGAGGGACTGGGCCGCCGGCAGGGGCGTCACCGCCCCGCGATCGAGATAGCCGGCCAGGGTCTCCGCCGACTGCTCGGAATAGACCAGGGCGACCTTGACCTCCTGGCCTTCCTCGGCGGCGATCTCCTCGCAGATGCCGGCCATCCAGTCGACGCCGGCGTCCGTGCCGCTGGTGCCGCACGAGCCGATGAGCAGCGGTATGCCGAGCTTGGCGCGGCCCAGCATCAGCTGGCGCAGGTCGCGCTTGGTGGCCTTGCGGGTCATCTTCGAGACGGCGGCCCCCAGATAGTAGGGGCCGGAGTCGGTGGAGCCGGCGTCCACCGCGATGGCGTCCGGGGCCAGGGAGAGGCCCCGCTGAAAGGCCTCCTCCGGGCACCCGGACCCCAGGACTCCGGAGGGGACCAACACCCGGCACGTCTCGGGGAACGCTTGCGACATGGCTAGAACTCGACGTTGAGGGTAAGGCCGACCTGGCGGGGCGCGCCGTATTGGACGAAGTGGCCGCCGCCGGTCTCCACCTGGTGGGTCCGGTACTCCACGTCGGTGAGGTTGCGGCCCCAGAGCTGGAGCGAAACCTGGTCGTTCACGTAGTAGAACAGGCTGGCGTCCCAGAGGGTGCGGGCCTTGCGGAATTCGATCAGGTCGTTGGCGTTGTCGTCGAAGACGTCGCTCTCGTAGTTGATCGACACCGAGGCTTTCAGCCAGCCCCAGTCGAATTCCTGGGTGGTGTAGCTGGCTTCGGCGGCGAAGGCGTGCTCCGGGGTGCGGCTCAGCCGGTTGCCCTTGAGGTCGGCGGCCACCACAGCGCCGTCGGCCAGGATCCGCGACGTCTGGACCAGCTTGTCGAAGGTGGCGTCGAGATAGGTGTAGCTGCCGCTCAGGTGGACGTGGCGGTTGGGCGACAGGATGAACTCGGCTTCCAGCCCCTTGATCGTGGCGTCGCCGCTGTCGGTGACGATGCTCGAACCGCCGGGTCCCTGGGTGGCGTCGGGCACCGCCTGGATGGTCTGGAGGTCGGTGTATTCGGCGTAGAACACCGAGGCGTTGGCGCGCAGGCGGCGCTCCCACCAATCGCTCTTCACCCCGGCCTCGTAGTTCAGCACCTTCTCCGGCGCCGTGGCGTTGCGGGCGGTGGCCGCGCTGGGCTGTTCCTGGAAGGCGCCGGACTTGAAGCCGGTGGCCACGCTGCCGAACACATAGATGTTCTCGTTCAGCCGGTAGTCGCCGCCGATCCGCCAGGTGACCACCTGTTCGTCCGAGACGCCGGGATTGGCCACGGTGGTGAAGTTGACGACCGGCGCGGCCTGGGGGCCCGTTCGGCGGGTGATGCCATAGGTCTTCTTCTCGTCGGTGAAGCGTAGGCCCGCGAAGACCTTGGGGCCGTTCTCGAAGGCATACTGGGCCTCGCCGAAGGCCGCGAAGCTCTTGGTCACATTGTCGGCGACGAAGCGGTTTTCCGACAGGTCGACGGCTTCGGTCTCGCTCTCCCGCTCCCGGTAGACGTCGTCGCGCAGGTAGAAGAGGCCGGCCACCCAGGAGACCGGCCCATCGCCCCTGGAGGCCAGCCGCCACTCGGTGGAGTAGGAGTCGGCCTTCTCGATCTGGAGGGTCTGGATGCCGCTGACCAGGACGCCGGCGGCCAGGTTGCCCGCGGCGTTCGTGCCGTCGAGATCCTCCGAGGAGTCATAGTCGAGGGTCCGCCAGGCGGCGATGGCGGTGAGGTCGGCGAAGCCCAGGCGATCGCTGTTGAGCTCCACCTTCAGGCCGCCGGTGTCGCGCTTGATGTGGCCGGGGCGATCGGGATTGGCGGCGCGGGGCTTGTCGATGTCGCGGCCGCCTCGGCGCGCGAGATTGTACCGGGAGCCGCCGGCGATGTCGTCGGAGGTGGCGTCGGCGCTGAACAGCAGGTTCGTGCCCGGCTCCAGATCGAACTTGAGATGCAGGCGGCCCGAGAGCCGGCCGTCGTCGTCCAGGGCGCCGCCCGTGGCCGTCCGCCGATAGCCGTCGTTCTGGGTTGAGGACACCGCCACCCGGGCCGAGAGCCGCTCGCCGAGCGGGCCGTTCAGCATCAGGCTGGCGTTCTTCTGGCTGTAGTCGGCGAGGGTGAGGTGCAGCGCGCCGTTGAAGTCCCGGGTCGGCTTGGCGGTGACGAAGTTGATGGCGCCCCCGACCACGTTCTTTCCCCAAAGGGTGCCCTGCGGGCCCTTCAGCACCTCCACCCGCTCCATGTCGAAGATGTCGACCGCCAGCATGGCGCCGCGGCCCAGATAGACGCCGTCGACGAAGGCCACCGACGAGGGATCGGCGCCGGCGCTCTGGTTGGAGGAGCCGATGCCCCGAAAGAACGGCCGCGGCGCCGCGCGCGGGAAGGCGTCGATGGTCACCCCGGGCGTGGCGTCGGCCAGGCGCTGGAAGTCGACGATGCCTTGTTCCTGCAGCGTCTTGCCCTCGAAGGCGGTGACGGTGACCGGCACGTCCTGGAGCGACTCGGCGCGCTTGCGGGCGGTGACCACCACCTCCTCGATCGCGCCGTCTCCGGTCGCCTGCGCCCAGGCCGGGCTGGACGTCAGGGCGAGTAGGGCCGCGGACGCGCAGAGCGCGCCCCGGGTGATGGTCTTGTGCATTCTTGTCCTCCCCGATCCCCTGGCTCTGCGGCCGGGGCTTTTCAAATTCGCAGGAGGTGTGGGCGCGGGCGGCCGGAACGGCGTGACACCTTTTTTACATTCGGGCCGATTTTTTGACTCCCGCGGCTCGGCGGGTTTTAGGCTCCGCCCCATGCCCAGGATCGCCAGCGACGAGAATTGGATCGGCCAGCTTCCCCCGGCGGTCCAGGCGGCCATCGCAGCGCGCATGGTCTATTCGGAACTACCCGCCGGAGCCGAGGTCACCGTCTCGGGCGCGCCTTCCGTGGGGATCCACCAGGTGATCCGCGGCTACGTGAAGGTGTCGGGGCTCTATCCGGACGGCCGCCACTCGTTCGTCACCCTGTACGGCCCGGGCAACTGCTTCAACGAGACGGCGGTGGTCGGGTCGCGGCCCTATCACCACGGCAAGGTCACGCTCACCGAGGCTGTGGTGGCCTGCCTGCCGACGGACGACTTCTGGGCGCTCTACCAGGCCCATCCGGAAATTCCCGAGGCCCTGTGCCGCAAGTTCGCCAACGCCATCGGCCGCCAGATCCAGAGCCGTGAGATCCGTGCGACGCACAAGCTTCGCAAGCTCGTCGCCATGCTGTTCGAGACCCTTGCCGAGCGGTGCGCCGAGACCCGCACGCCCAACAGCTGCGTGATCGCCGTACCGATCAGCCAGAGCGACATCGGCGACCGGTTCGACGTGACCCGCCAGAGCATCCAGCGGGAGATCACGGCGCTGAAGTCTGCCGGCATTCTCGACAAGCAAGGCGGCCGATGGATCGTCCGGGACCTGGCGCGCCTCGGGTCGGTGTAAGGTCGAGCCCATCCCTGGATTGAACACGGCCGAGGTCGATCTCTCGATCTCCGCGGCGAACGATGACGTGCGCAACGGGCCGGAAGTGGCCAGCGTAGCGTGGGACCTATGAGCGTCTGCTTCGCGGTCCCGACCCAAGTTCCGCAGTTGGCGCAATCCGAACGAAATCGACTTGGCGAGTACGGCAACTTGGCTAGCGGGGCGCCATCCGGATCGCCCCGTCCAGGCGGACATCTTCACCGTTGAAGTAGCCGTTGGTGATCATCGTTTCCGCGAGTTGTGCGTATTCCTCCGACATGCCCAGGCGCTTAGGGAAAGGAACGGAGGCGCTTAGGCCCGCCTTCACGTGTTCGGCCGCGCGCGCGAGCAAGGGGGTGTCGAAGATCCCGGGCAGGATGGTGTTGACCCGTATCGCTTCGCTGGAAAGATCACGGGCGATGGTGAGGGTCATGCCCACGATCCCCGCCTTGGAGGCGGTGTAGGCGACCTGGCCGATCTGGCCGTCCTCGGCCGCCACCGAAGCCGTGTTGACGATGGCCCCGCGGTCGCCGTCGTCCAGCACCGGCAGGGTCAGCATGCCAGCGGCGCTCTTGGTTATGCAGCGGAACGTGCCGATCAGGTTGATCTGGACGATCCGCTCGAAGTTCTCCAACGGGTACTCCTTGATCTCTCCCGTCTGCTTATCCCTCGAGACAGTCTTCGCCCCGCCGCCGACGCCGGCGCAGTTCACCAGGATACGTTCCTGGCCGTTCGCGGCCCGCGCCTTGGCGAAGGCCGCGTCGATCTCATCGGAGGATGTGACATTGGCCTGGCAGAACACGCCGCCGAGTTCCTTCGCCAGCGCCTCGCCCAGGTCGGCGTTGAGATCGAACAGCGCCACCTTGACGCCGTGGCTCGCCAAGCGCCGCGCGGTCGCCGCGCCCAGGCCGGAGGCGCCGCCGGTGATCACGGCGGAGACGGTGTTGTCGAGTTTCATCAAGGGCTCCTTGGGCGGCGATGTCCGAGGCGAGCGATAACCCCCTGCACGCCACGTCAGGCAAGGGGGCGTCGGTTCAGACGTGAGGCCCCACGGCCATATACTCCAGGGACGAGGCGGCGAAGATCGCGACCGCATAGCGCCACTAGCCGACCTTGCTTCCCTGCCTGGAAGCGGACACCGCCCAACGTCGGCTTGCGGGTAGGCTGGCGACGCGAGGATCCGACCCTAAGCGGTCGGCGATCGGTCATCGCTGCGCGGCGGCGAGCTCGAGTGAAGTGAAGCCGCTTTCACTCGTTTGGCTTCACGCCAAAAAATGACTCCACCAGCGCACATCAGCGCCATTTGCACCAACTGCCACAACAGGCCGATGTGACCCAGGAAATTGAACAGGGCGAGCGCGACGCCTGGGATGAAGAACGCGAGCGCCAACAAGCTGCGGCTCCGGCGGAAATACGCTTTCGACACTTCAGACATATTGCCAAGCTAGCGCGCTCATTGATTGAGGCAAGGTCGCCCTTCCATCCCACGCAGCGGTCATCCGCACACCCCTTAGGGTGGTGTGCAGTGCGTGCGGTTCGTGCGGGAAGGCGGGCGTCGCACATGTGCGCACAGTGTGCGGTGATGTGCGGTGTGCGGCCTTCGGCGGCCACGACTCGGCGAGCGTGCGAATCGCTTACAATTCAACCCAGACGATTCCCGGAGTCTGGACGTGAGCGAACCACCGACCGACCCTCTTGATGCGATCCGCAAGGAGCTGAAGCGGCTCGAGGAAGACTGCATCTTCTCGAGCAAGGCGCACTTCAACGCTAGTCGGCGGTGGTCCCACTATCATTACTGGCTTGGCGTGCCGGCGGTGGTGCTGAGCGCTGCGGCCGGTACGGCGTTTTTCAAAGACCTGCCCGATCTCGCCGGCGCCATGGCGAGCACGGTGGCGGTGCTGACGGCGCTAAGCACCTTCCTCAAGCCATCGGATCGTTCAGCCGCGCACAAGACCTCGGGCGATCAGTACCTCACTCTGCGAAACGACTCTCGGGTCTTTCGGGAGATCGGCATGTCCATGGCGTGCGACACGCAGGCGGCGCTCGAGCAGATGGACGGCTTCAGCAAGCGCCGCAACGAGCTGAATCAGGGGGCCTACCAGTTCTCGCGAGGCGATTTCGAAAAGGCGCGTAAGGGCATCGAGCAAGGCGAAGCCTTGCATGAGGTCGACGGTGGAGGGCCGCATGTCCGTTCTTAGCTATCTCGAAAAGCGGGCAAGTGAGGCGGTGCTGTCGAGCACAGAAAACTCGTCGATCAGCACCTCAATCTCGACCCTTAAATCGCGCCTCAACGCGCACTTCGGCTCGGGGCTGTCGGATCACTTCCAATTCGGCTCCTCGACGCGGGGGACGATCCTTCCCCGCAAGATGGACGCGAACTCGGACATCGATTACATGGTAGTGTTCTCAGAAAGCGGGTATCAGCCGCAGACCTACCTTGATAGGCTGAAGACGTTCGTCAACAAATACTACGCTTCGTCCGAAATCTATCAGTCATCACCCACCATCGTTCTTGAGCTCAATCACATTCGGTTCGAGCTGGTGCCGGCATTGAAGCACTGGCTAAGCGGCTACCAAATTCCAGATGGCTCGGGTGGTTGGATGCAGTCCGACCCAAACGATTTCAACAACACGCTCACCGAAAAGAACAAAACCGAGCTTTATAAGATCAAGCCAACGATCCGACTCGTGAAGTTCTGGAACGCCAACGCGGGCGTCGTATATAACTCATACCTTCTAGAGAAGTGGATCGTCGGCCTTTACTACGCGGCCGACACCAATCAGACGCAGTACCTTTTCCGCGTCTTCGACAACATGGTCGCTAACATGGCGGCGCAGTGGCGCAACGATAAGATCAAGCGGGCGAAGGAGATTGTCGCCAACGTCCGGCAGTTCGAGAAGGACGCGATGCCTTACTCCGCCGAGAGCGAGGTCAAGAAGCTCATCCTAGAGTGACGCTCATAATCCCGGAGAACATCATCAGCCTCGGGCGCCGGGAGGCCGAGCTTCGTTCGGCCTCGCTCGCCGCGATCTCGGGCGACAAGATGATGAGCGACCACCTCGACGCGGTGGAAGCCGCCATGTCCGCCATCATGGATCATGTCAGGGACCGGCCGGAGCGCGGGGAGCATGAGCTAATCGTGAAGCGGCTGGGCATCCGGCTCTTCAACGGTCTCGCCTCCGGGCTGAGCCAAGGCTTCGCCGGCTACTATCAGCAGGCGTGGGATGCGGTGCGCGACGTGGTCGAGCTGCAATTCCTCTTCGACGACTTCTCGGGAGACGCCGAGAAGGTGATGCGATGGGCCACGATGCCGAAGGCGAAGCGCGAGAAGGAGTTCAGGCCGGGTGAGGTACGGAAGCGGCTCAACGAGCGCTACAGCCATGAGGGCGAGAAGCGGCGCGCCGCCTATCAGATGCTTTCCACCATGGCGAGCCATCCGAGCCCCGATGGCTTCCTACTGACGATGCCGAAGAACGATCTCTCGGAGACCGGCCCCTTCTACGAAGAACGCTTCCTTCGGGCCTTGCTCGGCGACATGGCGCAACACGGCCTAGCCGCAGCGGTCAACTTCACATCCCTCCTGCCAGCGGCGACCCCATGGGAGCAACACGCGAAGCGCGTCTTCATGCAGCGGGGCGGCAAGTGGCTCGAGACCTATATGGGCGCGGCCGTCGCCAAGGTCTTCGCGGATGAGGCCGAGGGCACCAGCGGCGCCTAGGTGACGGATGCGCCGCGCCCCAAACCCACCCGACCGCCGGATGCCGTCGTGAGAATCTCTACCCCTCATTGGGGGACAGCATGACCGCTGACATCAGCATCATCGACAGCGCCGCGCTCACGAAGTGCGTGGGCCACACCGACACCAACGCGCACGGCGCGAGCACCCAAGATCGCACAAGCATCGTCCCGGCCGCAGGGTGGTCGGCCGAGCCGGCGCTGAGCGTCGAGCCCGTGGTCGGCGTCGCAGTCATCTACCTAGACGCCCCGGCGCTGATCTACGTCGGGCCATCCGACCATGACGCCGAGTGGGAAGCGAGGGCCGTGGCCTACCCGGCGGGCCAATGGCGCATGGTCACGACGAAGGGCGACAAGGTGGCCCTGAAGGCGCTCTGAGCAGCGCCGCCCGTGGTGTGACATCGGCAACACCACGGGTCCTTCTGAGGGGGCCGACGTGCGGGTATCGGGCGAACCCCGAGCTTCAGCTAGTCAAAAATCCAAAAACCATATTTTTTTCTATGGTTGCGGCGCTGCTGCCTCGGGATTTAGCTTGAGCTTCCGCAGATCGTCGAAAAAGAACCGCGGCGACCACCCCTTGCTCGCACTGTCGAGAAGGAAAGTATCCGCTAGCCCGAGCCCAATGTCTGCAACCGGTTCGACGAGCTTTCCTGCGACTCCGCCCATAGCTGCGCCGAGTGGCCCCCCAAGCAAACCGCCTACCCCGGCCCCGATTGTCGTCATGGCAATTGTCTTAGTCACCTTCCCCGCAGCAGTGTCGAAGAAGCCCTTTCGATTAGCGATGGCGTCCACATACGCCTTCACGACATCGAGTCCACTTGCGGCGTCAGTTGCGGTCGCTAGCCAGTCTCGGAATGCAGCGCTGTGGCGCTTTGAACGGAGCCGGGGGATGTCGCGAAAGCCGAGAGGCAGCCGCAACCGCAACTCAGCGAAGTTGGGCACGGATTCGATCAGCCGTAGCTGTTCGTAGCTCTCAGCAACACCCGCAGCTCTCTCGATGCGCTGTGCACTATCCGAAAATAGGGCGAAGAGCGGGTAGCTAGCGAACGACATAACCCCACCGCGCGCGAGGTATGTGAATTCCACATACTCTTCTGCACACTCCGCTAGCTTCCTTCTCTTGTGCCCGGGCAACAGATCGAGCGGTTCCTCCGGGGGCAGGCCGAGAACCGAGAAAGCGCCAGTAGTGTAGGCCGCTTGCGCTGCGTCCACGGCGGCCTTGCCCAAGGATTTTTCGGGAGACACGTAGCGTTCAGCGCACTTCTGCACGAGCTTTCGGCGTTGCTCCCCAGGGGCGCGTTAGCGCACCAGTTAAGGCCTAGGTTCGCCGAAACCTCCGGATCTGTGTGCGGCTCAGAGCTAAATTCTCCGGCCGCCAGCGGGTGCACGCCGGGTATCGCGTCGTTCATCGACGCAACCATTACTGTCCATAAGTCAAATCGAATGGCGCCCTCCTCTAGGAGAGCTTCAAGCCCTTTAGATCCGAGCTGGTTAAATAGCACCGCGAGCGGCACGTTCTCGCCGTGCACTTTTAGGGCGACCCTATCGAACAACATCAATTGCTCGAAGAGTGCGTTGAGCATCTCAGCGTGCCGCGTTTCGAAAGCGCGGAGGGTTGCGGGCGACTGCTGGCGACCTTCGATCAGGTAATCCTGACAAAAATCATTAACGCGTTTGTCGAAGACAGTTCGGATCATGCGACCTCCAAGTAGGAGCGGCACGTAGCATCTCCCGCGGCCCTTGCGGAGCTACCCGAACGGGCCTGCCAGCAGCCATCAAACCCGGCCTCATCGGGGCATGGCCTTCAGCGCGCGCATGCGCGTCTTCAGGTGCTCGATCTTGTCCTTGAGGCGCGTGACCCGCTCGCCCGCCGGGTCAGCATCCTGCATGTCGGCGATGTCCAGGTCACGCAGGTAGCCGGCGATGCTGGCCTCGACCTGTTCGATCCGACGCTTCAGCTTGGTCGGCGTGAAGTTCCGGTCGCTGTTGTTCACCGCCTTGAAGCGGCTGCCGTCCACCGCGGCGACCGCCTGGGTGAAGAGGCCCAGCTCCCGACACAGCATCACGAACCGGCTGCATGACGCCTGGATCGCCGGGCCGTTGTCCTTCCGGAAGTTGGCGATGGTCTTGTGGTCGGGCGCCAGCTTCCCCGTAAGCCACATCAGCTCGACATTGCGCTGCGCCTCGCGTTCCAGCCGGCGGCTCGACTGCACGCGGTTCAGGTAGCCGTAGATGTAGAGCTTCAGCAGCGTGCGGGGATGATAGGCCGGGCGGCCCGTCGAGGCCGGCGCCATGCCATCGAAGCCAAGAGCCAGCAGATCCAGCTCGTCGACGAAGACATCGACCACCCTCGCGGGGTTGTCGTCGGACACATAGTCATCAAGGCAACTGGGAAGCAGGGCCGCTTGGCGGCGGTCTTCACCTTCAACGAAGCGGGACATCCGAACCCCCTGCGCGACAACATCAGGAGTCTACGGTGCTTCGCGTTTTTACACAGCCTCAGCCCAATGCGGACATCACGCTGCAGCGCGCAGAGCAGCCAACCGTTCTTCTGAAGTCGAAAGCACCAACCCCTGAAGGATGGCGACTCGCTCGCTTAACCACCCAAGCTCCTCTGCGCTGATTTTGTAGTGCGGCGAGTAGCGGGCATCGACATAGGCGCGCCGCAGAAGCTCGAAACAACGTTGGCCGAATTTATTATCCCGCGGCCAAGCCTCCGAGAGCTCAGGCACCAACTGTTCGGCCTGAGATCGAAGAAAATTCAGTTTGTGTGACTTTGGACTGTAGAGCGTGAGCACCAGCAGTGCGCATGCATAGAACCTCTCGGTTGCCTGATGGAGATCGAATGCCGCTATCTTCGGTGCTCCGTCCTCAACCGCGTGCTGCGCTTGACGCACGAATTGGGCGGCGGTCTGCGACCACTCATCGAAATATCCCTGAGCTTCAGCCAGGGCGGCTTCGGGTGAGAGTTTCTCGGGCGTGTCGAAGGGGTGGCCCTGGGCCTCATAGAGGGCGATGCCGTCGCGCAGGATGTCGATGAAGAAGTAGCGGCCGAGGCGGAGCTTCTTGTTCACGTCGGCCAGGCTGTGGACGATGAAGTTGACCGGCGCGGAGAGGCGCCTGGCGATGGTGACCTCGCGGGTGAGGCGCTCGTCGGCCTTGGCCCAGTAGTCCTGGACGTCGGTGAGGTCCTCGTGGTCGACCACCACCAGCAGGTCGTAGTCGGAGAAGTAGCCGCCCACCGGATCGGCCACCCAGTCGCCGCGGGCGTGCGAGCCGTAGAGGATGATCTTGAGGATCTGGCCGTTGCGCCGGTGGGCGTGGCTCTTGGTCTCGGTGGCCGCCTCGAATTCCTCGAACAGGATCTGCACCACGCGCACGAGCTCGCGGCGCTTGGCGTCGGGCAGGTGATCGAGATCGGTCCGCATGGTCTTTGTGTCGCCCGCGTCGGGGCCGCTGACAAGACCTGGGCCGTGGCGGGGATGGGGAGGGCGCTCACGGTTCGAATGGCCGCTCGCCCCGTCGCCGAGGGAGAGGCGTCGGCGGCCTGAGCGCCTGGGGGTTAGGGCTGGGGCGGGGCCGCGGCCGGGAGCGGGAGCCAGGGCGGGGGCGGGCGGGGACCGCGTGGGCGGTCCAGAGCCCGGAGCCTTCCGATGTCCCGACCCAGCCTGCCTTTCCGGTCCGCCGGCCTGCGCGCCATCGTCGCCGCCCTGGGGGGCGACCTCTATGACGGGGGGCGGCGGGCCAATATTCCCGCCCCCGGCCACAGCGCCCATGACCGCTCGGTGTCGCTGCTCCTGGATGGGGGGCGGGTGGTGGTCCACAGCTTCGGGGCCGCGACCTGGCGCGAGGTTCTCGACGACCTGCGGGGGCGGGGCCTGATCGATGATTGTGGCGGGCTGGGCGGTGGACCGGCGCCGGGCCGGGACGCGGCTTCGGCGCGCGGTTGCGTCGACCGCCGGGAAGCGGTCCGACGACTCTGGGATGGGGCGGTGACCATCGGACCCGGATCGGTGGCCGCCCGTCATGCGCGGCGGCGGGGTGTGGCGCGGCCGCTCGCGCCGATCGCGGCCCTGCGCGTCCATCCCGCGGCGCCGGTGAGGGTCTATGACCCGGGCCCGGCCGTTCGGCCGGCCCTGCTGGCGGCGGTGCGGGCGCCCGACGACAGCCTGACGGCGCTCGAGATCACCTATCTGGACGCCCAGGGCCGCCGGGCCGCGGACCTCGCCCTGTCGCGCAAGACGGTGGGGCGGATCCCGCCCGGGTCCGCGGTCCGGCTCGATCCCGCCGGCGACCATCTGCTGGTGGCCGAGGGCGTGTTCTCGGCGCTCTCGGCCGGGGCGCGGTTCGGGCTGCCGGCCTGGGCCCTGCTGTCGACCAGCAATCTACGGCGCTGGATCGCGCCCGCCGGCGTCCGCCGGGTGCTGGTCGCCGCCGACCGCGGGCGCGACGGCGAGGCGTCGGCCGCGCGGCTGGCGGGCGCTCTGCGGCGCGCCGGGGTCGCGGTGGAGGTGGCGACGCCGCCGGAGCCCTTCGGCGACTGGAACGAGATGGCGACGGCGGGAGGGGGAAGGAAGGGCGGGTGAGGGCGTCCGGACCGGGGGGGAAGCGTCCCCGCCGGCCGGTGCGGGACATCGCCCGATGACCGACGTTCAAGAGACCCCGACCCCGGCGGCCGCGCCCCTGCGGGTGCGCAAGACCTACGCCCTCCGCGACCTCGACGTCGCCCCGGAGAACATGCGGTTCGGGGCGCCGCCGGACGAGGAGATCGCCCAGCTGGCGGCCACCATCAAGGCGGCCGGCCTGCTGCAGCCCCTGACCGTGCGCCCCGGCCGTCGCAAGGAGAAGGCGGCCATGGCCCTGGACGGCCGCCGGCGGCTGCTGGCGCTGGGCCTGCTGCTGGCCCAGGGCGCGGTGGGCGAGGACTATCTCGTGGAGGTCTTCGAGGAGACCGATCCCGGCCGCCAGGCCGCGGCGGTGCTGCTGACCAATACCGCGGTTCCCGTGCACGTCGCCGACGTCATCGCCTCCATCGGCAAGATGCTGAAGGCGCGGCTGACGCCCGATGTGATCGCCGCGGCCCTGGGCTATGGCGAGATCGAGGTGCGCCGGCTCGCGGCGCTGTCGGGCCTGCATCCCAAGGCGCTCGAGGCGCTCAGGCTCGGCCGGCTGACGCTCCGCCAGGCGCGGCTGCTCGCCCGGCTGCCGGACCGCAAGGAGCAGGCGCAGGTCTCCGAGGCCGCGATCCAGGGCTACGGCTTTCCGGAGCATCGCATCGGCGAGGCCCTCGACCGGGGCCGCCTGACGGTCCGCGATCGCCGGTTCGGGCTCGTGGGGGCGGCGCGATATCTCGCTGGCGGCGGCCGGATCGAGACCGACCTGTTCGGGGAGCGGCCGGACGTCCTGCTGGACGCCGATGTCCTGGAGAGCCTCTGGATGGCGCGCGCCGCCGCGCTCGCCGCGCCGACGCAGGCGCGGGGCCTGGCCGTGCATGTGACCTCCAGCCTCACCCCGGACGGGCCTGAAGACCTGGACGGCTTCGGCTATGCCCATGGCGTGGGCCTCGATCCCCTGCAGCTGGAGGCCTGGCGCGCCGCCCGGCAGGCGGCCCAGGCCGCCGGCGCGGAGCTGGCGGCGGGCGACGTGGCCGATCCCGCCGCCGACGACGCCCTCCGGTCCTATATCGCCGCGTGCATCGCCTCGGACCAGGCCGCCGAGCCGGATCGTCCGGTCACCACCGTCGTCCTGACTCCTGGATTCGGCGCCGGGCTCGAGGTGCACTGTTTCGGTCCGGCCGCGCCCGAACCGGAGGCGGAGGTCGACGGCGGGTCGGACGAGGACGGCGCCGAGCCGGTGGCCGCGGCGTCGCGCGAAGCCGACGTGGCCGCCGTGCCTGTCGCCGTGGCCGCCGTTCCGGAGATCGAGGGGGTCAACCACGCCCTGCATGAGGTGCGCACCGACGCCGCCACCCGGGCCCTGATCCGCGCCCTGGCCGACGATCCGGGGACGGCCCTGGTCGCCCTGATCGCCCGGTTGTTCGACGTCCTGGTGCTGCGGGCCGGGCGCGGTCGCGGGGACGGCGCCTCCACGCTCACGGCCGAGGCCTATGGCCGGCCCCGCACGCGGGTGATCGAGGCGCTGGACGGGGAGGTGCGCGCGCGCCTGGCCGATCGGCGGAGCGCCTGGCAGGTCTCGGGACGCAGCCCCGTCGGCTGGATCGCCGAGCTGGCCCATGGCGACAAGATGGCCTTGCTGGCCGAGCTCACGGCGCTGAGCCTCGACCTTCGGGAAGAGCGGACGAGCGCGGTGCGCCGGAGCGCGCGGGCCGAGGCGGCGGAGCTCGCGGCCCTGTGCGGGGCCGATGTGACCCTGCACTGGACGCCGGACGAGGTGTTCCTGCGCGCCCATTCCAAGGCCCAGCTCATGGCCATGCTCGAGGCCATGGAGGCCGAGGATGATCGGGCGCGCAGCCTGAAGAAGGAGGAGCTGGTGGGCTTCGTCGCCGAACGGGCCGCCGAACGCGGATGGGCGCCGGCCTATCTCTCCTGGTTGGCGGCGGTTCCGGAGACCGATCCGCCGGGCGAGGCGGAGGCCGCCGACCCCGAGGAGACGGTCGCCGCGCCGCTGGCCGCCTGAGCCCTGTGCGCCGTCGCGGGCCCATCGCGAGCGCCTGGAACCCGCGCCGGTCGGAGCCGGTGCGCCAGGGGCGGGCACGTCTGGACCTCCGCGGACCAGCTACCGGCCGGATCCCACCAGTGCGACGGCGGACACGCCCGTCCCGGCTTCGGCCGGGGCGGGCTCTTCGTGTGGGGTCCGCCGCGCGCAGGGAGGCGAAGCCAGGGCGGGGCAGGTTGAGCCCGGGGGACCGAGAGGGATGCGCCCTCCGCCGCGGGCGAGCCGGACCCTCGCCATGACCGTCAGCCTTCCCCTGTTCCCCGCGGCGCCGTCCCAGGGGGATCGCGCCGCCAACACCCTGGCGGCGGCGCGCTCGCTTCTGCCGCATCTGGCGCGCTCGCGGGTCCTCGACCGCAGGCTGGTGGCCGGCGCCATGATCACCAGCTTCGGCGGCACGGACGCCGAGGGCGTCTGGAACTGGCGTGACGCCTATGACGCCATCGAGGCGGCCATGGTCCTGCAGATCCGGCGGATGTCGCCGCAGGTCGGGCGGCTGGAGGACGCGCCGGCGGAGATCGCGGCCCTGCTCGCCGGCCTCTCCGAGCTTGGCCTGACCCACAGCCGCCGCAGCGAGGAGCAGGTCGCCCTCGACCAGTTCTCGACCCCGCCGGCCCTGGCGGCCCTGGCGGTGGCGGCCGCCCAGGTGCGGCCCGGCGACCGGGTGCTCGAGCCCTCGGCGGGCACGGGCCTGCTGGCCATCGTGGCCGAGGCCTGCGGCGCGGCGCTGACCTTGAACGAACGCTCCGATCGCCGCGCGGGCCTGCTCGACGGCCTGTTCCCCGCGGCGACGCGCAGCCGCTGGGACGGGGCGCTGCTGGCCGACCTCTGCCCGGGCGCCGGCGGTTTCCACGCCGTGGTGCTCAATCCCCCCTTCGCGGCCCTGCGCGCCCATCTCGTGGCGGCCCTGGCCTGCCTGGCCGATGGCGGCCGCATGTCGGCCATCGTGCCCCTCGCCGCGCTCGACGATGCGGTGCTGCTGCGCGCGATCGGCGAGCGCGGCGCCGTGGTCGGGGCCATCGCCCTGCCGGGACGGGCCTTCGCCCGGCATGGGACCGGGGTGGAGACCGCCCTGCTGGTGGTGGACCGGGCCGTCGCGTCCGCGCCCTGGAGGGGGGCGGTGGCCCGGCCCGGGGACCTGGCCGAAGCGGCGCGCGCGGCGGCGGCCCTGCCGGCCCGGCCGAGCGCGCAGGCGCGCCGGTTCCGGGAGGTGGCGGCCGCGGCGCTCCTGACCCCGCGCGCGCGGGCCCTGGCCGGACCGGGCGCGCGTCTCGGCCTCCTGCGTGACCTCGAGACCGTGGCCTATGAGACGAAGCCCTGGTCGGGGGAGGGCCACGATGTCGGCCTCTATCAGGCCTGGCGGCTCGGCCGGATCGCGTTTCCGGACGGGCGGCCCCATCCCACGCCGCTGGTGGAGTCCGGCGCCATGGCCTCGGTCGCCCCGCCGGTCCCGACCTATAGGCCCGTGCTGCCAAGGGCGCTTCTGCGGGACGGCCTGATCTCCGAGGCCCAGCTGGAGACCGTGATCCATGCGGGCGAAGCCCACGCGGCGCATCTGCCGGGGATGTGGGCCGTGGGCGAGGCGGGGCTCGAGGTCAGGCTGGTGGCGGACGGGACCGAGGGCGCGGTGCGCCTGCGCCGGGGCATGTTCCTGGGGGACGGCACCGGCGCCGGCAAGGGTCGCCAGATCGCCGCGGTGATCGCCGACAACATGGCCCAGGGCCGGATGCGGGCGGTCTGGCTCAGCCGCAACGAAGCCCTGCTGGAGGACGCCCGCAGGGACTGGACGGCGATCGGCGGGGCGGCCAGCGACATCGTCCCCCAGTCGGCCTGGAATCAGGGCGAGGCGATCGCCCTGGCCCGAGGCGTGCTGTTCACCACCTATGCGACCCTGCGCCAGCCGCGCCGGGGCGATCGCCCCTCGCGCCTGGACCAGATCGTCGCGTGGCTGGGCGGCGGCTTCGACGGGGCCCTGGTCTTCGACGAGGCCCACGCCATGGGAAACGCCGCCGGCGGCAGATCCGGGCGCGGTCCGCGCAAGGCCTCCCAGCAGGGCCTGGCGGGCCTGGCCCTGCAGAACCTGCTGCCCGACGCCCGGGTGCTCTATGTCTCGGCCACCGGCGCCACCGAGGTGGAGAACCTGGCCTATGCCGCCCGGCTGGGCCTCTGGGGCGGCGCCGAGGCGCCCTTCGCCACCCGGGCGGAGTTCATGGACGCCGCCGATGTGGGCGGCATCGCCTTCATGGAGCTGCTGGCCCGTGAGCTGAAGGCCATGGGCCTCTATGTGGCCCGCAGCCTCTCCTTCGAGGGCGTCGAGTACGAGGCGCTGCATCATCCGCTGACGCCGGAGAACATCGAGGTCTGGGACGCCTGGGCCGACGCGTTCCAGATCATCCATTCCCACCTGGGCGACGCGCTGCGGGCGGTGGGTCTCTATGATGAGGCAGGGAAGGTCCTGAGCGGCCAGGCCCTCAGCGCCGTGCGCTCGGCCTTCGAGGGCGCGAAGCTGCGGTTCTTCGGCCACCTGCTGGCCGGGATGAAGTCGGCGACCCTGGTCGGCGCCATCCGCGACGACCTCCTCGCGCACCGATCCGCCGTCGTCCAGATCGTCTCCACCAATGAGGCCGTGATGGAGCGCCGGCTGGCCCAGATTCCGCCCGAGGAGTGGAACAATCTGGAGATCGACCTCACGCCCAAGGACTATGTGCTCGACTATCTGCAGGGGGCCTTCCCGACGACCCTGATGGACGCGGTCGAGAGCCAGGACGGCGCGGTCACCCTGGTTCCGGTGATGAAGGACGGGGCGCCCGTCCAGAGCCAGGAAGCGCTGCGGCTGCGCGGCGACCTGATCGCGCGCATGGCCTGTCTGCCGGCCGTGCCGGGCGTGCTGGACGCCCTGCTGGGCGCGCTCGGGCCCGACGCCGTCGCCGAGATCACCGGCCGGTCGCGCCGTATCGTGGTGCGGGACGGGCGGCGCGTGGTGGAGCGGCGCGGCGCCTCGGCCGCCCGGGCCGAGACCGACGCCTTCATGAGCGGCGCCAAACGGGTGCTGGTCTTCTCCGACGCCGGCGGCACGGGCCGCAGCTATCACGCCGATCTCGCCGCGGCGAACCGCCAGAGACGGACCCACTATCTCGTCGAGCCCGGCTGGCGGGCCGACGCCGCCATCCAGGGGCTGGGCCGGACCCACCGGACCCACCAGGCCTGCGCGCCGCTGTTTCGCCCGGTCTCCACCGACATCCACGGGGAGAAGCGCTTCCTCTCGACCATCTCGCGCCGCCTGGACTCGCTGGGGGCGCTCACCCGCGGGGAGCGGCGGGTGGCGGGGCAGGGGCTGTTCCGGGCCGAGGACAATCTGGAGAGCCCCTAGGCCCGCCGCGCCCTGCTGATCTTCTACGGCGCCCTGGCCCATGGGGAGCTCGCCTGCATGCGGATGGACGCCTTCGAGGCCAGGACCGGCTTGAGCCTGCTCACGCCGGAGGGCGAGCTCAAGCCGTCTGACGACCTGCCGCCCATGAACACCTTCCTCAACCGCCTGCTGGCCCTGCGGATCGCGGACCAGAACGCCCTCTTCGAGGATTTCGAGAAGATCCTGGCCGGGGTCCTGGAGCGGGCGGCCGGTTCGGGCCAGCTGGACCACGGGGTGGAGGACATCGTCGCCGAGGATCTCGAGGTGCTTTCGGAGGAGGTGATCCGCACCGACGCGGCGACGGGGGCCCAGACGGCGCTGGTCACCTTCGCGCTGCGGACCCGCCGCGACCTGCTGGCGCTGGAGACCGTGTTGGAGCGCGCCGCCGCGCTCGGGACGGCCGCGACCTTCGCGGTCAACGCCAAGTCCGGCCGCGCGGCCCTGGTCGAGCACGGGCTGACCACCACCGGGGACGATGATCGGCTTGTCCCGGCTGTGCGGCTGACGCGGCCGGAGAAGCGCAGCCTGACGTCGCGGCGCGCCTTCGAGGAGTCGGCGTGGGAGCCGGTGGACGAGGCGGCGTGGGTTCAAGCCTGGGCGGCCGAGCTTGCGGACACCGATCCCTGGCGAACCCGCGAGCTGACCCTGGCCACCGGCCTGCTGTTGCCCGTCTGGTCCCTGCTGCCGGCGCGGGGCGCCCAGGTGCGACGGGTCAAGGCGCCGGACGGCCGGCGCTGGCTGGGCCGGGTGCTGGACGGCGTCCATGCCCAGAAACTGAAGGTGGCGCTCGGTCTGACGGACGCCGCCACGGCGTTTGGCGAGGATCCGGCGCTCACGGCCGCCGCGGTCCTGGATCGCGGCCTGCAACTCGCGCTTGCCGGCGGATTCTGGCTGCGCCGGGCGCGGGTCATGGATCGCTGGCGCCTGGAGCTGGTCGGCGGCGCATCGCGGCGCGAGGCCTTCCGCGCCCTGGGGTGCTTCGTGGAGATCATCGCCTATGCGCCGCGACTGTTCGTGCCGGTGGATCGCCCCGAGGTGCTGGGCGCGGTGCTGCGTCGACATCCCGTGGAGACGGTGCTGGATCCGGCCCAGGCCGCGTGAGGCCGGGCCGCGGCGGGGGAGGAGGAAGGGCTGGGAGGGGCGAGGCCCTGGATCGGGAGACGGGCTCCCACGGGGTTTCGCGAACAGAAGGAGACTGAGATGCAGAACGTGGTGTTCACCGGCCGCCTGGCGGCCGATCCGATGCTGACCGACGATTTCGGCAAGGCGGTGTTCCGGCTGCTGGAGAACCGGGGTCAGGACGCCGAGGGCAAGGACCGGGTCGTGGGCGTCAATTGCGTGAGCTGGTCGAAGGGCCTCACCGAGAAGGTGATCGGACCGGGCCTGGCTGTCGGCTGCGAGGTGATGGTGGTCGGGGTCTTCGTC
Organism: Phenylobacterium sp. LH3H17; assembly: GCF_024298925.1. Classification (NCBI taxonomy): domain Bacteria; kingdom Pseudomonadati; phylum Pseudomonadota; class Alphaproteobacteria; order Caulobacterales; family Caulobacteraceae; genus Phenylobacterium; species Phenylobacterium sp. LH3H17. Next base: position 2,648,489 of record NZ_CP101283.1, on the reverse strand, counting down.
GACAACCTCTACGAGGCCCGCGACGGCGGCAAACGCGCCGCCAAGGAGCTGGTGGTCGCCCGGCTCTCCGTCCTCGACTGGGCCTCCGGGCGCGCGGCCGAGGCCGCCGCCCAGGCCGCCTGATCTCACCCATTCTCAAGGAGAAAGACCATGCAGACCGTGACCATCGAAGGCTATCTGGCCGCCGATCCGTCCATCCTCGCCGCCCAGGGCTCGGGCCGGAAACGCGCGAGCTTCCGCGTGCTGGAGACCGCCCGCTTCCGCCGTGCCGACGGCCAGCGGGGCGAGCGCACCACCGGCTTCAACTGCATCTGCTTCAACGAGGCCATCGCCGAAAACTATATCGGCCCTCATGCCCGCAAGGGCAGCCGCGTCGTGGCGCAGGGCCATGTGGAGAACGACACCTGGACCGGGCGTGACGGGACCGTCCATTATGACCTGCGCCTGGTGGTGGAGGCGATGCGGCTCAAGACCCGGCGGGACGAGGAGGCCGCGGAAGCGCCCGGCGGGGACGACGGGCAGGCCACCGGCTTCGGGCCGGACCTCGATGACGAAATCCCGTTCTAGGATCGCGAGATCGCCTTTCAGGCCCCGCCGGGTGACCGGCGGGGTTTTTCATGTGACCGCGCGGCGCATCAGAACTTGCGCGGCGCCGTCTCGTCCGGCGCGGTCTCGCACATGCCCGCAAAGGTGAAGCGAAAGCCGACGATCTCGACTTCGCCGGTGCGACGGTCGATCTGGACCCGGGGCTTGTTGAACGGGTTGAGGGCGTACTGAGCGCGGATCTCGGTGTCCGTCACGGCCACTGACGCCAGGGTCCACCAGCCGTCTCGGCCGCCCGACTTCAGGAGCGGAATCTGCACGCGGGGCGGCTTCACCCGGCCGGACCCGGCTTCGTCGATCTCGAAGCGAAAACGCTCAGGGGATCGCACGTTCCGCGCGCTGTCATAGGTTGCCGTCTTGGGGTAACCGTCCGCGCCGGTCGTATAGCCCGTTGTGCTTTCGTCCTCGACGTAGCGAGCTTCCCCGCGGCAGACGAGGCTGAGCGGGGCGGCAAACACCGCCGTCGGGGCGAGAATCGCGGCCGCCACCAGGATCAAACGCATCGAGAGGCTCCTGTCGAACTGACGCCATGGCTTAGCTTGACGACGCCGGGGCGTCGAGCGCGCGCCATCGGGCGTGCCCCGGCCCTTGGCCGGGTCGGGCTCTAGGCGCCTGCGGCGCCCGGAGCCCCTGCGGGTCTCCGCCCTTCGGGTGACGATCCCTCACGCGGGGCGACCGGCGTGGGCTGAGCCTTCGCTTCGCTACGGGTCTGACGGGCGTGTCCGATCGTTCGCGCGTAGCCGCCGCTGCGCGCCGGACGGAGCGCCCGCCGAGCGGGCGCAACGCCCCCACACAACGACCTCCCATCCTGTCACGTCACCCAGGACGTCAACGGCCTGGCGGCCGTTCCCCTGCGCTGCGCTGACGCTCCGCTCCGGTGACCTCCCGGGGCCCGACGTGGGCAGGAGGGAGGTCGTTGCGCATGGGGCGCATCGGCATCTTCTTTCAGGAGTGTCGAACATGACCTTTTCCCTTCATGCCTTCTCATCCTCGGACACCGCCTTCGACGTACAGGCCGCGGCTCTGGAGGACCCACGTCCGCATCCGACCGAGGAGGCCCTGGTGCAGTTCGGGCGGGCGGTGATGACCGAGCTGCTGGACGTCCTGGGCGACAGCGCCCTGGAGGACGTGCAGGCGATCCTGGCCGAGAGCCTGATCGGCGCCTTCCATTCGGCGGCGGGACGGATCGAGCGGGACGGGGACCGGGCGCGCGATCGCATGCGAAGCCTGGAGCGGGACTTCGACGGGTCGGAGCTGGCCGACAGCGAGCTGCAGGAGGCGACCCTGGCGACCCGGGCCTCGGACGTGGCGCGCCTGGCCGCCGAGCTGATCCGCGACGCGGCGGCCGAGCTCTACACGACGGCCACCGGGGAGGTCTGGACGGCCTGGCGGGGCAGCCGGCGCGGCACGGTGCTGACGGCGGCGCAGCTGGAGGCGCGGCAGGCGCTGAGGTCGATCCAGGCGCGGAGGGTCTCGGAGAACGATCCGGGCGGTCCGGTGGTGGCCTTCCGGGCCGCGCCATTCGCCAATACCGAGGCCGACGCGCACCGGATCTTCGACGCGCTGAACTGGGCGAAGTCGGAGTGGCCGGGCATGGCCCTGGCGACGACCGGGGCCAAGGGCGCGGAGAAGCTGGCCATCCAGTGGGCCCGGCAGAAGGGGGTGACCCTGGTGCTCGCGCGGGCGGACTTCGAGCGCCACGCCAAGGCCGCGCCGTTCCGGGCCAATGACGAGCTGATGGCGCTGGACCCGGTCTGCTGCCTCACCCTGGCCCAGTCGCTGGACGCCGAGCGGGCGGGTGCAAGCCATCCGTTCGGGCCGGCGTTGAACCTCGGCCAGCAGGCGCAGAACAGCGGCGTCCGGCATGTGGCGATCCGCGGCAAGGCGGGCTGAGGTCCGCGCCGATCCAATGTCCGCAGCCCGCTCGACCGTCTCCGGTCGGGCGGGTTTTTTCGTGTTGATGGGCACGGAGCGAATTTGGCGGCCGGTCTGTCGCCGGGATTTGATGGGATTAGAAGCGGCTTGTAGTCGTTTGATTACAATCGTGAAAATCGTGCGATTTCTGGCTTAGGGCAAGATAAAAGGAGGTTCTCGGCGTCGCCGTTTGTCCTACGATATCGGAGCGTTGCGGCGACTACGGCCGGCGAGGGCGACTTGCAGAAAGTCATGCGGGTCGGGTCACGGTCCCTGTCCATGAGGTCGGTCGGATGTTGGTCCGGGAGGTGGTCGAGAGGGGGCTCGAAGCCTACGAGGGAGATGGGGCAGCGGCGGCGCGGGTAAGCCTGCCGCGGTCGGTGAAGGCCGAGGGCGTCGATGTGCGGACGGGCCTGTTCCGGCGTCTGGCGGCGTCGCGGCACTTCGCCCTGGGCGATCGGTCGGGCGTTCTCAGCGCGGCGCAGCGACGTTCAGGCCGCGCCTTCCGGCTGGATGTGCGTCAGCGCGTGGTGGTCAAGGCGCTGGTGTCACGTCACATCGGGGTCGGCGTCGCGCGCGGCGCGGCCCTGGCGCGACATGTCTCATATCTTGGTCGCGGCGGAGCAGGCCTTGAGGGCGCGCGGCCCGGTTATTTCGACCAGTCCGAGGATGTGCTGGATCCGTCTGATCGGACGCGCGACTGGACCGGGGACCGGCATCACTTCCGCTTCATCATCTCGCCGGAGCATGGCGACCGCATTGCCGATCTTCGGGGCTATGTCCGCGAGGCGATGGGCAGTGTGGCGGCGGACCTGGGTGAGCCAGACCTCAATTGGATTGGCACGTGTCACTTCGACACCGACCAACCGCACGCTCACGTGCTGGTCCGGGGACTTCGCATGAACGGCCGCGACCTGGTGATACCCCGCGACTATATCGCCTTCGGATTTCGGGCTCGCGCCCAGGAAGCAGCCCAGGCGCGGCTCGGGGACCTGTCGCGGGCCGACGCTGAACGGCGGGTCTGGCGGGAGACCGAAGCCGACCGGTTCACGGGGCTGGACAGGCGTTTGCTGGCCTCGGCGAGGGCGGATGGCTCGGTGGATGACGGCGTAGGGCTCAGTGAGGCCTGGGCGGCGCTGACCCGTGGTCGACTTCGGCACTTGGAGCGGATCGGGCTCGCGCAGCGCGCGGGCGCTCGCTATCGCCTGCCTCCTGATCTGGAGGCCAGGCTCCGGTCGCTGCAGATGCGCAAGGACGTCATCCGAACTCTAAACCAGCGCCGGCTGGAGGCGGGACATGACATCCGCGAATTCGGGGTCGTTCCTGTGCGAGGTCGGGTCGTCAAGAGTGGAGCGCACGACGAACTAGGAGCCGCGGCGTTCGTCATTGTGCGAGATCGAGATGGGATCGAGCACTATGCGCGGCTGGGGTTTGGCGCCGCTGCGCCTGCAGCGGGCCAGGACGTGCAGTTCGCCCGAAACGGCCGGGGCGTTGCGGCGCTATCAGCGGGCCGCGGGATCGCGGACCGCGGCCTCTGACCTCTCAAGCACGAACCGGGGGGAGTTCGGTCGGGTCCGTCTGAACGACGCAGCGCCGTCCTGGAATCGAATCAGGCGGCGGCATGACCCCACCGACATCCGCAGTTTGCGATCCTGTGCAGCCGATTTGGGGGTGTTCCAGCCTGTAGCGCCGATTTCTGGTGTCGGGGATGCGTCGCTCCGACTGCCCCCCAACTGCCCCCCGTGAAACGCAAAACCGGAAACGGAAAAGGGGTCGGTGGTTAAGTGGTTGAATTTAATAGGAAAAATGGTGGATGCGACAGGGATTGAACCTGTGACCCCCTCGGTGTGAACGAGGTGCTCTCCCGCTGAGCTACGCATCCTCCGGAAGGGATGCGCCTATAGCCCGGTGGCTCGCCCCGTTCAAGCGGTGAGAAGACGAAGGCACGCCGTAGGCAGTTCGTCGAAGTGGCCGATAAGGATGTCCGGGGCCAGTTCCGCCGCCGGGATCTCAGTATAGCCGAAGCTCACCAGGATCAGCGGGACCCGGGCGGCGCGCGCGGCGCCGGCGTCAGTGGCTGCGTCGCCGATCATCACCGCTCGGCCGATCGTTCCGCCGGCGGCCTCTATGGCCGCGGTCAGATGGCCAGCATCGGGCTTCGGGGCGGGAACCGAATCGCCACCCACGACAGCGTCGAACAAGCCGGCGAGCTCGAGCTTTTCTAGGATGCCGACCGAGAGACCGGTCAGCTTGTTGGTGCAGACCGCCAGCCTCGCCCCGGCCGCCTTCATCTGGGTCAGGGCCCGGACCGCGCCGGGGAAGGGCCGGGTCAGGTCGGCGCTGTGCGCGTCATAGTGGGCGATGAAGCGCGCGAAGAGGTCGTCCATGCGCGCGGTGGGCAGCGGATGGCCCTGGGCGGCGAAGCCCCGCTCGATCAGGCGCCGCGCGCCGTGGCCGATGAACGGACGGGCCGCCCCGAGGGGCAGGGGGGCGATCTCCTCCTCCCTCAACAGCACGTTCAGGGTCCCGATCAGGTCCGGGGCCGACTCCACCAGGGTGCCGTCGAGATCGAAGACGAGCGTGGCGCCGTTCAGCGCTGATAGGTCAGCCAAGTCGCGCGCTCCATCGAAACCGCTCGCCGTTTCAGCTAAACGCCGCAAGATTGCAATGTTCCGCCCGACTCGAAGGACCACTCGATGACCGCACGCGCCGCAGTGATCATGGCCGCCGGCCAAGGCACGCGCATGAAATCGCGCCTGCCCAAGGTGCTGCATAAGGTGGGCGGTCGCACCCTTCTGGATCGGGTGATCGACACGGTGCAGGCGGCCGGCTGCGAGAAGATCGTGGTGGTGATCGGCGCCAACAGTCCCGCCGTGCGCGAGCTGGTGGTCCGACGGCTGGGCGAGAACGCCGTGGCCGTGCAGGATCCGCCCCTGGGCACCGGTCACGCCGTCCTGGCGGCCAAGGCGGCCCTGGCCGATTTCGACGGCGATGTCCTGGTGGTCAACGGCGATTGCCCGTTGCTGGAGGCCCAGGACCTCGATCCGCTGTTCAAGCTGCGCGCCGAGGGGACGCCGCTGGCGCTGTTGGGCTTCGAACCCGGCGACGCCCTGCTGTACGGGCGGTTGATCCGCGGGGCGGACGGCCACGTCCTGCGCATCGTGGAAGCCAAGGATTGCACCCCCGAGCAGAAGGCGGTGAAGGCCTGCTATGCCGGGATGCTGGCGGCCGACCGGGCGGTGTTGTTCGGGTGGCTGGACCGCGTGACGAACGATAACGCCAAGGGCGAGTATTACCTGACCCAGATCGTGGCCCTGGCCAATACGGACGAGGCCGTGGTCAGGGCGGCCTTCGCGCCGGAGAGCGCCGTCATGGGCTGCGACACGGCCATGCAGCTCTCACAGGCCGAGGCGATCTTCCAGCAGCGCCGCCGCGCGGACTTCCTGGCCGAGGGGGTGCAGATGTTGGCCCCCGAGAGCGTGCACTTCTCCTGGGACACCCAGATCGCGGCCGGCGCCCAGATCGAGCAGTTCGTGGTCTTCGCCCCTGGCGTGAGCGTCGAGACCGGCGCGGTGATCCGCGCCTTCAGTCATCTGGAGGGGGCCAAGGTGATGGCCGGGGCGCTGATCGGCCCCTATGCCCGCCTGCGGCCCGGCGCCGAGATCGGCGAGGAGGCCCATATCGGCAACTTCGTCGAGGTGAAGAAGGTCAAGGTCGGCGCGGGCGCCAAGGCCAACCATCTGTCCTATCTGGGCGACGGCTCGGTGGGGGCCAAGGCCAATATCGGGGCCGGCACGATCTTCTGTAACTATGACGGCTTCGACAAGTTCGAGACCCATGTGGGGGAGGGCGCCTTCATCGGCTCCAATTCCTCCCTGGTGGCGCCGGTGAAGATCGGGGCCGGGGCCTATACGGGCTCGGGTTCGGTGATCACGCGGGACGTCGCTCCCGACGCTCTCGCCCTGGAGAGGGCCGCGCAGGTCGAGAAGGAAGGTTGGGCGGCGCGCTTCCGGGCGGCCAAGCTCGCCAAGAAGGCCAAAAAATAGCGTCGCGGGGGCGAGGCGCTTCGCCTATGTCAGCGGCATGAGCGCGACGATCGACGATCAGAAGCGGGCCAGCGGCGAGGCCGCCGCGGCCCTGGTGGAAACCGGCATGGTGGTGGGCCTGGGCACGGGCTCGACCGCCGCCTGGTTCGTCAAGGCCGTGGCCGCGCGGGGTCTGGACATCGTCGGCGTGCCGACCTCCGTGGCCACCGCCGAGCTGGCGGCGAGCCTGGGGATCAGGCTGGCCGAGCTGGGTCAGGTGAAATCCATCGACCTCACCGTCGACGGCGCAGACGAGATCGGGCCCGCCCTGTCGCTGATCAAGGGCGGCGGCGCGGCCCTGCTGCGCGAGAAGCTGGTCTGGGAAGCCTCCAAGCGCTGCGTGGTCATCGCCGACGCCGCCAAGCGGGTGAAACTGCTGGGCCAGTTCCCGCTGCCCATCGAGGTGGTAGCTTTCGGCCACGAGACCACAGCCCTGCGGATCTGCGACGCCCTTGCCGAATGCGACCTGGGGGTCGCGCCCCGCTTGCGGTTGAAAGACGGGGCCCCGGTGAAAACCGACGGCGGCAACCTCATCTATGACGCGGCGTGCGGGCGGATCGAGGAGCCCGCCCTGCTGGCCGCCGCGCTGAAGAGCGTGACCGGCGTGGTCGATCATGGCCTGTTCCTCGACCTGGCCGACCTGGCCCTGGTGGGCACGCCCGACGGCGTGGTCACCATCGAACCGTAAGGAGCCCACGAGTTGGCGAAATACGACTACGACCTCTTCGTGATCGGCGCGGGCTCGGGCGGCGTGCGCGCGGCCAGGCTCGCGGCCATGAGCGGCGCCAGGGTCGCCATCGCAGAGGAGCACCGGGTCGGCGGAACCTGCGTGATCCGCGGCTGCGTGCCCAAGAAGTTCATGGTCTACGCCTCGGAGTTCGCTCACAACGCCGGGATCGCCGAGGGCTATGGCTGGTCGGCCAGCGGGGCGACCTTCGACTGGAAGAAGTTCCTCGAGGCCAAGGACCGCGAGATCGCCCGCCTGTCGGGGATCTATGTGACCAATCTCAGCAACGCCGGCGCCGAGGTGGTCCACGCCAAGGCCCGCCTGAAGGACGCTCACACCGTCGAGCTGGAGGGCAAGGGGACCTATACCGCCGAGAAGGTGCTGATCGCCACCGGCGGCCGGCCGTGGAAGCCCACCGATTTCGAGGGCGCCGAGCACATCATCACCTCCGAGGAAGCCTTCCACCTGCCCGAACTGCCCAAGCGGGTCCTGATCGCCGGCGGCGGCTATATCGCCGTGGAGTTCGCCGGGATCTTCAACGGCCTTGGGGTGGACACCACCCTGGTCTATCGCGGCGCCAACATCCTGCGCGGGTTCGACGACAATATCCGCGCCCACGTGGCCGAGGAGATGAAGAAGCGCGGCATCAAGGTGGTCCTCGGCTGCCAGCACGAGCGCATCGAGAAGACCGCCGCCGGCTATGTCAGCCACATGAGTTCGGGATCGGCCATCGAGACCGACCTCGTCATGTTCGCCACCGGCCGCAGGCCATACACCGACGGGCTCGGCCTGGAGAAGGCGGGCGTGAAGCTGAACGAGGCGGGCGCAGTGGCCGTCGACAAGTTCTCCAAGAGCAGCGCCGACAACATCTGGGCGGTCGGCGACGTCACCGACCGGATCAACCTGACCCCGGTGGCGATCCGCGAGGGCGCGGCCTTCGCCCAGACCGAGTTCTACGGTAATCCGACCAGCTTCGACCACGACATGGTGGCTTCGGCGGTGTTCTCGCAGCCGCCGGTGGGATCCGTGGGCCTGTCGGAGGCCGACGCCCGCCACCAGCACGGCAAGCTGGACATCTACCTTTCGAAGTTCCGCACCATGAAGACCACCTTCTACGGCGGCGAGGAGCGCTGCATGATCAAGCTGGTGGTCGATGCGGACAGCCAGAAGATCCTGGGCTGCCACGTGGTCGGGCCCGACGCGCCGGAGATCATCCAGATGGCCGCCATCGCGCTGAAGATGGGCGTGACCAAGGCCCAGTGGGATTCCACCTGCGCGGTCCACCCGACCCTGGCCGAGGAACTGGTCACGATGCGCGAGAAGTACGTGCCCCAGGAGCTCGGCGCGGCCGCATGACCGATAGGGCGGCGAACCCTCAGGAGCGGGTCTCGGCCTGGTCGGGCTGGGTCCTGGCCGGGCTGTTCGTCCTGGTCCCCTTCGCCGCCTGGGGCGGGCCGTTGGCCTTCGCCCCGATCCTCGCCCTGGCGGGCCTGCTGACCCTCAAGGGCCTGCGGATCATCGACGCCGACCGGCCGGCGGCCATCTCGGTGGTGGTGATCCTGGCCTGGTCCCTGGGCTCCATGGCCTGGAGCCCCTACACGCCCAGCGACCTCGAGGGGGCCACGGCTTTCAAGCTGATCGCCCAGGCGGCGCTGTACTGGGCCGTGCTTTGCGCCGCGCGCGACGCGACGCCGGGGACCCGCGAGACCGCCCTCCGCATCCTGGCCTGGAGCGTGGCGGCTCTCGGCCTGCTGATCAGCATCGAGACCGCCACCGGCGCCTGGGTCTATCGCGCCCTGCGCGAGGTGATGGGCGATCCGATCCGGCCGGACCTCGCCGTCAAGAACGTCGCTCAGGCCGGATTTGTCCTGGCCCTGCTGACCCCCGCCGCGGCGCTCGGCGCCATCCGCACGGGGGAGAGCCGCTGGCTGATCCTTCCCATGGCGGCCGGCAGCGTCGGGGTGGGCCTGCTGTTCGCCACCGATGCGCCGCTGGTGGCCCTGGTCGCGGCCCTGGTCTCGGGCCTCGCCGTCCATCGCTGGCCGATCGTGGCGCCCCGGGTGATGGCCGGCATGGCGGCGACCTTCTTCCTGGGCGCCCCGGCCATCGTCTGGTTCGCCCAGAAGATCGGCCTCTATGCCATGATCGAGGCTGCCATGCCGCTCTCCTGGGAGATGCGGATGGGCTATTGGCGGCGCGCCGTGACCTGGATCGGCGACCACCCGATGCGGGGCTGGGGCCTCGACGCCAGCCGGATGTTCTCGCCGGGCATCAAGCTGCACCCACACGACACGGCCCTGCAACTCTGGCTGGAGCTCGGCCTGATCGGCGCCATGGCCGGCGCCGTCTTCTGGGCGAGCATCCTGGCCGGGCTTAGCCAACCCCGGCGCGATCCGGCCCGCGCGGTGGCCGCGGCCACGGCGGCGGCCTATCTCGTCTATTCGGCCTTTTCCTTCGGGGTCTGGCAGGAATGGTTTCTGGCCATCGGCGCCCTGGCGGCCGCGGCCTGCCTGCTCGCGGCGCGGCAGCCCGCGGCGGAAGGCCCATCGACGGCGCGGCCCTTATCGGAGTAGAAGGCGCGGTTTCGTTTGCCCGCAAACCCGCGTGCAGGCGTGGAGTTGAGACATGACCGAACACTGGACGCCCGCTTCGTGGAGAAAAAAACCCGCCAAGCACCTGCCCACCGACTATCCAGATCAGGCGGCCCTGGCGGGCGTCGAGCAGACCCTGCGCGGCATGCCGCCGCTGGTCTTCGCCGGTGAGGCGCGGCGGCTGAAGAGCCTGCTGGGCGACGTCGCCGCGGGCAAGGCCTTCCTGCTGCAGGGCGGCGACTGCGCCGAGAGCTTCAAGGAATTCCACGCCGACAACATCCGCGACACCTTCCGGCTGATCCTGCAGATGGCCGTGGTGCTGACCTTCGCCGGCGGCAAGCCGGTGGTGAAGGTGGGCCGCATGGCCGGTCAGTTCGCCAAGCCGCGCTCGGCGGCCACCGAGACCATCGACGGGGTGGAGCTGCCCTCCTATCGCGGCGACATCATCAACGGCATGGACTTCGACGCCGCCAGCCGCGTGCCCGATCCGCAGCGCCTGCTGCAGGCCTATGGCCAGTCGGCCGCAACGCTCAACCTGCTGCGCGCCTTCGCCGGCGGCGGCTATGCTGACCTCTACAACATCCATCGCTGGACCCTGGGCTTCGTGGCCGACAGCCCGCAGGGCGCCAAATACCGCGAGCTGTCCGAGAAGATCAGCGAGGCCCTGACGTTCATGGCCGCCATCGGGGTCACCCCCGAGAGCCAGCCCGACCTGCACCGCGTGGAATTTTTCACCAGCCACGAGGCCCTGCTGCTGGGCTTCGAGGAGGCCATGACCCGCGTCGATTCCACCTCGGGCGAATGGTACGACACCTCCGCCCACCTGCTCTGGATCGGCGAGCGCACCCGCGACCTGGGCGGGGCGCATGTCGAGTACTTCCGCGGTATCCGCAACCCGATCGGCGTCAAGTGTGGCCCGACCATGGAGCCGGATGACCTGCTGCGCCTGATGGAGACGCTCAATCCCAAGGACGAGCCCGGAAGGCTGACGCTTTACGGCCGCTTCGGGGCCGACAAGATCGCCGCGCGCCTGCCGCGCTTGCTGGACGCCACCAAGCGATCCGGCCGCACGGTGGTCTGGGCCATCGACCCGATGCACGGCAATACGCTCACCGCAAACAACGGGTACAAGACCCGCCCCTTCGACCGCATCCTGTCGGAGGTGAAGAGCTTCGTGGAGATCGCCAAGGCCGAGGGCGTTCATCCCGGCGGCGTGCACCTGGAAATGACTGGCCAGAACGTCACCGAGTGCCTGGGGGGCGCGCGTGCGCTCACCGAGGGCGACCTGGCCGACCGCTACCATACCCACTGCGACCCCCGCCTGAACGGCGAACAGGCCCTAGAACTCGCCTTCCTGGTGGCTGAGAAGCTGAAGGAAGAGCGGATCGAAGCGGCCCTGCGCGCGGCGGTCTGAGCCGCCGAGAGTCTCCTGTGCCTCAGCGGCCACCGGCGCCTTGAAAAAGGGCGCCGGTGGGGAAGCTTCGCTTGCCGCCGCCGCGATGAACCGCCACCTTCCGGGCTTCTTTGAAAACCGGTGCTGAAATGGCCGATCCGGCCCACGCGACCCTTTCCGAAGGGCGCGAACAAGATGTCGTCCGCAGGGAAACGGCCGAGCTGTGGAAGCTCTCCTGGCCCGTCGTGCTGTCGCGCCTGGGCATCATGGTCATGGGCCTGTCGGACGCCATCGTCGTCGGACGTTTCTCGGCGACGGAGCTCGGCTACCACGCCTTGGCCTGGGCCCCGACCAGCGTGGTCGTGACCATGGCCGTGGGTCTGCTGACCGGCGTCCAGGTGATGACCGCCCGGGCGATCGGGGAGGGGCGGCGCGAGCGGACCGGAGCTGTCTTGCGCCGCGGCCTGGCCTACAGCTTCTGGATCGGCGTGGTCTCCATGGCCGTGACCCTGCTGGCGGGGCCGGGATTCCTGCACGTGATCGGGCTGGAGCCGGACCTGGCCGACGGGGCCAGCCGCGCCATGCTGATCTTCGCCCTGTCCCTGCCGGGCTACGCCTTCAGCGTCGCCGCCAGCTTCTGGCTGGAGGGCCTGGGCCGGCCCGGACCGGGGGCGGTGATGATGTGGATCGCCAATGCGGTGAACCTCAGCCTGCTGCTGATCCTGGTCCCGGGTAACTTCGGGCTGCCGGCCCTGGGCGCCGTCGGCGGCGCCTGGGCCACCACCGGGGCGCGGACCTTCTTGGCCATCGCCATGCTGGTCTTCATCCTGATGATGAAGGAGAGCCGGACGCTAGGGGTGTTCGACAAGCCCGAACGCGACCGGGCCGCCGAGCACGAGCAGCGCCGCATCGGCTATGGCGCGGGCGCCTCGAACTTCTTCGAGGTGGCGGCCTTCGCCTCGATGAACATCTTCGCCGGCTGGATGGGCGGGCTGACCGTGGCCGCCTGGGCGGTGGTGCTCAACGTCGCGGCCCTGGTCTTCATGGTGCCGCTGGGCCTCTCCACCGGCACGGCGGTGATGGTCGGCCGCGCCTACGGCGCCCGCGACAAGGCCGGCGTGGTGCGGGGCGGCATGATCGGTTTCGGCATGACCGCGATCTTCGGGGCGGTGATCTCGCTGGTGATCTGGCCCGCCGCCGGGATCATCAGTCAGGCCTACACCTCCGACCCCCGGGTGATCGCCATGGCTTCGACGGCGCTGGTGCTGTCGTGCCTGTTCTTCCTGGTCGACGCCCTGCAGGTGGTGATCGCCCAGGCCCTGCGCGCGCGCGGCGACGTCTGGCTGCCCACCTTCACCCACCTGACCAGCTATGTGTTCCTGATGATGCCGCTGGCCTGGTGGCTGGCCATCCCGATGAAGCTTGGCCTGAACGGCATCGTCTGGGGCGTGGTCGGCGCCTCGTTCCTGTCGGCGGGCCTGCTCAGCGCCCGGTTCTGGCAGCTTAGCCGCCGACCGCTTTGACGAAGGATTCACCGCGGTCTGTCAGGACTGGGCCATGGTCCCGTCCACGCAGAACGCCGCCCGGTTCCTCCTGATCGCCGCCGGCCTGGTTTGCGTCGTCGGCATGGTCGGCCCCTTCCAGGGGGTGGAGAAGGCCTTCGTTCCCGCCGACAAGGCGGCGCACTTCATCGCCTTCTATGGCCTGACCGCCCTGATGATGGCCGCCTTCCGCAAGAACCGCCGGCTGGAGATCGCGCTCTCCGCCGCCCTGCTGGGCGGTTCGATCGAGATTGCGCAGATGGTCGTGGGCCGTGGCGTCAGCCTCAGCGACCTAGCCGCCGATGCAGCGGGCGCCTTCGCGGTCTGGACGCCCATGTGGCTGCAATCCCTGCGCAGCGCGCCCTATGAGGAGCGTCGGGCGCAGGCGGCGAAAGCCGCCGAGGTCGAAGTCGGCTAGCGGGCCGCGGCAAGCCCCCTCCGTCACTCTCCGCTTCGCTCCGAGCGCCACCTCCCCCAAACCGCGCTACGCGCTGGGGGAGGATCTGATCTCTTGTAGATGCTCCCCCACTGGGGGATTTTGATCGGGTTGGCGTGGCGGAACCTAGGCTTCCACGCCCAGGATCCAGCCTTCTTCCCGCTCGGCGTCCAGAACCACGTCGGCCGCGGCGCTCTTGCCCGGCGCGAAGGCCGCGCCCAGCTTGCCCGCCTCGTCCAGCCTGGCGAAGTGCTCGGCGGTGACCCGCACCTGGGCCTGATCCTTGACCTCACCGGGCGCCGGCTGGGCCTTGTAGAGCGAGGGATAGACCTCGGCGACCACCACCTCGACCCCGGCCAGGTCGGTCTCGGTCAATGCCTTGAAACCGGTCTCGAACGGCCAGGCCCGAAGACCCTCGCCACGCGCGAGCTTCATGCGCCGCACCGCCGGAATGCCCAGGATCGCCTGACCGCCCACCGAACCATTGTAGTAGAGCTTCCAGATCGACGAAGCGCCCTTGGCGGCCAGATCGGCATGGCGGAACTCGGGCAGGTCGCCGGCTTCGTGCGCCTTTGTGCGTTTGGGCTGGAGGGTGGTCAGGGCGTCCTTGGGCGGGCAACCCCAGAAGGGGAACGGGCCGCCGGTCAGACGCCGGTTGATCTCCGATCCGACGCCGAAGCGGTTGTTCACATTGTTGGGCTTGTCCGTGACCATCTTGGCCAGCTGGTCCCAAACCGCACGCCAGGGAGCTTCGCCCGGCAGCTTCAGCGCCGTTGACAGGCCACGCGGGAAGCCGAGCGGGAAGTCGAAGCCCACCAGGGCCCGTTCGCCGCGTTTCTTGAGGTCGTCTAGGATCTCGGCCAGTTTTTTCTCGGCCTCGGCCCGGGTCGCTGGATTGTGCGCCTCGAACGCCAGGCGGAACCGCACGTCCCGCTTGAGCACCCCAATCCACACGGAATCCGAGCCCGTGGACGGCTTGGCCGCCGCGCTCCAGTCGACGATCACATAGGCGCTGAAGAGACGGGACACTTGAGAAGCTCCGGGGAAGGATACCCGGGGGCTTGTAGCGGCTCGCTCCCGGCGGGCCAACGCCGGAAGCGGCCGTAGCCAGAGGAAACTAGGCGAGCTTGACCAGCATCTTGCCGAAGTTCTGGCCGGAGAAGAGGGCCAGGAAGGCGTCGGGGGCCTTCTCGATCCCTTCCATGACGGTCTCGCGCCACTTGATCTTGCCCGCCGCATGCCATCCGGCGAGGTCCTTCAGGAAGGCCGGCTGCATGTCGTAGTGGCTGGAGACGATGAAGCCCTCCATGCGGATCTGCTTGCCGACGATCAGGAAGATGTTGGAAGGGCCGGGCGGGGGCGTGGCCTCGTTGTACATCGAGATCATCCCGCACATGGCGAAGCGTGCCTTGAGGTTGGCCGAGTTGAGCGCCGCCACCAGGTGGTCGCCGCCCACATTCTCGAAATAGACGTCGATGCCCTCGGGCGCGGCGCGCTCCAGGGCCGCCACGATGGGTTCGGCCTTGTAGTCGATGGCGACGTCGACCCCGAGTTCGTCGCGCAGGAAGGCGGTCTTCTCCGGTCCGCCGGCCGATCCGATCACCTTGTGGCCCTTGAGCTTGGCGATCTGGCAGACGACCGAGCCGACCGCGCCGGCGGCGGCCGAGACGAACACCACGTCGCCGTCCTTCAGGGCCGCGACCCGCAGCAGGCCCGCATAGGCGGTCATTCCGGGCATGCCGGCGACGCCCAGGAAGGCCTGAACCGGAAGGCCGAAGGTGTCCAGCTTCTGGACCGCGGCTGCGGGAGCGTTGAAGGCCTCGCGCCAGCCGAAGAAGCTCTGCACCAGGTCGCCCGGCTTGAAGGCCGGATCGTTCGAGGCGATGACCTCGCCGGTGGCGCCGCCCTGCATGGCCTCGCCCAGGGCGAAGGGCGGGGTATAGCTCTTGGCGTCGTTCATGCGCCCTCGCATGTAGGGATCGACAGTCATCCAGGTGTTGCGCACCTGGACCTCGCCGGGGCCTGGATCGGGCAGGGTGACCGTGGCCAGTTCGAAGTTGTCGGCGGTCGGCAGGCCGACGGGCCGGCTCTTCAGGCGGATCTCGCGCGAGATGGTCATTGGGGGCGGCTCCTTACACCGTAAGCGGTGTTCAAACGGACGTTTAAGACAAAGCGCCGTGTGGCGTCGACCCACAACGGCGTGTTAGGCGCGCAGCGAGCGGTTTTCGGAGCTGAGTCCATGGCTGAACCCCTGCGAGGCGGCGTTATCGGCGCCGGCGTGTTCGGCGGCCACCATGCCCGCAAGTATGCCGGGGCGCCGGGGGCGGTGCTGTCTGCGGTGCTCGACACCCACCATCCGGACCGGGCCGCGGCGATCGCCGTGCCGCTGGGCGGCCGGGCCTTCTACAAGATGGACGAGTTCCTGGAGGCGGTGGACGTGGTCACCATCGCCTCGCCGGCCAGCGTCCACGCCGAGGGCGCGCTCGCGGCGCTGGCCGCCGGCAAGCCGATCTATGTGGAGAAGCCCCTGGCCATCACCCTGGCCGACGCTGACAAAATCATCGCCGAGGCGGCCAGGCGGAAGCTGGTCATCGCCTGCGGCCACCAGGAGCGGGTGGTGTTCCAGGCCATGGGCCTGTTCGACATTCCCGAGCAGCCGCTGCGGCTGGAGTCGGTGCGTCACGGCACGCCCTCGGAGCGCAGCCTGGATGTCTCGGTGGTGCTGGACCTGATGATCCACGACCTGGACCTGGCGCTCTCGCTGTCGACCGCCCAGCCCATGGCGGTGGAAGGTGAGGGCAAGATGGACTTCTCCGGGGGCTGGGACCGCGCACGCGCCGAGGTCAGCTTCGACGACGGCTTCACGGCGCTCTTCGACTCCTCGCGGATGGAGCTGGAGCGGAAGCGGACCATGAAGCTGGTCTATCCCTCTGGCGAGGTTGAGATCGACTTCGTCACCCGCGCCTTCCGCAACACCACGGGCTATCCGCTCAATCCCGACTATGCCGACACACCGGCCGTGAAGGACACCCTGGCCACCAGCGTCCAGGGCTTCCTGGCCGCCGTGCGCGGAGAGGCGCCGCGCCCGATCGTGACGGCGCAGGAGGCCGCCCGGGCGCTCGATCTGGCGCTGGCCGTCGAACAGGCGTTGGAGGACGCCCGGTAAGGGGACTAGGCTGGCGAAAACCTCGGGAGGAGCCTCGCCATGGCCCAAGACGCCTACGATTTCTCGTTCAATTCCATCGATGGCGCGCCGCTGCCCCTGACCAGCTTCAAGGACAAGGTGGTGCTGGTGGTGAACACCGCCTCCAAGTGCGGCCTCACCCCGCAGTACGAGGGGCTGGAAAAGCTCTATTCCGACTACAAGGACAAGGGCCTGGTGGTCCTGGGCGTGCCCAGCAACCAGTTCGCCGGCCAGGAACCCGGCACCGACGCCGAGATTGCCGACTTCTGCATGACCAACTTCTCGGTCGACTTCCCGATGACCTCGAAGACCGACGTGAAGGGCGACGAGGCCCACCCGTTCTACAAGTGGGCCAAGGACACCCTGGGCGAACCCGCCGAGCCGGTCTGGAACTTCCACAAGCTGCTGGTCGGCAAGGACGGCAAGCTGATCCGCGCCTTCGGACCCCGCACCGAGCCCCTGGACGACGAGCTCACCGGGGCGATCGAGGCGGCGCTATAGGCGATCACAATAATCTACCCTTTCGGCGGCTAATTTGGTCTTCCGAAGGGTCATAATTGCCTCCCAGTCACGGCTCAATCGACGGGGATTGTCGCGCGGGCCTTGGCGCCGCCAGCCTCCGCCGTTAGGGAAGACGCCTCTTCGTTGGAGGCGTCGTCATGACCAGGAAGCCGGACGGGACTTGGGACAAGTCAAACCTCCCCAGCCGTCACGTGACCGAGGGGCCCGCGCGGGCCCCGCACCGGTCCTATTATTACGCCATGGGCCTGGGCAGCCGTGAGATCGCCCAGCCGTTCGTGGGGGTAGCCTCCTGCTGGAACGAAGCCGCTCCCTGCAACACCGCCTTGATGCGCCAGGCCCATGCGGTGAGTGTGGGCGTCAAGAACGCCGGCGGCACGCCGCGCGAGTTCTGCACCATCACCGTCACCGACGGCATCGCCATGGGTCACGAGGGCATGCGCTCGTCCCTGGTCAGCCGCGACCTGATCGCCGACTCCGTCGAGCTGACCATGCGCGGCCACGGCTATGACGCCCTGGTGGGACTGGCGGGCTGCGACAAGAGCCTGCCCGGCATGATGATGGCCATGCTGCGCCTTAACGTGCCCAGCGTGTTCCTCTATGGCGGCTCGATCCTGCCGGGCTCCTGGCAGGGCCGGGACGTCACCGTGGTCGACGTCTTCGAAGGCGTCGGCATGCATTCGGCCGGCAAGATGAGCCTGGACGACCTGTGCTCGCTGGAACAGCACGCCTGTCCGTCGGACGGGGCCTGCGGCGGCCAGTTCACCGCCAACACCATGGCCTGTGTGTCGGAGGCCATCGGCCTGGCCCTGCCGCTGTCGGCCTCGCTGCCGGCGCCGTACCTCAACCGCGACGAATACGCCGTGGCCTCGGGGGAGGCGGTGATGCGGCTGATCGAGACCCAGCTGCGTCCCCGCGACATCGTCACCCGCAAGTCGTTCGAGAACGCCGCCGTCGTCGTGGCGGCCACCGGCGGCTCGACCAACGGCGGCCTCCACCTGCCGGCCATGGCCCATGAGTGCGGCATCGAGTTCACCCTGCGAGACTTCGCCGAGATCGCCCAGCGCACGCCCTATATCGCCGACCTCAAGCCCGGCGGCCGCTTCGTGGCCAAGGACATGGGCGAGGCGGGCGGCATGCCCATGCTGCTGAAGACCCTGCTGGAAAACGGCCATATCCACGGCGACTGCATGACGGTGACCGGCAAGACCATCGCCGAGAACCTCAAGGACGTGAAATGGCGCGACGACCAGGTGGTCATCCGCAAGGCCTCCGAGCCGCTGTCGCCCACCGGCGGCGTTGTGGGCCTGTGGGGCTCGCTCGCTCCCGACGGCGCCATCGTCAAGGTGGCCGGCATGACCAGCCACCGCAGCCACCGTGGCCCCGCTCGCGTGTTCGACGGCGAGCAGGCCTGCTTCGACGCGGTCGAGGCCGGCGACTACCAGGACGGCGATGTCCTGGTCATCCGATATGAGGGGGCCCGCGGCGGTCCGGGGATGCGCGAGATGCTGTCGACCACGGCGGCGATCTCCGGCCAGGGGCGCGGCGACAAGGTGGCCCTGGTCACCGACGGCCGCTTCTCCGGCGGCACGCGCGGCCTCTGCATCGGCCATGTGGGTCCCGAGGCCCAGATGGGTGGCCCCATCGCCCTGGTGAAGGACGGCGACATCATCGCCATCGACGCCGACGCCGGGACCATCGAGCTGGAGGTCGATCCCATCGAGCTGGAGAACCGCAAGCGCCACTGGAAGCCGCGGGTGACCAACTACCAGTCGGGCGCGCTGTGGAAGTACGCCCAGGTCGTGGGGCCCGCCCACCTGGGCGCCCTGACCCATCCGGGGGCCGCGGCCGAGACCCACGTCTACGCGGACCTCTAGCCATGCGCACGCTCGGCCTGCTGGGCGGGATGAGCGCGGAGTCGACCACGACCTACTACCAGGCGCTGAACCAGCAGGTGCGCCAACGGCTGGGCGGCCTTCATTCGGCGCAGCTCGTGCTCTGGTCGGTGGATTTCGCGCCCATCGCCGCGATGCAGGTCGATGGCGACTGGGACGGGGCGGGGGCGGCCCTGGCCGACGCCGCCGCGCGCCTGGAAGGCGCCGGGGCCGAGGCGATCCTGCTGTGCACCAACACCATGCACAGGGTCGCGCCGGCCATCGAGGCGCGGTTGGGGATACCGCTGATCCATATCGGCGTCGCCACGGCCCGGGCGGTGCGCGCCAGGGGCTGCTCGCAGCCCCTGCTGTTGGCCACCCGCTTCACCATGGAGCAGGACTTCTACAAGCACCGCCTGCGCGACCACGGGGTCGAGCCCCTGGTCCCCGATCAGGCCGATCGCGATCGTCTGCACGCCATCATCTATGACGAGCTCTGCCAGGGGGTGGTGGATCCGGGGTCCAAGCGCGAGGCTCTGGCAATGATCGCCAGGGCGCAGGGCGCTGACAGCGTCATCTTCGGCTGCACCGAGGTGGGGCTGCTGCTGTCCCAGGCGGATATTGATCTGCCTGTGATCGACTCGACCCTGGTCCACGTCGAGGCAGGGGTGGACTTCATGCTGGGCTAGGGCAGGGCCGCGACGCCGAACATGTGGGGATGGCCCCAGGCCACAGCGGCCCAGACGGCGACCGCCAGCAGGATGCGCCACCAGCCGATCTCGCCGAGCTTCAGGGACTGCTTGCCCGCCAGGATCGCGCCGAACGGGACGTTGGAGGTCTGAGCCGCGAAGCCGTCCCAGGTCGCCCCCAAGGCCCGCTTGCGCTTGGCGTCGATGCTGGATGTCCCGAACAGCGCCAGGACCAGCATCGAACCGAACAGCACCAGGCTCGCCCGGTCGCCATTGACCAGCAGATGACCCAGCGCCCAGACCGCAACGCCCCACAGGAACGGGTGGCGGGTGATGCGCAGCATGCCCTTCACGACATCAGGCCGCTCCAGGGCGCCCTCCTGCCGCACGCTGGTGGGGTTGGGCGTCGTCAGCCCGGGGACGATGAGCAGCATGGCCAGGAGCTGCAGGCCGAGCTGGATGTGGCGGGTGACCGGGGTGACCTGCCAGTAGGCGCCATTGCCGGGATCGCTCCGCGCGGCGGCGAAGGCGAAACCCAGCCAGGTCAGGCCGGCGATCGAGGCCAGGGAAAAGAGCCCCATATAGGGGCCCGGCCCGATGGCGCCGGTGATCGCATCACGTACGCGGGTGCCGGATACGAGTAGGTGCAGCAGGACGAAGACCGCCGCGGCGGCGAGCAGACTGGTCATGGACGAGGCCTCCCCAGGTCGCGCGGAGCCTGCGCTAGGGCCGGCGAGCCGTCAACGACGCTCGGGATTGTCCGCGAAGGGCTCGCCGTCACCCCCGTCGTAGGGGGGTTCGTCGCCTTCGAAGTCGTCCGGCTCGGGCTCCCAGGGCGGGACGGCGGGCGGCGGGGGAGGGGGCGCTGCGACGGCCGGCTCATGGGCGCGCGGCGCGTTGGGCCGGCGCAGAATCGCCTCGGCCCGGGCCAGCCACTGGTTGGCTTCCTGGATGGCCTCGGCCGGGGAGGATGGCTTGCGCTTCAGCTCGTCGCCGGCCCTCCACAGATCGAGCTCGAAGTCCGGGTGGTTCGGATCGTCGAAGATCAGCCGCAGGGTGACCCGCGAGGCCTCCGAGGCCAGATGATCCAGGGCCTTGCGCGGCTCACCGCGGAAGGCGCGGGCCACGACCTCGCCGTCCACGATGATCTCCACCCCCACAAGTTCGTAGATCCGGTAGACCAGGCACCAGGCGCCGCTGTCCCAGGCTACGGCCGCGAGGCCCGAGGTGAAGCTGAACCCCGCGCCCTTGCCGCGCCCGCGGGCCACGACCACCGCCTCGGGCGCGGCCCTGAGGACATTGCGCAGGGCGCGCCGCACGCGTCGGCCCTCGTCCATGTACCAGATGACCGCCGACCCCAGCAGCGTCACGGCCACGCCCACGAGCGCCAGCAGCAGCAAAAGCCGAGGGAGTTCATCCATGGCCCCACGCTACCGGCGTTTGCCGGCCGGGCTCAAGCTCTAGGCGACATCCAGCGGCGCAGGGCGGCCAGCATCCGCCAGCTTGCGATCAGCAGCACGACCACCACGACCACGAGAAAGACCGCCACGCCGACGGCGGCGGCCGGTTGGGTGAGGACCAGCCAAAGGCCGCCGAGGCTCGCGACGTCCTCGGCCGTGCTGACAGCCATGTTGCTGAAAGGCTCGGGACTGGCGTTGACCGCCGCCCGCGCGCCGGCCTTGGCGCCATGGCTGAGCAGGGCCGCGCCGCCGCCCAGCAGGAAGACCGCCACCTGCCAGGCCGGATCGGAGGCGTCGATCACCGCCAGGGCCAGGAGGGCGCCGCCCAGCGGCCGGATCAGGGTGTGGACCCCGTCCCAGAGGGTGTCGAGCCACATGACCTTGTCGGCGAACAGCTCAGCGATCGCGCCGACCGCGGCGACGCCGATCACCCAGGGATTGGCGAGCACGTCGAGGGCCGCGATCTTGTCGGGCAGGTCCAGCAGCCCGACCCGCATGGCGATCCCGACGGCGGCCACGCAGGCATACAGCCGCCAGCCCGCCAACAGGCTGAGGCTCGCCGCGACGCCCATGAGTTCGATCGCGCCCATATCCGCCTACAGGTCCAGCTCGACCACCACGGGAACGTGGTCGGAGGGCTTGTCCCAGCCGCGCACGTCGCGGTGGATCACGCAGCCGCGCAGCAGGTCGGCGGCCTGGGGTGAGAGAAGGGCGTGGTCGATTCGGATCCCGTTGTTCCGCTGCCAGGCCCCGGCTTGGTAATCCCAGAAGGTGTAGGCCTCGGGGGAACCGTCGATCGCCAGGAAGGCCTCGGTAAGCCCGAGGTTCTTCAAGGCTCGGAACGCCGCGCGACTCTCCGGCTGGAAGAGGGCGTCGCCCAGCCAGTTGTTAGGATGGGCTGCGTCGCGCGCTTCGGGGATGACGTTGTAGTCGCCCACCAGGGCCAACGGCTCTTCGTAGGCCAAAAGTTCCTGGGCATGGGCCTTCAGCCGGGCCATCCAGCGCAGCTTGTAGCCGAACTTGTCGGTCTCGATGGGGTTGCCGTTGGGCAGGTAGATGCAGGCCACCCGAACCGGCGTCGGCCCGGAGACCACCGCCTCCAGATAGCGGGCCTGCTCGTCCTCGTCCTCCCCCGGCAGGCCCTTGCGGACGTCCTCCAGCGGGGTCTTCGAGAGCATGGCCACGCCATTATAGGACTTCTGGCCGTGGACGGCGACGTTGTAGCCCAGCCGCTCGAAGGCTTCGGCGGGGAATTTCTCGTCGACGCACTTGATCTCCTGCAGGCAGGCGACGTCCGGCGAGGCCTCCTCGAACCAGCGCAGCACGGTTTCCAGCCGCGCATTCACCGAATTGACGTTCCAGGTGGCGATTCGCATTGACGGCTCCCTTGCGGACCGGGACGCTAGAAGTCCTGCGGGAGGCGCTCAAGCCCTCGCGGACGCCTGAGCGGGGGCATCTGAAATGTTGCGTTGGTTTGTCGTCGTCCTGGCGCTCTCGTTGGGCTCGCCGGCCTTCGCCGCGGTCTGCGCGCCCCAGAATATGGTGCGCGTGGGGTCGGTCAACGCAACCCCGGGCCTCGACCCCGCCTCGCCCCAGGCCAGGCCGCGCATGATACACCGGTTGGGCGGGTTGTTCGCGCGGATCGACGAGGGCCCCGATCCCGCCAACAGCATGCACCGCCTGACGGTGATCCGCGAGCCGGACATCTGGGTCGTGAACCGCTTCACCAAGACCGGACAGCACGCGCAGGACCCCGGTCCGGTGTTCGAGGTCCGCGCGCCGCTCTTCCAGGGGCCGGACCTCCCGCCCCTGTTCGGTGAGCTGGAGCTGGGCTGCGAACTCGATTTCATCGACGCCTACGCGCCGACGCCGCAGGGGAAAGTCGTGGTGGGCGGCGCGAAGCTGGTCCGGCACCAGATGATCATCGGCGCGCAGCGGATCGAGTTCCTGGTGCGACCGCCGGCCGCCCGCGGCGCGACACGAAAGATCTACTCGGTCGGCCTCTACGTGAATGACCAGCCCAAGTCGGTGATCCGCTACCTGACCTATGAGATCGGCCTGCCGGCCGACATGTCGCTCTTCGAACGGCCCAATGGCTTCAACTTCACCCCGGCGCCGACACCTGCGCCGCCGAAGCCTTAGATGGAGAAGCTGACACCGCAGCCGCAGCTGGACTTGGCGTTGGGATTGCGGACCTTGAACTCGGCGCCCGCCAGCTCGTCCACATAGTCGATCTCCGAGCCCTTCAGCAGCACCAGGGACATCTCGTCCACCAGCGCGGCCGCGCCGTCGCGTTCGATCCGCAGGTCGTCGGGCTGGGCCTCGTCCACGAGATCGAACTGGTACTGGAATCCGGAGCAGCCGCCCCCCTCGACGGCGACGCGCAGCATCAAGGGCCGGCCCTCGGCCGCGCCGAGATCGTGCAGCCGCCTGGCGGCGGCGGGGGAGAGGGTCAGGTCGGTACTGGTCATGACTTTGGCAAACCTTTGCCCTGCCTATATGAGTTCGCCAAGGGCTTCCACCAAGGGGCCGGCTTCACGCAGAGACATCATGGTCGCCCGCGCTCCCTATGCCGAAGACGCCGCCCTCTCGCTGGGGCGCAAGATCGCCGAGCCGGAGAGCCGCACCCGCACGCCGTTCGCCCGTGATCGCGACCGCATCATCCACGCCACCGCCTTCCGCCGGCTGAAGGAGAAGACCCAGGTTTTCGTGGCTCACGAGGGCGACCACTTCCGCACCCGCCTGACCCATTCCCTGGAGGTGGCCCAGGTGGCGCGCTCCCTGGCCACGGCGCTCGGCCTGGAGCCGGACCTGGCCGAGACCATCGCGCTCGCCCATGACCTCGGCCATCCGCCCTTCGGCCACGCCGGGGAGGACGAGCTGCAGGTGCAGATGGAGCCCTACGGCGGCTTCGACCACAATGTGCAGACCTTCCGGGTGGTCACCAAGCTGGAGCGCCGCTACCCGCGCTGGGAAGGCCTCAACCTCACCTGGGAAACCCTGGAAGGGGTGATCAAGCACAACGGCCCGGTGACCGAGAAGCTGGCCCGGCCGTCCTGGAAGGCGATCACCGAGTTCGACGCCGAATACGACCTGGGCCTCGGGACCTGGGCCTCGGCTGAGGCCCAGGTCGCCGCGCTCGCCGACGACATCGCCTACAACAACCACGACGTCGACGACGGGGTGCAGGCGGGCCTGTTCGACCTCAAGGAACTGCTGGACGTGCCGCTGATCGGGCCGATCCTGGCGACGGTCTACAGGGACTATCCCGACCTCGATCCCGGCATCACCCGCCTGGAGGCGGTGCGCCGGATGATCGGGGCCATGGTCGAGGACGTGCTGGCCGAGACCAATCGTCGCGCGGTGGCGTCCAAGGTCTCCTCCGCCGAGGAGGTGCGAAATCTCGACCACGCCCTGGTGGCCTTTTCCCGCGACATGCTCGAGGATCTCTCTCGCCTGCGCGAATTCCTGATGAGCCGGATGTACCGCCACTGGAAGGTCAATCGCACCCGCAGCCAGGCCCGCCGTATTCTGGCCGAGATGTTCCAGTTGTTCATGGCGGAACCCGATGTCCTGCCGACGGAGTGGTTCGCCCGGTCGCAGAACCGCGACGAGACCGGCCGCGCCCGGGTGGTGTGCGACTACATCGCCGGCATGACCGACCGCTACGCCATCGAAGAGCACCGCCGACTTTTCCACCTCGACGTCTGGAACTAGCCGTTCCGGAAGGTTCGGAGTCGGGTCGCCTTCGGTAGACTGACCCGAAACCGGGCGCGATTCGCGACCCGGCCGAGACTATTCGAGGCCTTCGATGTCCGACCCTGACCGCGGCGCCTACGCCCCCCCGACCGACGCGCCTTTGAGCTTCGACGCGCGCCAGCCCGTGCGGGGATCCAAGCCGGCGCCCCTGATGCTGATCATCAGCGCCATCGTGCTGATCCTGCTGGTGATCGCCATCGTGCTCTTCTACCGCTCCGGCGTCCGCGAGGCGGGCGCGCCGCCGCAGACCGTGGGTTCGCCGCTGGGCGAGCTGAAGGCCCCGCCGCCCGCTGAGGCCCAGCCCACCGATCCGGCCGCGGGCCTGCAGATCTATCGCGCCGAGGACGGCCCTCCCGACGCCGCCGGCCCCACGTTCATCGATCCCCCGGAGGCGCCACAGCCGCGTCCCGATCCGGTGGTCGTCCAGCCGCCGCCCAAGCCCGCGCCGAGCGCTCCGGTGACCTCCGGCCCTGTGGCCGCCCTTCCGTCCGCGCCCGCGTTGAAACCCGCCATCGCCCCGCCGCCGCCGGCCCCGGCCCCCAAGGCCGCGGCTCCGGCCCCGAAGACCGTCGCGGTCGCGCCGCCACCGAAGGCCGCCGCGCCCGCGCCCAAGCCCGCCGCCACGACGGGCGGGGCCGCCGTCCAGATCGGCGCCTTCTCGTCCCAGGCGCTGGCCGACAAGGGCTGGAACGACGCGGCCAAGGTCGCACCGGGCCTCGCGGCCGGGAAGGGCAAGCGCGTGGAGCAGATCCAAAAGGACGGCTCGACCCTGTTCCGCACCACCGTCACCGGCTTCGCCTCCCGCCAGGCGGCGACGGATTTCTGCAATCAACTCAAGGCCGCGGGCAAGAACTGCTTCGTGAGATAGTGACCAACGCGTCGATCCTCGGCTGTTCCGGCAAGGTCCTCTCCCGGGAGGAGAAGGCCTTCTTCGCCGATATCGCGCCCTGGGGGTTCATCCTCTTCGCGCGCAACATCGAGAGCCCCGACCAGGTGCGACGTCTGGTGGACGACCTGCGGGCCACCGTCGATCGTCCCGACGCCCCGGTGCTGATCGACCAGGAGGGTGGGCGCGTGCAGCGCCTGGGCCCGCCGCACTGGCGGCGCTATCCGCCGAGCCGCGCCTATGGCGAACTGCCCGCCAACGACCTTCTGCTGGGCCGCGAGATCGCTCGCCTCGGCGCGCGGCTGCTGGCGCATGACCTGGCCGGCCTCGGCATCAATGTCGACTGCCTGCCGGTGCTGGACGTGCCGGTGGAGGGCGCCCATGCGGTGATCGGCGACCGCGCCTACGCCCGCAGCCCCGAGGGCGTGGCCGTCCTGGGCCGCGCCGCCTGCGAGGGCCTGATCGCCGGGGGCGTGCTGCCGGTCATCAAGCACATTCCAGGTCACGGACGTGCGATGGCAGACAGCCACCAGGCCCTGCCGGTGGTGGACGCTCCCTACGAAGATCTCGAGGCCCGTGACTTCGCGCCGTTCCGGATGCTGTCGGACATGCCGATGGCGATGACGGCGCACGTTGTCTACACGGCGATCGACCCGAAGCAGCCCGCCACCACCTCGAGGAAGGTCCTACGCCAGGTGATCCGTGGGGCCATCGGCTTCGACGGACTGGTGATGAGCGACGACCTCTCCATGAAGGCCCTGGGCGGCGGTTTCGCCGATCGCGCCCGCGCCGCCCTGGCCGCCGGCTGCGACGTGGTCCTGCACTGCAACGGCGACATGGCCGAGATGAAGGCGGTGGTTTCCGGGACCAAGACCCTGTCGGGTCGAGCCCTGCGCCGGGCCAGGTCCGCCCTGGCGCGCGTCGCCAGGACGCCCGAGCCCTTCGACGTCCATGAGGCCCGCGCCCGCTTCGACGCCGCGTTCGAAGGCCGGTGGGCGGCATGAGCAACACCTTCCAACCCAATCTCGACTTCGAGGCCGCCACCACCGCGGCCGAGGACGGCGAGGCCCTGATCATCGACCTGGACGGCTATGAGGGACCGCTGCACGTGCTGCTGGCCCTGGCGCGGACCCAGAAGGTCGACCTGATGCAGCTCTCGATCCTGAAGCTGGCCGAGCAGTACCTGTCCTTCGTACAGCAGGCCCGAAAGGTGCGCTTCTCCCTGGCCGCCGACTATCTGGTGATGGCCTCGTGGCTGGCCTATCTGAAGTCGCGCCTGCTGCTGCCCAAGCCCGACCGCCCGAAGGCCGAGGAACCGCCGGCCGAGGAGATGGCCGCGCATCTCGCCTTCCGCCTGGCCAAGCTGGACGCCATGCGCGAGGCTTCCGAGGCGCTGCGCGACCGGCCCAAGCTACGTCAGGAAGTCTTCGTGCGCGGCGATCCCGAGGCCATCAAGGTGATCCCGTCCGCCCGGCTGGAAGGCGACCTCTACGGCCTTATGAGCGCCTATATCGACCAGCGCCGCAAGGAACAGGGGCGCCACTACACGCCCCGCGCGCCCCAGGCCTATCCGCTGGAGGACGCCCGCGACCGCCTGCGCCACATGCTGCCCGACCTGGATCGCTGGACCCCGCTCTCGGGGGTGGCCCCACTGAAGCCCTCCGGCGAGGGACCGAGCCAGGCTTCCTATACGGCGTCGACCCTCTCAGCCGGCCTGGAGCTGGTGAAGGAAGGCGCCATGGAGGTCCGCCAGCTGGAGGCCTTCGCCGACCTCTATCTGCGCGCCTGTAAGCGAGCCGCCGTATGACGAGCGCCACCGAACGCCAGGTCGAGGCGCTGCTGTTCGCCGCCGCCGGCCCGCTCAGCCTGGACGACCTGGCCAAGCGCCTGCCGGAAGGCTCCGACATCGAGGCCGCCATCGCCGCCCTGCGGGAGACCTATGAGGGCCGCGGGGTCGAGCTGGCCTGCGTGGCCGACCGCTGGCGGTTCCAGACCGCCGCCGACCTGGCCTTCCTGATGACCGAGGAGCGCGAGGAGCCCCGGCGGCTCTCCAAGGCCGCCCAGGAGACCCTGGCCATCATCGCCTACCACCAGCCGGTGACCCGGGCCGAGATCGAGGCCGTGCGGGGGGTGCAGGCCAGCCGCGGCACCCTCGACGTGCTGCTGGAGCTCAGCCTCGTGCGGATGCGCGGCCGGCGCCGCACGCCGGGGCGTCCCGTCACCTATGGCACCACCGACGCCTTCCTCGAGCACTATGGGCTGGCCAGCCTGGCCGATCTGCCCGGCGCGGCGGACATGCGCGCCGCCGGCCTGCTCAGCCTGGACCTGCCGCCGGACTTCGCCGTGCCCGCGCCCGGCGTGGGGATTCCGGACGAGGATCCGCTGGACGACGGCGAGGCGCCCGAATTTCATACAGACTTCCTGGGTCAGGAAGAGCAGGGGCGTTAGGACGCGTTGGCGCTTTGCCGCGCGACTGACTATATTCCCGACGAACGAGGGGCGGGCGCGCGGCCAGGATCGGTCGCCGACGTGAAGGAGTTTTGTCGCCATGGGCGCAATGAGTTGGATTCACTGGGTCATCGTCATCGCGGTGGTCGCGCTGCTGTTCGGCGGCCGCGGCAAGCTGTCGGGGATCATGGGCGACGCCGCCAAGGGCATCCGGGCCTTCCGCGACGGGCTGAAGGACGAGCCGACGACGGCCGACGCCTCCAAGCCCCTGCCGAAGACCGAGAAGGACGAAGCCCGCGGCTGATCGGGCGGACCCCGTGGAATTCGCCCGCGCCGGTCTTGATCGGCGCGGGCTTACTTGTTTAGGCGACGTCTGATGCTACCCGAAGTCGGCGGTTTGGAACTCCTGGTCATCGCCGCGGTCGCGCTGATCGTGGTGGGACCCAAGGACCTGCCCCTCATGCTGCGCAAGCTGGGCCAGTTCACCGCCAAGCTGCGGGGGATGGCCAACGAGTTCCGCGCCAGTTTCGACGAGATGGCCCGCCAGTCGGAGCTCGACGAGCTGCGCAAGGAGGTCGAGGCCATGCGCAAGGGCCAGTTCACCGAGACCACCGCGGCGTTGGACGCCTCCAACGCCCAGGTCGACCAGGTCTTCAACGAGATCGGCAACAGCTTGCACGGTTCGGGGGTGAGCTTCTCGCCGGCCACGGTCTCCGCGCCCGAGCCGGTTGAGATGACCCAGATCGCGCCGGAGCCCAAGCCGCGCGCTCGCAAGGCGGCGACCAAGCCCGTCGCCAAGGCCAAGACGGCGACCAAGCCCAAGGCCGCCAAGACCGCCAAGGCTGGAGCCAAGGCGTGACCGACTCCTATGACGACGAGATCGAGGCTTCGCGGGCGCCCCTGCTCGACCATCTGGTCGAACTGCGCTCACGGCTGATCATCTGCGTCGCCGCCTTGCTCGTCGGCTTCGCGGTCTGCTTCGGTTTCTCCGAGCCGATCTACCGCTTCCTGCTGCATCCCTTCGCCATCGCCTCCCAACTGCTGGCCGCCGAGCAGGTGGCTCATGCCGAACAGGCGGGCGGCTTCGACATCGGGAAATTCTTCGCAGGCACACGGGACCTTTTCCTGGCCCTGGTGGGCGCCCGCGAGGTCCCGGCCTCGGCGGAGGGCGACAAGCTCAACCTGATCTTCACCGCCCCGCTGGAGTTCTTCTTCACCAAGCTGAAGCTGGCCGGGTTCGGGGCGGTGGTGCTGACCTTCCCGGTCCTGGCTTGGCAGGTCTACGGCTTCGTGGCGCCGGGTCTCTACAAGCGCGAGCGCAAGGCCTTCGTGCCGTTCCTGCTGGCCTCGCCGACCCTGTTCCTGATGGGGGCGGGGCTGGTCTATTACATCATCCTGCCGTTCGTTCTCTGGTTCTCGCTGAGCCAGCAGATCGTCGACGCCCAGGTCTCGGTGCAGCTGCTGCCCAAGGTCTCGGACTATCTCAGCCTAGTCACCACCCTGCTGCTGGCGTTCGGCCTTTGCTTCCAGTTGCCGGTGGTGCTGACCCTGCTGGGCATGGCCGGGATCGTTTCGTCGGACATGCTGAAGGCCGGCCGGCGCTACGCCATCGTGGCGGTCTTCGTGGTCGCCGCCGTGGTCACCCCGCCCGACCCGATCAGCCAGACCATGCTCGCCCTGCCGATCATCCTGCTCTACGAAATCTCGATCTGGTGCGTGCGCCTGATCGAACGCGCCCGCCGCCGCGAGGACGAGGCCGGGACCGACATCGTTCCGGTCTAGCGCCGCCCAGATCCTCCCCCGGCGCGCAGCGCGATTTGGGGGAGGGGGACCGCGAAGCGGTGGAGGGGGTTGAAGCGCGCAGAGGAGAGTCAAAGTCCCCCTCAGTCGGCTTCGCCGACAGCTCCCCCAGAGGGGGAGCATCTGGTGGCGGTACGACGGCGAGGGGTTGGCCCCATAGCCAACGCGCTCTAGAGAAAGCCGCCTAACTCCCACCGGCGGCGGACCCATGCACGACATTCGAGCCATTCGCGAAACCCCCGAGCTTTACGAGAAAGCCTGGGCTGCGAAGGGCCGTTCCGGAGTCGTGGCCGAAGCCATCGCGCTCGACGCGAAGGTGCGCGCCGCCCAGGCCGCGCTGCAGGAGGCGCAGGCGACGCGCAACAACGCCTCCAAGCTGATCGGCCAGGCCAAGGCCAAGAAGGATGAGGCCGAGGCTCAGCGCCTGATGGGCGAGGTCGAGGCCGTGAAGGGCGTTTTGATCGAGCAGGCCGAGGCGGAGAAAACCGCGGCGAACGAGCTCTTCGACCTGCTGGCCAGCCTGCCCAACATCCCGGCGCCCGATGTGCCGATCGGCGCCGACGAGAACGACAATGTCGAGGTCCGCCGGTGGGGCGAGCCCTTCGCCATCGCCAAGCCCAAGGATCACGTCGATCTGGGCGAGGGTCTGGGCCTGATGGACTTCGAGGCCGCCGCCCGCATGAGCGGCGCCAGGTTCGTGGTGCTGAGAGGCCAGCTGGCGCGCCTGGAACGGGCGCTCGGCCAGTTCATGATCGACATGCAGACCCGCGAGCATGGCTACACCGAGGTCTCGCCGCCCTTGATGGTGCGCAGCGAGGCGATGTTCGGCACCGGCCAGCTTCCGAAGTTTTCCGACGACCAGTTCGTGGCGATCCCCGGACTGGAGAACGCCCGCGCGCTCACGCCCGGCGACCTGGGGGAAGCCTCCGACATCCGCTGGCTGATCCCCACGGCCGAGGTCTCGCTGACCAATCTCGTGCGTGAGCAGATCACGCCCGAGGAAGAACTGCCGCTGCGGCTGACGGCGCTGACGCCGAGCTTCCGGGCCGAGGCCGGCGCCTCGGGCCGGGACACCCGCGGCATGATCCGCCAGCACCAGTTCTACAAGGTCGAGTTGGTCTCGATCACCGCGCCGGAGGACTCGGAGGCCGAACACGAACGCATGGTCGGCTGCGCAGAGGCTGTGCTGAAGGCGCTCAATCTGCCCTTCCGCACCATGAAGCTTTGCAGCGGCGACATGGGTTTCTCGGCGCGGCGGACCTACGATCTGGAGGTCTGGCTGCCGTCGGAAGGCCGCTATCGCGAGATCAGCTCGTGCTCCAACTGCGGCGACTTCCAGGCCCGCCGCATGGACGCGCGCACCAAGGCCGCCGGCGAGAAGGGCACGCGCTATGTCCACACCCTCAACGGCTCGGGCCTGGCGGTCGGCCGGACCCTGGTGGCGGTGATGGAGAACTATCAGGACGAGAACGGCCGCATCGCCATTCCCCAGGCCCTGCATCCCTACCTGCCGGGCATGACCCATATTGAGGCAAAGGGCTGATGCCGCACCCCAATCCGCTCATCCCGGCGAATGCCGGGACCCAGATTCATCCGGAGCGCTTGGTGGGCTTCACCTGGGTCCCGGCCTTCGCCGGGATGAGCGGAGTTCTATGAGAATCCTCCTTACCAATGACGACGGGATCCATGCCGAAGGCCTGGTCGCCTTGGAGAAGATCGCCCGCGTCCTGAGCGACGATATCTGGATCTGCGCCCCGGAATACGAGCAGTCCGGCGCCAGCCGGGCGCTGACGCTCTCCGACCCGATCCGGGTTCGGACCCTGGACCCGCGCCGCTTCGCCACCACCGGCACCCCCACCGACTGCGTCATGCTGGCGTTCCACGAGCTGATGGGGGGCTTAAAGCCCGACCTGGTGCTGTCCGGGGTCAATCGCGGCGCCAACCTGGCCGAGGACGTCACCCTGTCGGGCACCGTGGCCGGGGCCATCGAGGGCATGGCCCTGGGCGTTCCCTCCATCGCGCTCTCGGCGACCAACTGGCCGGTGGACGCCCAGGACATTTTCGCCCCGGCCGAGCACTTCGGGCCAGGCATCGTGCGCAAGCTGTTCGAGACCGGCTGGCCGGACGGCGTGATCATGAACGTCAACTTCCCGGCCCGCCCGATCGAGGAGATCGTCGAGGTCGAGGTGACGCGGCAGACCTTCCGGGATGTGGCGGTTCGTCACGCCGAAAAGCGAACCGACCTGCGCAATCGGGACTATTACTGGATGGGCTTCCGCCAGGAGCGCTCAAAGCCTGCCGCCGGCACCGACCTGGCCGCCATCTATGAAGGTCGAATTTCCGTGACCCCCTTGCACATCGACCTGACTCACGCCGAAACGGTGCATCGCCTGAAGGGCGTCCTGGGCGGCGTGCCGCCGAAGGCTTGAGGCGACCCATGGCCAAGCACGACGCGGACAAGGAGGGGGACGGGCCGGACGTGCGGATGGCGCGCCTGATCATGTCCCTGCGCTCCCAGGGCGTCAGCGAGCCTGCCGTGCTCAACGCCATCGAGAGCACGCCGCGCGAGATGTTCACCCCGGACCTGTTCAAGGAACGGGCCTTCGAGGACTCGGCCCTGCCGATCGCCTGCGGCCAGACCATCAGCCAGCCGTTCATCGTCGGCCTGATGACCCAGGCCCTGGGGGTCGAGAAACGCGACCGCGTCCTGGAGATCGGCACCGGCTCCGGCTACCAGACCACCGTGCTCTCCAAGCTGGCGCGGCTGGTCTACACCGTGGAGCGCTACCGCACCTTGATGGCCGAGGCGGAGTCCCGGTTCAAACACCTGGGCCTGACCAATGTCATCACCCGGTTCGGCGACGGCGGGCAGGGCTGGCCCGAACAGGCGCCATTTGACCGCATTTTGGTCACGGCGGCGGCGCCGGACGAGCCCAAGGCCTTGCTTTCACAGTTGAAACCCACGGGCGTTCTGGTCGCGCCCATCGGCAAGGGCCCGGTTCAGAGCTTGCGGCGCTACACGGGAGACGGGAAGGGCGGCTTCACGGTCGAAAGCCTGACCGACGTCCGCTTCGTGCCCCTGCTCGATGGCGTGGCCAAGGAACCCTAGACGACCCGAGCAGACGACTTTGTGGGGTGGCCTGGGCGTCGGTCGTAACCCATCATTAACCCTCGACGCCTCGACTGATTCCGAACCCTGTCTCCCGGAGCGGCGATGACGCTTTTCCTTTCGCGAACGGCTTTGATTCTCTTGGCGGGCAGCGCCCTGGCCGCGTGCGAGAGCCTGCCCCAGGCCACCCAGCCGAACTATCCCGTGCGCGCCGCGCCGCTCGCCGTCCCACCGCCTGCGCCCGCGCCCGCGCCCGCCGTCGTGGACCAAACGCCGCCCGCGCGGCCGACCGCGCCGGTCGAGAGCCAGAACCTGCCTTATATCGCGCCTGCCCGAGAGCTGCCCGCGCCGCCGCAGCCAGCGCCGCGACCGGCCGCCGGCGGCCGGCTGGTCGAGACCCCGGGCGCGGCCCAGACTTACACCGTCAAGCGGGGCGACAATCTCGCCGCCATCGCGCGCACGCTGGGTGTCAGCCTCCAGCGGCTGGCCGATGAGAACGGCCTGGCCCCGCCCTATGCGCTCCGGCCCGGCCAGGTCCTGCAGACGCCCCTGACCGGCGCGACCGCCACGGCCTATGTCGTGGCGCCGGGAGACACGCTGTACGCCATCGCACGCCGGTTCGGGCTGACCCCCCAGGCTCTGGCCGATGCCAACAGCATGGGCGTGAACACGTCCCTGGCCGTCGGCCGTCGGCTGATCCTGCCCGAGACCTACCGCGACAGAGGGGCGACGCCCGCGCCGGCCGCCTCGACTCCGGGCCGCCGCCCGACCCCCGCCCGCGTCGAAACACCGGCTCCGACGCCAGAGCGCGAGACCGTCACCGTGCGCCGCGTCACCGGCAAGGTGGTCGAGGTCAGCGGCCCGCCCGTCAGCTACACGGTCAAGAAGGGCGACAACCTCGACGCCATCGCCCGCGAGCTCAAGACCGACCGCAAGCAGCTCGCCGACGACAATAAACTCAAGGCCCCCTACGCCCTGCAGCCGGGCCAGAAGCTGAAGGGTCCCAAGACCACGGCCAAGGCCTATGTGGTCGGCGAGGACGACACCATGGCCCTGGTGGCCAAGCGGTTCGGCGTCACCGCCAAGGCGCTCGCCGCCGCCAACGAGATGAAGGTCGGCGCGACCCTGCGTGAGGGGCGCAAGCTCACCTTGCCTGACGGCTACAAGGACCGCGGTCCGATCCGCGAAACCGTCGCCGCCCCGCCGAGGCCTGAGCCGCCGGCCCCGCGCCCGGCCGCTCCGCCGCCCGTCTACACCCCTCCCGTGACGCCTCCGGTCGCCACGCCCCCGGTCGCCACGCCTCCGGCCGCCACACCGCAGCCCACCCCGCCGCCGCCGGCGGCCCGCCCGACGCCGCAGCCTTACACACCGCTGCCGCCCCCGCCCGCACCTCGACCCACGCCGCCGCCGGCGACCCGTCCTGCGCCGCCACCGGCCACACGCCCGGCGACACCGATCGTGCCCAGCTCGGGCCCAGTCGCCGACAGTACGATCTCCAGCCTGGGCAGGGGCCGGTTCATCTGGCCGCTTCGCGGGGACGTGCTCTCCGATTTCGGGCCCAAGGGCACCGGCCAGCGCAATGACGGCATCAACATCCGCGCCCAGGCCGGCGAACCGGTACGCGTCGCGGCCGGCGGCGACGTGGTCTATGCCGGCGACCAGGTCCCGGGCTTCGGCAACCTGGTGCTGGTCAAGCACGCCGACGGCTGGGTGACCGCCTATGGCCACCTCGGCCGCGTGGACGTGAAGATGACCCAGGACGTCGTCCAGGGTCAGCAGATCGGCATGGCCGGCTCCACCGGCGGCGTCTCCGAGACCCAGGTTCACTTCGAGGTGCGCTACGCGCCCACGCCGCAGGACCGGGCCCGGCCGGTGGATCCCAAGCTGGTGCTTCCGAGGTAGCTAGAGCGGCAGGTCCTTGCCGAGTTCGCCCGCCAGTTCGCGGATGAACTGCCACGCGACCCGACCTGACCTCGCCCCGCGAAGCTGGGCCCATTGCAGGGCGCGGCGATCGAGGTCGGGCGTTGTGAGGCCGAAGCGCTCGGCATAGGTCGTCACCGCCGCCAGATAGGTCGGCTGGTCCATGGGCGGGAAGCCGATCCACAGGCCGAAGCGGTCGGAGACGCTGACTTCCTCCTCGGCGTCCTCGGCCGTGGCGATCAGGCCGCGATCCTCTCCGTGGCCGCGTGGCATCAGGTGGCGGCGGTTGGAGGTGGCCACGAACAGCACGTTCTTCGGCGGACCCGAGACCCCGCCCTCCAGGGCCGACTTGAGCGCCTTGGCCGCCGCGGCTCCCTCCTCGAAGGAGAGATCGTCGCACAGCACCACGAAGCGCTCGGTCCGGTCGCGCAGGGTGTCGAACAGGGCCGGCAGTTCGGTCACCTGGTCGCGGTCCACCTCGACCAGCTTCAGGTCCGGGGTCTTGCCGGCCACGGCCATGAAGGCCGCCTTGGCCAGCGAGCTCTTGCCGGTGCCGCGCACGCCCCACAGCAGGGCGTGGTTGCTGGGCAGGCCGGCGGCGAAGCGCTCCAGGTTCTGGACGAAGCGTTCCTTCTGCCGCTCGACCCCCACCAGGGCGTCCAGGGGCAGGGGATAGTCGGGCGCCGGGTGGAAGGCGTTGGCCCCCGGGTCGTGCCGGAATAGCCGCGCCTGGTCGAAGACCGGCGGTACGCCGGCTGGGGGCGCGAGGCGCTCCAGGGCGTCGGCGATACGTTCAAGAACCGGTTTCAGTGCGTCATCCATGACTTGGCTGATTAGCCGCCAAGCCGTTCCATTGCAAAAGGCGGTCGCAACGCATAGCTTCCGCCGACTTGAAATCAGGGCGCGAACCATGCGCCCGAATACGGACTTCGGAGCGCCATGTTCGCCACCCCCGCTTTCGCCCAGACCGTCGGAGGCGCCGCAGGCGCCGGCCCGCAGGACATGCTGATCCAGTTCCTGCCGCTCGTCGGCCTGGTCGTGCTGTTCTACTTCCTGATGATCCGCCCGCAGCAGAAGCGGATGAAGATGCATCAGCAGATGATCTCCAACCTGAAGCGCAACGACACCGTCGTCCTGAATTCGGGCGTGATCGGCAAGGTCGTCCGCGTCGAGGACAAGGAGATCGGCGTCGAGATCGCCCAGGGCGTCACCGTCAAGGTGGTCAAGGGCATGATCTCCGAGGTGCGCGTGCGCGGTGAACCGGCTCCGGCCAACGACTCCAAGGCCTAGGGCGTAACCCTCTCATGATCGCTCTCTCGCGCTGGAAGGTGATCCTCGTCGTCCTGGCGGTGATCTTCGGCGTCCTGTTCTCACTGCCCAACGCCCTGCCTCAGAAGGTGGTCGACGCCCTGCCGGGCTTCATGCCGAAGAACCGGCTGAACCTCGGCCTCGACCTCCAGGGCGGGTCCTATCTCATGCTTGAGGTGGACACCGCGGCCCTGCGGGTCGAACGGCTGACCAACCTGATCGAGGACGTCCGCACGACCCTGCGCGACGAGAAGATCGTGTTCTCGGACCTGGGCCAGGCCAATGGCGAGGTCACGGTGCGGATCACCGACCCCGCTCAGCTCAACACCGCCCAGAATATCCTGCGCACCCGTGTCGGGTCAGACCTTCCCGGCGCGCCTGGTGGCCGCGACCTCGCGGTTCGGACCGACAATGGCGTCATCCGCATCGCCTTCGCCGAGGAGGCGGTCAACGCCGAGGCCGCCAAGGCGGTCGAGCAGTCGATGGAGATCATCCGCCGCCGGATCGACGAACTGGGCACCCGCGAGCCCTCGATCTCCCGCCAGGGCGTCAATCGCATCGTGGTCCAGGCGCCGGGCGAAAGCGATCCGGAGCGGCTGAAGGCCATCATCGGCCAAACCGCCAAGCTCAGCTTCCAGATGGTGGACGAGAGCGTCACCCTGCAGGAGGCCGCTGCCGGCCGTATCCCGCCGGGTTCCGAGCTGCTGCCCAGCGAGGACGGCTATTCCACCATGCTGCTGGTCAAGAAGCGCGCGCTCGTCACCGGCGAGATGCTCACCGACGCCCAGCAGAGCTTCGAACAGCAGACCGGCGCCCCGGTCGTCTCGTTCCGATTCAATGGTCAGGGCGCGCGCCGCTTCGCCGACGCCACCAGCCAGAACGTCGGCAAGCGCTTCGCCATCATCCTCGACGGCAAGGTGATCTCGGCGCCCAACATCAACGAGCCGATCACCGGCGGCTCCGGCCAGATCAGCGGCAGCTTCACGCCGGAATCGGCCAACGATCTCGCCGTCCTGCTGCGCGCCGGCGCCCTGCCAGCGCCGCTCAATGTCGAGGAGCAGCGCACGGTCGGCGCCGAACTGGGCGCGGACGCCATCAAGTCCGGCCAGATCTCCGCCTATATCGCCTTCGGCTCGGTGCTGATCTTCATGCTGCTGGCCTACGGCTTGCTGTTCGGCGGCATCTCGATCATCGCCCTGGTGGTCAACGGCTTCCTGCTGGTGGCCGCCATGTCCATGACTCAGGCGACCCTGACCTTGCCGGGCATCGCCGGTCTGATCCTGACCCTTGCGGTGGCCGTCGACGCCAACGTGCTGATCTATGAGCGGATGCGCGACGAGGTGCGGGCGGGCCGTTCGCCGGTCTCGGCCGCCGACGCCGGCTTCAGCCGCGCCATCGTCACCGTGTTCGACGCCAACATCACCCACCTGGGCGCGGCGATGATCATGTTCTCGCTGGGGGCCGGACCGGTGAAGGGCTTCGCCTGGACCCTGGCCATCGGGGTGATCACCTCGGTCTTCTCCGCCGTGCTGGTGACCCAGGTCCTGCTCGGCATCTGGTTCCGCGTCGCGCGGCCCAAATCCCTCCCGATCGCGTGAGCGCCATGTCGAAATTCTGGCCCCTAATCAAGCTGCTGCCGGTCAAGACGAACTTCAGGTTCGTCAAGTACTCGCCGATCATCGGCGGCATCTCGGCCCTGGCTTGCGCGGCCTCGCTGTTCTTCACCATCTGGCCGGCGACCCCGCCCTGCGGCGGCTTGAACTGCGGCGTCGACTTCCGCGGCGGGACGGTCCTGGAGCTTTCCACGGTCGACGGCAGGCCCGCCGACCTCGGCAAGATCCGCCAGGCCCTGGCGGGGCAGGGTGTCGGCGACATCCAGGTCCAGGCCTTCGGAAAGGCCAGCGACGTGCTGGTCCGGTTCGAGGTCAAGGACGCGGCCCACGCCACCCGGGCCGTGGACGGCGTCAAGGCCGAGCTGGTCAAGGCGCTTGGTCCGCTGAACTTCAAGAAGACCGAGGTCGTCGGTCCCAAGGTCTCGGGCGAGCTGTTCCGCAACGGCGTGCTCGCCCTGCTGCTCGGGATCGGGATGATGATGACCTACATCTGGTTCCGGTTCGGCCTGACCTTCGGGATCGGCGCGGCCTCGGCCCTGGTCCACGACGTGCTGCTCACCTTCGGCCTGTTCGCTTTCACCCAGATGGAATTCACGCTGACGGCGGTGGCCTCGATCCTGACCATCATCGGCTATTCGGTGAACGACACCGTGGTCATCCTCGACCGGATCCGCGAGAACCTGCGCAAGTACAAGAAAATGCCCCTGGGCGACGTCATCGACCTCTCGATCAACGAGACCCTGTCTCGGACGGCGATCACCGGCGTGACCGGGATCATGGCCCTGACCGGCTTGGCCGTGTTCGGCGGCGACGCCCTGCTCGGCTTCTCGATCTCGATGATCTTCGGCATCGTGGTGGGCACCTATTCGTCCTTCTACATCGCCGCGCCGGTCTTGCTGATGCTGGGCGTCAAGCGGGGCGAGGAAGACGAGGTCCGGCCGGCCGCGGCGGGCGCGGCCCAGCGGCCCTGATCGGTCGATGGCCCGCGACGCGCCCCAGATCGATGCCTATGGCGACGGCGGCTTCCGCCTCTCCTCGGGCCGGCATCAGGGCTCGCTGCTGATCCTGCGTGACGAGCCGACCGTCTGGCCGGTGCGTTCGCTGGCCGAGCTTACCCCCGCCAGCTTTGCCGATGTGCTGGCGGCGGGGCGCGCCGAGGTGGAGTTCGTGCTGCTGGGGGTGGGGGCGATCAACGCCCTGCCGCCGAAGGCGGTGCGCGAGACCCTGCAGAAGGCCGGAATCGGCCTGGAATTCATGGACACGGCCGCCGCGGCGCGGCTCTACAACGTCCTGACCGCCGAGGGCCGCAGGCTCGCCGCCGCCCTCATCGCGATCTGAGGCTCGCGCCTTCCCGCATCAGTGGAAACGCCCTATACCGGAGTCCCTGGGTAGGAATCGTGAGGGGCTCATCGATGGCCGGACTGCTTTCTAATTTCCGCAACACCATGATCGTGAGCTTCATTCTCGCGATCATCATGGTCGCGGGCTATATGAGCCACTACGGCTCGACCGACGCCATTTTCTGGCAGGCCGTGTTCCGCTTGCTGCACACCTTCTTCGGCATCCTCTGGATCGGGCTGCTGTACTATTTCAACTTCGTCCAGATCCGGGTCATGCCGGCCATCCCGGCCGAGCTGAAGCCCGCCGTCTCCAAGTACATCGCGCCCGAGGCGCTGTTCTGGTTCCGCTGGGCGGCCCTGGCCACCTGGGTCATGGGCGTGGTGCTCGCCATGAACCGCGGCTATCTGATCGAGGCCTTCAGCCTCGGCGCCACCGAGGGCTTCTCGGTGCCGCAGCACACCATGATCGGCACCGGCATGTGGCTGGCCACGATCATGTTCATCAACGTCTGGGCGTTCATCTGGCCGAACCAGAAAATCGCGCTGGGTCTCGTCGAGGCCGACGCGGACGCCAAGGCCAAGGCCGGTCGCACGGCGATGCTGTTCTCGCGCATCAACACCCTGCTGTCGGTGCCTATGCTGGTCACCATGACCATGAGCCAGACCATCTTCGGCTGATCGCCGAAATCCATTAGGATCGGAAGGCCCGCCGCATTGGCGGGCCTTTTGCTTTGAGCCATGCCCGAACAAGACCTTCCCGACGACCTCGACGGCCTGATCGCCCGGGTGGACCCCGACCGCTGGCTCTCCAGCCGGTTCGTGGCCGACGCCAGGGCGCGCGCCGATGTGATCGCCCTCTACGCCTATGACTACGAGCTGGCGCGCGCGCCCAAGGTCGCCTCCAACGCCCTGATGGGCGAGATCCGCCTGACCTGGTGGCGCGAGGTGCTGGATGAGGTGTTCGAGGGCCGTCCCGTGCGCCATCACCCCACGGCCCAGGCCCTGGCGGCGGCCACCGCCGCCCACGGCCTTCCCCGCGAGCCGCTGGAGGCGATGATCGACGCCCGCTATCGCGAGCTCTCGCCCGAACCCATGAACCTGGCCGACGCCCTGGAATGGGCGGCCAACACCGGCGGGGCGGCGGCGATGCTGGCCGCCCGCATTCTCGACCCCTCCGCCGATCCCGCCAAGGCGGCCAGCGGCGGCCGGGCCTGGGCGATCGGGCGACTGATGGGAACGGCGGGCATGACGGGGGAGGGCGCGCAGGCCGCCCTGAACGCGGCGCTTTCCGGCGCTCGGGGCCTGTCGCCGGCGGCCTTCCCGGCGGTGGCGCATGCGACCCTGGCCCGCGTCAGGGCCAAGGGCGCCCGCCCCTCCGAGCTGGCCGCCCGGATCCGCCTGCTCTGGGCCGTGCTGACCGGGCGGGTCTGACTATTTCGCCGCCACCATCAGCTTGACGATCTCCTCGACCACGTGGGGTTCCAGGCCCTCGGTATGGCCCTTGTCGATCCGCACCAGGTCGGCGACCACCCGGCCGTCTCTGCAGTTCGGATAGACGAAGACCTCGGTGCGGCCGGGACCGGCCGGGCGGCCCCAGGCCTTGGTCGGCGGGTCTTGGCGGCTGGTGTCGTAGACATAGCCCGCCGTGGTGTCGACGATGTCGGCCCGCTTCTCCCGTGCCGCGCAGCCGTACTTCGCCGCCCATTCCGAGGTCTGCGGCAGGGCGACGACCTCATGCTCGCCGGTCGTGTAGATGTGTGAGAAATCGCAGGCCAGCGGCGCGGCCATGCTGCGCGCCATGGCGGCCATCATCTCGGGCGACGGGCCGTCGGGCGCGGTGGCCCCGCGCTGAGGGGCCGGCCCACGGCCGGTCCGCTCGGGCTGGCCGCCGACGCGTCCGCCGGAAAGGCTGAGAAATCCGGTGACCTTCGGCGCGAAATAGTCGGAACAGACGATGCGACGCGAGGTCATGCCGCCCTGCGAATGCCCTGCCAGCCAGAAGGCCTTGATGTTGGCCGCGCCGAAGCGGTCATAGACCATGTCCACGACATTCTGCAGGTGGGCGTCGTCACTCGGCTGCCAGATCCGGGGCGGCGCATTCGGCGTCGCCACCACCAGCCGGTACTTGTCCACCTGATCGACGATGGGGAAGTAGTGGCGCTGCCAGTTCCCGAAGCTGCCGCCGCCGTGCAGGTTCAACACGAACACCACCTTCTCGCCGGGCTTGAGGTCCTTCGGATAGTCCAGGAAGAACTTCCGGCCGGTCTTGGGGTCGACCACCGAGCCCGGGGCGACCACCACATCTCCGGGGCAATCCTTGGCCGGGCAGCGCAGTTCGCCGTTCTGCGCGGCGGCGGCGGAGGCGCTCACCGCCAGCAGGGCGGCCAGGGCGGTCATGGTCTTGACGTTCATATGCGTTTCCCCACGGTTTGCTCTCCGTTAAGACGGAGTTCTCTAGCAGTGCTAGGCATCCTCTAGCGATGCTAGGGACGAGTCAATCGCCTGGGAGATGGCATGGGCCTGGATCGCAAGACCATCGTCGCCGCGGCCTTGCGGCTGTTGGACGAGCAGGGCCTGGAGGGCGTGACGACGCGGCGGCTGGCGGAGGTGCTGGGCGTGGCCGGGCCTTCGCTCTACTGGCACGTGAAGAACAAGGACGCCCTGTTCGACCACATGTCGGACGCCATGTTCGGCGAGGTGCTGCAGACCGACCCCGCGGTCCGGCGGGCGCGGGAGTGGGACGAATGGCTGGCCGCCGGGGCGCGGGTGATACGCAAGGCGGCGCTGTCCCATCGCGACGGAGCCCGGCTGCTGACCGGGCGCCATCCCACCGGCGCGCAGGCGATCGCCGTGGTCCCGGGCATGGTGGAGCGACTGGAGCGTGCCGGCTTCACCAACACCGAGGCGCACCTCGCCTTCCGCACCCTGTCGCGTTTCACCCTGGGCTGGGCGCTGGACGAGCAGACGGGCGGCGGGGCCGCCGACAGCGAGGCCGGCTTCGAGTTCGGCCTGGCGGTGATTCTGGACGGCCTGCGCGCCCGGCTGACGGCCCAGGTCGGCGGCGCGGTCCGGGCCTGAGCTATTCCGCCGCCAGCGGAACCCTCGTGGCCCAGCTGTCGAGGTCGGCCAGGGCGCGTTCGCCCATCGCCAGCTTCTTGGCCCGGCCGCGTTCCTTCGAGCCGATCCGGCTGCCGTCCTCGCGCCGCTTGACCACCGCATCGTCCAGCGGCGGCAGCAGGCCGTAGTTGATGTTCATGGGCTGGAAGCTGCCCTTGCCCGCCTCGATGTGGCCGCCCGTGATGTGGCCGATCAGGGCGCCCAGGGCGGTGGTGGCCGGTGGCGCCTCGATGGGCCGGCCCAGGCGCTCGGCCGCGGCGAAACGGCCGGCCAGCAGGCCGATGGCGGCGCTCTCCACATAGCCCTCGACCCCGGTCACCTGGCCGGCGAACCGCAAGCGTGGCTGAGATTTCATCCGAAGCTGGGCGTCCAACAGCTTGGGGCTGTTCAGGAACGTGTTGCGATGCAGGCCGCCGAGGCGTGCGAACACCGCCTTCTCCAGGCCCGGGATCATGCGGAAGATCTCGGTCTGTGCGCCGTGCTTCAGCTTGGTCTGGAAGCCGACCATGTTCCAAAGCGTGCCCAGGGCGTTGTCCTGCCGCAACTGGACGATGGCGTGCGCCTTGGTCTGCGGGTCGTGGTCGTTGGTCAGGCCCACCGGCTTCATCGGCCCGTGACGCAGGGTCTCGCGGCCGCGCTCCGCCATCACCTCGATGGGCAGGCAGCCGTCGAAATAGGGGACGTGCTCCCAGTCCTTGAACTCGGACTTCTCGCCGGCCAGCAGGGCGTCGATGAAGGCTTCGTACTGGGCCTTGTCCATCGGGCAGTTGATATAGGCCGCCGCGTCGCCGCCGGGGCCGACCTTGTCGTAGCGCGACTGGCGCCAGCAGATGTCCATGTCGATGGATTCGACGTTCACGATCGGGGCGATGGCGTCGAAGAACGAGAGTTCGCCCTCGCCGGTCAGCTCTAGCACCGCCGCCGACAGGGCGGGCGAGGTGAGGGGCCCGGTGGCGACGATCACGCTGTCCCAGTCGGCCGGGGGCAGGCCGGCCACCTCTTCGCGCGCGATGGTGACCAAGGGATGCGCCTCGAGCCTTGCGGTGACAGCCTGGGAGAAGCCTTCCCTGTCGACGGCCAGGGCGCCGCCCGCGGGAACCTGGTGGGCGTCGCCCGCCGACATGATGATCGAGTCCAGCCGCCGCATCTCCGCGTGCAGCAGGCCCACGGCGTTGCCGGTCCAATCATCGGCGCGGAACGAGTTGGAGCAGACCAATTCGGCCAGGCCGTCGGTCTGGTGTGCGTCGGTGCCGCGCACGGGCCGCATTTCGTGCAGGACCACGGGGACGCCAGCCTGGGCGACCTGCCAGGCGGCCTCGGAACCGGCCAGGCCGCCGCCGACGATATGAACAGGGGAGATCGACATGCGTGACTAACTAGCAACTTCGCGCGGGGATCGCGAGCCGGGCCTTGCGGGAACGGGCCCGCCACGCCCATGTTCGCAGCCAAAGGGGCGGCCGACTCGTTATTGGACGAGGACTTGGCCTGGGGAATGAGATGACTGCGTTTTCGGCGACAGACGCCGCTTTTGAAGGTTTCCGGATCACCCGCGAAAAGCCCAGGGTCCTACTGATCTGGGCGGGGTTCTATCTGATCATCAGCTTGCTGATGCCGGTGCTGCTGGTGACCATGGGCGGCCAGAACCTGATGGCCCTGGAGGCCCAGGCCAACAATCCCAACGCCGATCCGCAGGCGGCCCTCGACAACCTGGCGGCGCTCGGCCCGCTCTACGCGATCCTGATCCCGATGGGCTTGGCCGTGCAGGCGGTGCTGGCCGCGGCGGTCTATCGAGCCATCCTGCGCCCCGAGGACACCGGCTTCGGCTACCTGCGGCTGGGGCAGGACGAGTTGAGGTTGACCGTCCTCACCCTGATCTACTTCCTGCTGAGCCTGGCGGCCGTGACGATCGTGGTGCTGTTGGGCGGCATCGGCGCCGGGATGGCCT
Source organism: Phenylobacterium sp. LH3H17 (assembly GCF_024298925.1). Taxonomy (NCBI): domain Bacteria; kingdom Pseudomonadati; phylum Pseudomonadota; class Alphaproteobacteria; order Caulobacterales; family Caulobacteraceae; genus Phenylobacterium; species Phenylobacterium sp. LH3H17. Next base: position 2,604,228 of record NZ_CP101283.1, on the reverse strand, counting down.
ACGGACTGCTGGGATCGCCGCTGTTCGGGGTGGGCCTGGGGCTCTTCTTCCTGGGGCTTCTGCTCTACGTCGCCGTGCGTCTGTCCCTCGCCCCGGTCATCACCTTCGCCGAGCGCAGGATCTCGGTCTTCGACTCCTGGGCGCTGACCAAGGGCCAGTTCTGGAAGCTGCTGGGCGCCTATATCCTGGCCATCGCCAGCGTCGTGGTGGTCCTGCTGCTGGCCATGGTGATCTTCATGGCGATCGCGGCCATCCTCGCGGGCGGCGACATCGCATCGGTGGGCAAGATCTTCTCGCCCGACCTGAGCTCCGTCGCCGCCTACTACACGCCGCCGATGGTCGCCTACACGATCTTCGGCGGCTTCCTGAACGCGCTCTATTTCGCGGTCCTGGTCTCGCCCGCGGCCGTGGCCTATCGGGCGCTGAAGGAAGCCTAGGCGCTGGCGCTGGGCCGCGCCTTCATCCGGGCGCGCCAGGCGACTAGGTTGGCGAATTCCTCCTCCACGGGCAGGCCGATCCACTCGGCGAAGTCCACCGTCGAGAGCAGGCAGATGTCGGCCATTGTCAGGCTGTCTCCGACCAGGAACTCACGGCCTTCCAGCTCGCGGTTCAGGTACTTCTGCGCGCCCTTGTAGGTCTCCTTGTTGCTCTCCCCGAAGTCCTTGTACTGGGTCAGCAGGGCTGCGGTGCGCGGGTGCGCGTGGCGCCAGTAGCTGCCCACCGGCATCATCACCGCGAACTCCACCCGGCGGACCCACTGGTCGACCAGGGCCTTCTCCACGGGCGTCGTGCCGAACAGCGGCGGAGTTGGATTGGTTTCCTCGAAATAGCGGCAGATTGCGACGGTCTCGGAGATGCAGGTCCCGTCGTCGAGTTCCAGGGTCGGGATCTGGCCCATGGAATTCTTGGCGCGGAACTCCGGCGACTTATGCTCGCGCTTGAACATGTCGACCTTGGTCTCCGGCAGGTCGATGCCCTTCTCGGCGAGGAACATGCGAACGCGGAAGGGGTTCGGCGCCGGCATCGGCGCGCCGTAGAGGATCATGGTGCTTCCCAAATGAACTAAGTTATCCGGCCAAACTATTTCGAACGCTTGTTTGAACGCAAGCGATTATCCCTGCGGAAGGTCGATGTCCGAAAGCCGCGAGAACCGATGGGCGACCGGTGTTAGATTGGCGTCATGACCCAAGGCTTCACCCTCTTTGAGACCGCGGTCGGAACCTGCGGCGTGGTCTGGGGCGAGCGCGGCCTGCTGGGTGTGCACCTGCCGCCGATCGGGCCCTCCGACCCCCGCGCCAAACTCGCGCGCCGGTTTCCCGAGGCGGTGGAAACCGCGCCGCCGCCGTCCGTCCAGGCGGCCATCGCCGGCATCCAGGCCCTGCTGCGGGGCGAGCGCCTCGACTTGACGGAGATCGAACTGGACACGCAGGGCGTCGCGCCCTTCAACCTGCGCGTCTACGAGATCGCCCGCGCCATTCCGCCCGGCAAGACCCGCACCTATGGCGAGATCGCCCGGGAGATCGGCGATGTCTCGGTGTCCCGTGCGGTCGGCCAGGCGCTGGGCGCCAATCCGTAGCCTATCGTGGTGCCGTGCCATCGGGTGCTGGCGGCCGGCGGCGGCAAGGGCGGCTTCTCGGCCCCCGGCGGGACCGACACCAAGATGCGCATGCTCGAGATCGAAGGCGCCCTCGCCCCCGAGACCCTGCCGCTGTTCGGCGGGCTCTAGGGCAAGCATCCCTCCCCACAAGGAGGAGGGACGGCGCTAAGCACTCACCAGCTTCCGCCGCCTGGCTCCGCGGCGTTCCTCGTGGCGTTTGAGGATCTCGGCGAGGTAGCGGCCGGTCCAGCTCTTGGGGTTGGCGGCCACCTGCTCGGGGCTGCCCTGGGCCACGATCTCGCCGCCGCCGTCGCCGCCCTCGGGGCCGAAGTCGACGATCCAGTCGGCGGTCTTCACGACGTCCAGGTTGTGCTCGATGACCACCATGGTGTTGCCCTGGTCGGCCAGCTCGTGGAGCACTTCCAGCAGCTTCTTCACGTCCTCGAAGTGCAGGCCCGTGGTCGGTTCGTCGAGGATGTAGAGGGTCTTGCCGGTGGCCCGGCGCGACAGCTCCTTTGAGAGTTTCACCCGCTGGGCCTCGCCGCCCGAGAGCGTCGTGGCCGACTGTCCGACCTTCACATAGCCAAGGCCCACCCGCTTCAGGGTCTCCATCTTGTCGCGCACCGGCGGCACGGCCTTGAAGAAGTCGGCGGCCTCCTCGACGGTCATGTCCAGGACCTCGGCGATGGACTTGCCCTTGAACAGCACCTCCAGCGTCTCGCGGTTGTAGCGCTTGCCGTGGCAGACATCGCAGGTGACGTAGACGTCGGGCAGGAAGTGCATCTCGATCTTGATCAGCCCGTCGCCCTGGCAGGCCTCGCAGCGGCCGCCCTTGACGTTGAAGCTGAACCGGCCCGGCCCATAGCCGCGCGCCTTGGACTCCGGCAGTCCGGCGAACCAGTCGCGGATCGGCTGGAAGGCGCCGGTATAGGTGGCCGGGTTCGAGCGCGGCGTGCGCCCGATGGGCGACTGGTCGATGTCGATCACCTTGTCGAACATCTCCAGCCCCTCGATCTTGTCGTGGGGGGCGGGGGCGTCCGAGGCGTTGTGCAGCCGGCGCGCGGCGGCCTTGTAGAGCGTCTCGATGGTGAAGGTCGACTTGCCGCCGCCCGACACCCCGGTGATGCAGGTGAAGGTGCCGGCCGGGATCTCGGCGGTGACGTTCTTCAGGTTGTTGCCGGTGGCGCCGACGACCCGCAGCATCTTCTTCTTGGAGATCGGCCGGCGGTCCTCCGGCACTGCGATCTCACGGACGCCCGAAAGGTACTGGCCGGTCAGGCTGGCGGGGTTGTCCATCACCTGCTGAGCCGTGCCCTCGGCGACGATCTCGCCGCCGTGGACGCCGGCCGCCGGGCCCATGTCGATGACATAGTCGGCGGTCAGGATCGCCTCCTCGTCATGCTCGACCACCAGGACCGAATTGCCGAGGTCGCGCAGGCCCTTCAGACTCTCCAGCAGGCGGGAATTGTCGCGCTGGTGCAGGCCGATGGAGGGTTCGTCCAGCACATAGAGCACGCCGGTCAGGCCTGAGCCGATCTGGCTGGCCAGGCGGATACGCTGGCTCTCGCCGCCCGACAGGGTGCCCGAGGCGCGGCTGAGGTTCAGGTAGTCCAGGCCCACATTGACCAGGAAGCGCAGGCGATCATTGATCTCCTTCAGGATCCGGCGCGCGATCTCCATCTGCTTGTCGGAAAGCGTGTCGTTGAGCGCCGTGAACCACTCGCCGGCGTGCCGGATGGAAAGCCGGCTGACCTCGCCCACATGCTTGCCGTCGATCTTCACGGCGAGGGATTCAGGCTTCAGGCGATAGCCGTCGCAGGCCTCGCAGGGGGTCTCGGACTGATAGCGGCCCAGCTCCTCGCGCACCCAGGAGGAATCCGTCTCGCGCCAGCGGCGCTCCAGGTTCGGCAGCACGCCCTCGAAGGTCTTGTTGACCTCGTACTTCCGGGCGTTGTCGTCATAGACGAACTTGATCTTCTCGGTCCCCGATCCGTAGAGCACGACGTTCCGGGCGGCCTCCGAGAGCTTCCACCAGGGCTCGTCCATCGAGAAGCCGTAGTGGCGCGCGAGCGCCTGCAGGGTCTGGGTGTAGAGCGGGGAGGGGCCCTTGGACCAGGGTCCGATGGCGCCCTTATGCAGGGTCTTGTCCTTGTCCGGCACCACCATGTCGGCGTCGAAGGCGAGCTTGGCCCCCAGGCCGTCGCAGACCGGGCAGGCGCCATAGGGGTTGTTGAACGAGAATAGCCGCGGCTCGATCTCGCTGATCGTGAAGCCGGAGACCGGGCAGGCGAACTTCTCGGAGAACAGCAGGCGCCGGGGCTCGTCCTGGCCCTCCGGCTTGTCGGCCCATTCCGCCACCGCGATGCCGTCGGCCAGCTTCAGCGCCGTCTCGATGCTATCGGCGTAGCGGGTCTCGAGGCCCGGTTTGGTCACCAGCCGGTCCACGACAATGTCGATGTCGTGCTTGAATTTCTTGTCCAGCACCGGGGCGTCCTCGATGGGATAGAACTCCCCGTCGATCTTCAGCCGCTGGAAGCCCGACTTCTGCCACTCGGCGATCTCCTTGCGGTACTCGCCCTTGCGGCCGCGCACCACGGGAGCCAGCAGGTAGAGCCGCTCGCCCTCGGGCAAGGCCGTCAGTTTGTCGACCATCATAGAGACGGTCTGGCTCTCGATGGGCAGGCCGGTGGCCGGCGAATAGGGCACGCCGACGCGGGCCCACAGCAGGCGCATATAGTCGTGGATCTCGGTGACCGTGCCGACCGTGGAGCGCGGATTGCGGCTGGTGGTCTTCTGCTCGATGGAGATGGCCGGCGACAGGCCCTCGATGAGGTCCACGTCCGGCTTGCTCATCAGCTCCAGGAACTGGCGGGCATAGGCCGAGAGCGACTCGACATAGCGCCGCTGGCCCTCGGCATAGATGGTGTCGAAGGCGAGCGAACTCTTGCCCGAGCCCGACAGCCCGGTCAGCACCACCAGTTCGCCGCGCGGAATGTCCACGTTGACGTTCTTGAGATTGTGCTCACGCGCCCCGCGCACGCGGATGAAGTTAAGCTGTTCGGCCATGTTTTTCCGGAAACGCAATCCGCCCCCTGCGCTCAGCGGGCCCCGCCTAATGTAGTTCCGAGAGTCAGCGATAACACAGGAACATTATGCGAACAAACGTCGCATTCGACCTTATCGGCGAGCCTCGCGGCGAGTCCTAGTCCGGCCGAGTGTCAAAACCTGTCAGCAGCGTTGTCAGCAGGGGAGGGTTCGAGTGTCGCCTCAATGACCTTGGCCATGGAATCCTGTGCGTACACCCCGAGACCGCCGTCGCCGCCCGCGCATTGCTCCGGCAAAGATCGACCCGCCTCCAGCTTGACTGCGGCGGCGCGTCGCAGCTTCGAACCAGACGCGATGATCTGCGTTTAAGGCTAACCGCGGTCACACGGACCGCCTCGGAGAGACCGACAATGATCCAGCATGCGTCGAAGATGGTGATCGCGGGAGCGATGATGTTCGGGGCCGTGAGCCTGAGCGCCTGCGCCACCAAAGAGTACGTCAATACGCAGGTCGGCGTCGTCGACGCCAAGGTCGCCGCCCACGATGCCCGGATTTCGGGCGTGGACGCCACGGCGCGTGAGGCGCTGCAGCGGGCCGACGCGGCCGGCAAGCTGGCCGGAGGCAAGTTCGCCTATTCCCAGGTTCTGTCCGACGACAGCCTAAAGTTCCCGGCGGCCAAGGCGACCCTGACCCCCGAGGCCCAGGCGCGACTCGACGCCCTGGCCGGCAAGCTGATCAGCGAAAACCGCAATGTCTATGTGGAGATCCAGGGCCACACCGACGCCACGGAGGCGAAGAGCACCGCCGCCTATCGGCTGGGCGAGCAGCGCGCCGAGGCGGTGCGTCGCTATCTCAGCCAGAAGGGCGTCGCCCTGAACCGCATCGGGACCATCTCCTTCGGCGCCGAAGCGCCGGTGGCTCCGAACACCGACCGGGCGGGTCGGCAGGCCAACCGTCGGGTGGTGTTGATCGTCCTGTCCTAGGCCTCGCGCGACTTGAGGTTGAGCCCCCGCCCCGGCGGGCGGCTCGGCCCTGCCTCACAGTTCGCCGGCCCTGCAATCCGTCCTTTTCGAAGCCGATGGACTCGGTCATTGAAAAGGTTAACGGCGGTTCGGATGAACCGAGGCGGAGGGATCTTCATGAACGCGCATGCGTCGAAGTTGGCGGTCGCGGCGGCGGCGCTGTTGGGCGTCGTGACCCTGGGTGGCTGTGCCACCAAGGACTACGTCAACCAGCAGGTCGGCCTGGTCGACGGCAAGGTGGCGGGCCACGAGACGCGTCTGGTCGGCTTGGACCGGACCAGCCGTGAGGCGCTGGAGCGCGCCACCGCGGCGGGCAAGCTGGCGGAGGGCAAGTTCGTCTATTCGGAGGTGCTGTCCGACGACAGCATGAAGTTCGAGGTGTCGAAGGCGACATTGTCGCCCGAGGCCACGGCTCGACTCGACGCGTTCGTCGCCAGGTTGAAGAGCGAAAACCGCAACGTCTATATCGAGGTGCAGGGCCACACGGACTCGACCGGTTCGCCCGAAGGCAACTATCGCCTGGGCGAGCAGCGGGCCGAGGCGGTGCGCCGCTACCTGAACCAGCAGGGCGTCGCGCTCAATCGGGTCGGGACCATCTCCTACGGCGCCGACGCGCCGGTGGCCCCCAATACCGACCGGGCCGGCCGGCAGGCCAATCGGCGGGTGGTGCTGATCGTCCTGGCCTAGGCGCCCTGCCACGATCCGGGCGCCTGAGCGTGATCTAGGGGCGGCGACGACACTTGGAGCCCGCATGATCAGGCGAACCCAGATAGGCGCGCGCCCTGACCAGGGCGGCGGCGCCGGAGCAGCCGCATGAGCGACCCCGGTCAGGAACCGGCCGTGGATCAGGCGCCGCGGGACCTGTGGGACCTGGCGACGCGGACGCGCCAGCGGTTCGCCAAGCGACGGCATGCGATCGTCGTGGCGTTCAGCATCGCGCTGCACCTGGCGATCGTGCTGACCGTGTTTTCGCCCGAGCCGCCGGCGCCCAGGGCGCCCGATCCCGAACCCATCACGGTGGAGCTGTTCACCCCTCCGCCGCCGCCCAAGGTCGAGGTCCCCCTTCCGAAGGAAGCGGCGACCCCGCCGGCGCCGGCGTTGAAGCCCGAGCCGCCGGCCCCGGCCAAGTCCCCTCCAAAGCGCACCGCGTTCCGGCAGACGCCCGCGCCCCGCACGATCGTCCCCCTGCCGGCGGCGAACGCCCCGAGCCAGGACAAGGGGGTCGAGGTGAGCGATGCGCAACTCGCCGGCGCGGCGACGGCGGGCTCGGGCTCGCCGACTGGCGGGGGCGACTGCAACATGCTGCGGCGGCTGCAGGCCGCCCTGCGCAAGGACGCCATGGTTCAGGCTGCTGTCGCCAAGGCCCATGGCGGCCGGCCGATCATGGTCTGGAACGGCGACTGGGTGCGCCATCCCAGCCAGGAGGGCGGCGGGCTCGCCGCCGTGCGAGAGGTGATCATGTGGGAGGTCGGCTTCGCGCCCGCGGCCTGCCGGTCCGAACCTATGCGCGGCCTGGTGCTGATCACTCTGCGCGACGAGCCTGGCTCCGCGCGTCTGGTGGTCGGATCCGATAGCTGGCGCTGGTCGGACCTGTTGTTCGCGCGCTCCGGCGGCCGGCGCGGCGACTAGCCGTCGCGCTGTTCGTAGCGGGGCGTCCGCTTCTCGAGGAAGGCGGTCACGCCCTCGGCGAAGTCACCGTCCAGGCTGGCGAGGATCTGGTTGCGATCCTCCATGGCGATGACGGCTTCCAGGCCTTGCGCGTCGATGGCGTGGTTCAGCGCCTCCTTGGTGAGGCGCAGGCCGAGCGGCGTGGCGTTCAGCATGTCGGCGACAAAGGCCTGGGCCTCGGCCTGGACGGCGGCCGGCTCGACCACCCGGCTGACCAAACCAAGCTGGTAGGCGCGCTCGGCCTCGATGAAGCGGCCGGTCAGCATGTATTCGGCGGCGACCGATGACCCCACCATGCGTGGCAGGAAATAGCTCACCCCGATGTCGCAGGCGGTGAGACCGATGCGGATGAAGGCGGCGTTCATGCGGGTGCGCGGGGTGGCGATGCGGACGTCGGAGGCCAGCGCCAGGGCGAAGCCGCCGCCGCTGGCCGCCCCGTCGACACAGGCGATGATCGGCTGCGGACAGCGCCGCATGGCGATGACGATCTCGCTGATCTGTCTCTGGCCGGTGAGCGAGGCGCCCACCGAGCGCCCGCCCGGCGCCGCGGTGTTGCGCTCCTTGAGGTCGAGGCCGGCGCAGAAGGCGCCGCCGGCGCCGCTCAGCACCACCACCCGAACGTCGCGTCGCCAGTAGAGGCCCACGAAAAAGTCGCGCAGCTCCTCCACCAACTTGCGGTTCAGGGCGTTCAGCCGCTCGGGCCGGTTCATGGTCGCCCAGATCACATCGCCGTCGGCGCGAAGGTCGAGATGCTCGTACATGGACCGGCTCCTGGTTGGAGCGGCTAGCTGAACGCCTGGCCCTAACGTCAGGCAAGCGCGGCCTGGATAGCGAGGACGCCCGCCTCCGCTGGTGCGCAAGCGAGCCGCCTGTCTCACAAAGCCGGGATGAGCGGCCTCACGGCTACTGGCCCTTCAGCCGGTCGGCCTCCTTGAGCACGCGCAGGGCATTGCCGCCCCAGAACTTGGCCAGGTCGTCCTTGCTGAAGCCTGCCTTGACCAGGCGCTCGGTCAGGCCCGGATAGTCGGCCACGTCGTTGAAGCCCTCGACCCCACCGCCGCCGTCCAGGTCGCCGGAGAGGCCGATGTGGTCCTTACCGGCCACCTCGGCCGCGTGCAGGATGTGCTTCACCAGGTGGTCTATATTGGCGCGCGGCTGGGGATATCTTGCGTCGATGGTGGCGCGGGCGGCCCTGTAGGCCTCACGCTTGTCGGCGCGCACGTCGCGCGGGGACCCATAGGTCTTGGTCAGTTCGAGCAAGGCGGCGTCGCGCTCGGGGTTCTTCGGCACGTCGATCATGTAGCCGCTGAAGGCGTTGATCTGGATCACCCCGCCCTTGGCGGCCAAGGCGCGCAGCCGATCGTCGTCGATATTGCGCGGGTGGTTGTAGACCGCCTTGGCGCCGGTGTGGCTCAGGATGATCGGCGCCTTCGAGAGTTCGAGGATCTGGTCGAGGACCAGGTCGGACGAATGGCTGGCGTCGATCAGGACGCCCAGTCGGTTGGCCTCGGCCACGAACGACTTGCCCAGGGGCGAGAGGCCGCCCCATTCGGGACCTTTCGGATCGGTGGCGCTGTCGCCCAGGTCGTTGTTGAGGACGTGGATGGGCCCCATCATCCGCACGCCCAGGTCGTAGAAGGTCTTCATCAGGGAGAGATCGCCGGCCACCGGCGAAGAGTTTTCGATGCTGATATAGACGAACCGCTTGCCGGCCTTGGAGATGGCCTGGGCCTCCTCGGCCTTGGTGGCCAGGGTGAACAGGTCGCCGTTCTTGGCCACCATCTCGCGGATCACGGCCGCGCGCAGCAGGCCATGGTCGCGCGCCGCGGCGTTTCCGGCCACGCCCCGCGCGCCTTGGGGCGTGAAGATCACGAAGAAGCCGCCGTCGACCCCGCCCTCGACCATGCGCGGATAGTCCACCTGGCTGCCGTCGGCGGCCGTGTGTCGTGCGCGGATGTCGAAGCCCGCGACCGCGGCATTGGCCGGCGTGTCGAAATGGGTGTCCAGCACGATCAGGTTTTCGTGCAGGACCTTGGTGGCCGGAGTGGCGGCGAGCGCCGGCGCCGCGCCCGCCAGAAGGACCGCGAGCGGAAGACAAAACTTGAACACCAACGCCTCTCCCCGAAATGAACGAGGGCGAACCTTCACGTTTCGAAGCGTGCTTCGCAAGCCTCAGGCGCGATCGATCCGGGCCGCGAAGCAGCCGCGGCCCGCATTGTGGGCATGCAGATAGGCGACCTGCGGATCTGCGAGCATCCGGTCGATCACGGGGGGCAGATCCGCGCCGGACGAGATCTCGGCGGCGGTCATCATCCCAGCCGCGTCATAGGCCCGCAAAGCGATATAGGGGCGCACCGCCAGGCATCCGGGAATCTCGTCCACCGCGCGGCAGGTCTCCGTGGCCGACTCGTTGACGAAGATGGCGTGTCGCGAGCGATAGGGGCTGTCGGCGGGCTGGTGCTCGTAGTTGAGCAGCAGCAGGGTCTCGCCGGCCTTGGCGTCCTGCAGGGTGATGCGGCAGGGAAAGCCGACGGGGGCGGTTGCGGTCTGGCGGATGATACCGCGGGCGGCGAGGTCGGCGTCGGAAAGCCCGAACAGCGGACGGAATTCCTCGACCGCCAGGCCGGTGATGACGAAGGACATGGCTTTGCTCCGAAAGGACTAGAGGGCGTCGTGGAAGATCACACCCAGGGTATGGCGACGGCCGCTGCGCACCTGGCTGACCCCGTGGCGCAGATTGACCCGGTAGCTCCCGCGGGTTCCTTGCACCGGCCGGTGGTGAACGGCGAAGACCAGGGCGTCGCCCTGGCGCAGGGGCGCGACCTCGACGCGCGACTGCATGCGCGGTCGCTGCTCGGTCAGGACGAACTCGCCGCCGGTGAAGTCGACGCCGGGCTCCGACAGCAGCACCGCGACCTGCAGCGGGAAGACGTGCTCGCCATAGAGATCCTGATGCAGGCAGTTGTAGTCGCCGGCCTGGTACTGCAGCAGCAAGGGGGTGGGCCGCGTCTGGCCCGCCACGTGGCAGCGTTCCAGGAACGCGGCATGGTCGTCGGGATAGCGGACGGCGATCCCCATCTGGGAGTTCCAGCGATTGGCGATGTCCACGAGTTGCGGGTAGAGCGCCGCGCGCAGGTCGGCCACGAGGTCAGGCAGGGGATAGGCGAAGTAGCGGTACTCGCCCCGTCCGAAGCCGTGGCGGCCCATGACCACCCGGCTGCGGAACCCGCCCTCCTGGGCGTAGAGGGCGGCCACCGCGCGGCATTCCTCCGGGCTCAGCAAGGCCGGCAGGATGGCGCTGCCCTGGGCGTCCAGGCTGGCGAGAGCGGCCGGCCAGTCGAGGGTGGCGATGCGGCCCTCAACCGAGCGCGGGGCGACGGTGATGGCGCTCATGCCGCGGCCTCGCGGTCCAGCAGGGCGCGCTTGCGCTCAACGCCCCAGCGGTAGCCGGATAGCGCCCCGTCGGTGCGAACCACCCTGTGGCACGGGATGGCCACAGCGATGTGGTTGGCCGCGCAGGCCTGGGCCACGGCGCGGACCGCCTTGGGCGAGCCGATCTTCGTTGCGATGTCCAGATAGCCCGCGGTCTCGCCGGCTGGGATGTCGCGCAGCGCCTGCCAGACCCGTTGCTGAAAGGCGGTGCCGCGCACGTCCAGCGGCAGATCCAGGCCCAGGCCCGGCTGCTCGACGAAGCCCACCACCTTGGCCACCAGGGCCTCGAATTCGGGATCGGCCCCGACCAGCGTCGCCCGATCGAAGCGGTCCTGCAGGTCGTGGACCAGGGCCTCGGGATCGTCGCCCAGCAGGATCGAGCAGATTCCGACCTCGGTTGCCGCCACCAGGATGGCGCCCAGCGAGCACTCGCCGATGGCGAACCTGATCGTCGCCGTCTCGCCGCCGGCGCGGAAGCGGGTGGGGGTCATGCCCAACACCTGGGCCGACTTGGCGTAGAATCGGCCGCCAGAGTTGAACCCCGCGTCGTAGATCGCCCCGGTGACCGTGCCGCCGGCCGTGAGCGCCTCGCGCACCTTCCGGGTGCGGAGCCCTTCGGCATAGGCCTTTGGGGTGACCCCGGTGATCGACTTGAACACCCTGTGGAAGTAATAGGGGCTCATCCCGGCCAGGCTGGACAGGGCCGCCAGGCTGGGTGCCTCCTCGGCGGCCTCGATGGCGCGGCAGGCTTCGCCGACCATGGCCGCGTGGCGCTCCGCCATCGCCGGCTCGTCGGGGCGGCATCGCTTGCACGGGCGGAAACCCGCGGCCTTGGCGTCGGCGGTCGTCTGGTGGAAGGCGACGTTCTCGCGCCGGGCCGGACGGGCCGCGCAGGAGGCGCGGCAATAGACCCCGGTGGTGCGCACGGAATAGAAGAACAGGTCGTTGGCGGCGTGGTCCTTGGCCAGCACGGCGGCCCAACGGTCTTCGTCGGTTGCGATCTGCATCTTGGTTGCTCCATCGATCGTGTCGACGATGGGATAGGCCCTGCGAACCGGCGGCGAACTCCGCCTCTTGCTTTCAAATCTGCCTCCCTGCGGATCGTCGCAAGGTCCGACGGGACGCAGCGTCCGAAAACCGCGAATTGCGAAGCCCGCCTCGGCCGCCTATATCGGCCCGACCGTCGAAGGAGGCCCCGACCATGGAACGCGCACCGGACATACGCTTCGTCCCGAACGCCAACCTGTCCACGGTCGACCATGCCCAACTTCGTCACGCTCGATGGCCTGTCCTATAAGACTCCCGACGGCCGCAGCCTTTTCGACAATCTGACCCTCGCCTTCGGGGCCGATCGTACCGGCCTCGTCGGGCGCAACGGCGTCGGCAAGACCACCTTGATCGGCCTGATCCTCGGCGAACTCGCGCCGGCCTCCGGGTCGGTGAGCGTTCGCGGCCGTATCGGCGTCCTGCGTCAGGCCGTGGCGCCGCCTGAAGGCGCCAGCGTCGCCGAGGTGCTGGGACTGGCCGGCGCCCTGGAGCGGCTCGCCCGCATCGAGGCGGGGGCGGGGACGGAGGGCGACTTCGCCGAGGCCGACTGGACCCTGGAGGCGCGGCTGGACGCCGCCTTGGCCCAGGTGGACCTGGCGGGGCTCGATCCGCGACGGCCGGCGGCCTCGCTCAGCGGCGGCCAGGCGACCCGCGCCGCCCTGGCGGGCCTGCTGGCGTCGGAGCCAGACCTGCTGCTGCTGGACGAACCCTCCAACAACCTGGACGCCGAGGCGCGCGCCCTGGTCGCCCAGGTTCTGGCCGGGTGGAAGGGCGGTGCGATCGTGGTGAGCCACGACCGCGGCCTGCTGCGCCGGATGGATCGGATCGTCGAGCTGACCAGCCTGGGGGCGAAGGTCTATGGCGGCGCCTACGACGCCTACGTCCTGCGCAAGGCGGAGGAGGAGGCTGCGGCGGCCCGCGACCTGGCCGAGGCCGAGCGTGCGCTTGCGCGGGTCGGTCGCGAGGCCCAGGCCGCCCGTGAGAAGAAGGCTCGCCGTGACGCCGCCGGCCGCCGCGACGCGGCCAAGGGCGGCGCCCCGAAGATCCTGCTCGGCGCCAGGAAGGAGCGGGCGGAAATTTCCGGCGGGCGCGCCAGCCTGCTGGCCCAGCGCCAGGCCGCCGAGGCCGGCGCCGACCTCGCCGAGGCCGAGGGTCGGGTGGAGCGCCTGCGGCGGCTGGCCTTCGACCTGCCGCCCTCGGGACTCGCCGCCGGCAAGACCGTCCTGGCCTTCGAGGACGTGGCCTTTGCCTGGCCCGGCGCGCCGCCGCTGCTGTCGGGCGTCTCGTTCCGGATGACCGGACCGCGGCGTTTGGCGCTCACCGGCCCGAACGGTACGGGCAAGAGCACCCTGATAAGGCTGGCGACCGGCGAACTGGCCCCCACGCGAGGCAAGATCACGGCGGGCGTGCGCGCGGCCCTGCTGGACCAGCGCACCGACCTGCTGGGCAATGGGGAGACCCTGGTCGAGGCGTTCCGCCGCCTGAATCCGGAGGCGAGCGACAATGCCGCCCGCGCCGCCCTGGCGCGGTTCCTGTTCCGCAATCTGTCGGCGGAAAAGGCCGTGGCCTCGCTGAGCGGCGGCGAGCGCCTGCGCGCGGCCTTGGCCTGCGTGCTGATGTCGGAGCGACCGCCGCATCTGCTGATCCTGGACGAGCCGACCAACCACCTGGACCTGGAGTCCATCGCCGCCATGGAGGCCGCGTTGCGAGGCTATGACGGCGCCCTGCTGCTGGTCAGCCACGACCGCGACTTCCTCGACGCCGTCGGCGTCGAGGAAGTGCTGGTCCTTGGGTAAGGCTCAGGCGGCCCTCTTCACCACCCGGAACACCGCATTGGCCCTGGCGCACGGTTCCCCGTCCGCGGTCACGAAAGCCTGGGCGAAGCTCAGGGTCCCGCCGGCCTTGACGAAGATGGTGGCGAATTCCAGCCACTGGCCGGTCCGGGCCGTTCCCAGGAAGTCCAGGGTCAGGTTCACGGTCACCAGGCTGGCGCCGTCGCCCAGGCATCGGGCGCAGGACAGGCCCATGGCGTTGTCGGCCAGGGCGCTGATCAGCCCGCCGTGGACGAAGCCGCGGCTGTTAGTGTGGGCCGCCTCCGCCACGAGGCCCAGGATCACCGCGTCCTCCGTCTTGCGGCTGTAGAGCGGCTCCCAGGGATCTGTGAGCGGGCTCTGGCGGAAGTGCCGAGCAAAGCCGGGCGGGACGGCGAGGGTCTCGTGCATCATCCCCCTCCTCACGCCGCCGCCGCCAGCCGCGCGAGGCTATGCAGGGTCTTGGCGCAAGCCTGGGCCGCCTCCGCCCCCTTGACCAGGAAGTGGTCGCGGAAGAAGGCGCGATGCTCCTCGTGCTCATGGAAGTGGTGCGGGGTCAGCACCACGGAGAATACCGGCACCTCGGTGGCGAGCTGCACCTGCATCAGGCCCGAGATCACCGTCTGGGAGACGAAGTCGTGGCGATAGATGCCGCCATTGACCACGAAGCCCGCGGCCACGATGGCGGCGTAGCGGCCGGTCTTGGCCAGGGTCTGGGCGTGCAGGGGGATCTCGAAGACGCCCGGGGTCTCGAAGCGGTCGACGGACTGTTGGGCGAAGCCCAGCTGGCCGATCTCGGCGATGAAGCCCTGATAGGCGTTGTCGACGATCTCGGCGTGCCAGCCCGCCTGGATGAAGGCGATGCGGGCCTGGCGGAAAGCGCCGTTGGCGGTGGGAAGTTCGTAGGTGACTTGGGTCATGGTCAGTTCCCTGATCGGGGTTGGAACCACGACTCAGGGAGACGCCGTCGACCGACTCGTCGCGCGGATGCGCTCGGAGCCCTGCCGTCAGCGGTTCTCATAACCGGACTCTAACCGTCGGCTCCGGGTTCGCACCGGATCTGCTGTCCCTGACGAGCCTCACGGCCAGCCAGGCGCCCGCGGGCTTGTGCGGCCCGTCCCGCAAGGGGAGGGACGCCATCACCGCCGGTGGGGACTTTCACCCCGCCCTGAGAACGCGTTTCACCGGAATGGCCCGGTGATGACCCAGTCTAAGCGGAGCCTTGGGGTTCAAACAAGTGTTTACATCGTCGGATCGAGACTTCGTGAACGGCCGTGCCGGAAGTCCGAATGCTCAACCTAATGGTTGAGCATTGCTGAGAAAAGCGCTACTGAGGGGCATGGTTTTGCATGAATCGCCCGCCCTCGACGGGGTGTTCCACGCCCTGGCCGATCCCACCCGCCGCGCCATGCTGCGCAGCCTCGCCGAAGGCGAGCGCAATATCGGCGAACTCGCCGCGCCTTTCGACATGTCCTTCGCCGCGGCGTCCAAGCACGTGCGCGTGCTGGAAGGCGCCGGCCTGCTGCGCCGCCGGGTGCAGGGCCGCTCGCACGTCTGCTCTATCGAGGCCGAGCCCCTGGCCGACGCCACCGAATGGCTGAATTACTACCAGGCCTTCTGGAGCCGGCGGCTGGACACCCTCGACGCCCTGATTAAGGCCGACGCAGCCAAGGGCGGCGGCCGCTAGGCGCGCTTGTTGAGCGTGATCGAGGTCGCCGAGCCGGGCGCGCTCGGCATGGCGCCGGCGCCGTAGCCCGTGCCGGTGTTGCGCTGGGCGGCCACCTCGTCGGCGATGGCGCGGACCAGGCCCTCGGTGATCGTCCTGGCGGCTTCCAGGGCGCGGCCCTGGCGCGCGAGCACGGAGTCGAAGGCCTCCGTGGCGCGGATCAGCCGGGTGCGCTGGGCCAGGGGCGCGCTGGCCACCATGCTGGGATCGGCCCGCACCCGGGCCGACTCGTGCCGGTAGAGGTTGGCGAGCTTCGAGGTCTCTTCAATGTGGGCCGCGGCGTCCTGTGGGCGGCGCTGCTCGAAGGCCAGGGCCTCCAGCGCGACCAGCTCGGTGAGCCGTTCGGTCAGCATGATCAGTTGTCCGACGCGGTCGTCGGCGTCTGTGGCTGCGAGCGCCATGGCGCGGTCTCCTAACTCAAACCCTGAAGCTTCAGCATTTCCCGCCCGATGGCGTCGGAAACGCCGAGCCCGCCGGAGGCCGTCACCTTCTTGGCGATGGCGTCGGACATGAACGACTTGAACATCGCCTCGCCGTGGCCGCCGCCGAAGGGGGCCTCCGACGAAACGCCGGCGAACATCTGGTTCAGCATCACCGAGAGGAACGAGGCCTCGAAGTCCTTGGCGGTCTTCTCGATCTGGCCACGCTTGGCCAGCTCGGCCGTGCTGGCGGCGGTTGGCGCGCCGGCGGTCAGGCCCGGCGGCACGACGGCTGCGGCGAGGTCGGCCATCACATCACCTCGATGTCGGCCTGCAGGGCCCCGGCGGCCTTGATGGTCTGCAGGATGGAGATCATGTCGCGCGGCGTGACGCCGAGCGCGTTCAGGCCCGAGACCAGGGTGGAGAGCGAGGCGCCGTTCTTCACGGTGAGGAACTGCTTGCCCGTCTCCTCGTCCACCGAGACGTCCGACTGCGGAACCACCGCCGTCTCGCCGCGGCTGAAGGGGGCCGGCTGGCTGACCGCCGGGCTCTCGCGCACCGTGATCGTCAAGTTGCCCTGGGCGATGGCCACGGTGGAGATGCGCACGTTCTCGCCCATGACGATCACGCCGGCGATCTCGTCGATGACCACCTTGGCGGGGCCGTCGGGCTCGACCGACAGGTTTTCGACCTGGGAGATGAAGGAGACCATGTCCTGGCCGCGCGGGGCGCTGATCGTGACGATGGTGGGATTATCGGCCCGCGCCGAGCCCGGGTAGCGGGTATTGATCGCGCCGGCGATCTTGCCGGCGGTGCTGAAGTCCGGATTGCGCAAGGTGAGCCGCATCGAGCTCATGCTGGCGAGCTGGAAGCCGATCTCGCGCTCGACGATGGCTCCGGCGGCGATCCGCCCGGCGGTGGGCACGCCCTTGGAGACCGAGGAGCCCGAGGCGCCGCCGGCGGCGATCGAGCCGGTTTGCACCGTGCCCTGGCCGACCGCATAGGCCTGGCCGTCGGCGCCCAGTAGCGGGGTGACCAGCAGGGTGCCGCCCTGCAGGCTCTTGGCGTCGCCCATGGCCGAGACGCTGGCGTCGATCGGCGAGCCGGCGGCCACGAAGGCCGGCAGCCGGGCCGTGACCATGACCGCGGCCACGTTCTTGGTGTTCATGTTGGCGTCGCGGGTGTTGACGCCCAGCCGTTCCAGCATCGCTTCCAGGCTCTGCTTGGTGAAGGGGGCGTTGCGCAGGCTGTCGCCCGTGCCGTTCAGGCCGACCACGAGGCCGTAGCCCACCAGCATGTTCTCGCGGACGCCTTCGAACTCGACGATGTCCTTGATCCGCGATCCGGCGTCGGCGGGCCCCGCGGCGAGCGATGCGGCCAGGATGACGGCGCTGAGGACGCGGAACGATGAACGCATGGGATCCTGACGCAAATGCGACTTTGAGCTCACCCAGGCCCATGCGAGCCGCGTGCCAGCGGGGATTTCAGGCAAAAATCAATGAAAACAATAGCCGAGGCGGTGCTGCGTCCGGACGCCACATGGGTTGGCGGCAGAAATTGCCCGGCATTAACCATACCCTAAACATGCGGAGCGAGACTGACTCGCGAAACGTCGGTAAAGGGCCTCCATGAAGGTCAGTGGCACGAGTGGCGTCGGATCGGCGAAAGGCCCCGGCAAAGCGCGTCCGGCCGGCGGCGACGGCTTCCGTCTGCCCGAGCCAGCCGCACCCGCCGGACCCGCGCAGGTCGCGCGCGCCAGCGCCCTGGGCGGGGTGATGAGCGTCGATGCGCTGCTCGCGCTGCAGGACGTCGGCGGGCCGACCGAGCGCCGACGCCGGGCCGTCGGCAGGGCCGGGCGAATCTTGGATATTCTGGACGAGGTCAAGCTGGGCATGCTGTCCGGCGAGGTCTCGCACGACGACCTGGAGCGGTTGAGCGCGGCGGTCCGCGATCAGCGCCAGAGCGTCGACGACGAGCGCCTGTCGGGCGTTCTCGACGAAATCGAGGTGAGGGCGGCGGTCGAACTGGCCAAACTTGAGCGCGCGAATTCTGCGTCTTAAACGCGCGTGACGAGCGAGGTTCGTTGAAAGCCGATTTTGTTTTGGTATAAGCGCTCCGCGTGTTGTCGGGGCGGTTTCCCAGGGGGCATGAGGCGTCTATGAGCACGGCGGTAATGTTGGCCGACAAGCCCGAGTATCGTCCTTCCGAGGACGAGGAATTCATGAACGAGCGTCAGCTTGAGTATTTCAAGCAGAAGCTGTTGACTTGGAAAGAGGACATCCTGCGGGAATCCCGCGAGACCCTCGTCCATCTCCAGAGCGAAACAGAGAATCATCCGGACCTCGCGGACCGGGCGACCTCGGAGACCGACAGGGCTCTGGAGCTGCGCACCCGCGATCGTCAACGCAAGTTGATCGCCAAGATCGACGACGCGTTGCGCCGGATCGAGGACAATTCGTACGGGTACTGCGAAGACACCGGCGAGCCCATCGGGGTCGCCCGTCTGGAAGCCCGTCCGATCGCGACTCTCAGCCTTGAGGCGCAGGAACGCCACGAGCGCCGCGAGCGCGTTCATCGCGACGACTGAGGACTGACCCTCCCCGAGCGGGGAGGGTTCCTTTTTCGTGAGCCGCCGCCCGCCTCAGAGCGTGGCGGCTGGCGCGGCCGATTGGCCGGCGCCATCCGACAGCCATCGCGCGAAACTCAAGCGACGAAGGTCCCGCCACGCTGGAGCACCTTGTGCGGGCGAGCGTCATGGCCAGTAGCGATCCGTCAACTGCGACGCTAAATGTCTGGCATGTCCAAACGTCTCGTCATCGCCGCCATCCAAGCCAATCCCACCGTGGGCGCCATCGTCCACAACGAGGCGCTGGCGCGAGAGCGTCTGGCGCAGGCCCGCGCCGCCGGGGCTGATATCGCGCTTTTCTCCGAGCTGTTCCTCAACGGCTATCCCCCTGAGGACCTGGCGTTGAAGCCGGCTTTCTGGGCGGCGGGCCAGGCCGCCGTCGAGCGGCTGGCCCTGGAGACCCGGGACGGGCCCGCGGCCCTGATCGGGGTGATCTGGCCCGGCAAGGACGCCGCCTCGCGGCCGCGCAACGCGCTGGCCTTCCTCGCGGAGGGAGAGATCAAGGGCCTGGCCTTCAAGTGCGACCTCCCCAATTACGGGGTCTTCGACGAAAAGCGGGTGTTCGAGCCCGGCGACCGTCCCGAGGTCTTCGAGTGGAAGGGCGTCAAGATCGGCGCGCCGGTCTGCGAGGACATCTGGAAGCCCGGCGTCTGCGGCGACCTGAAGGCCCGCGGCGCCGAGATCCTGTTGGTCCCCAACGGTTCGCCCTACCGCCGCACCGCCGACGACGAGCGGATGAAGGTGGCCAGGGCGCGGGTGGCCGAGACCGGCCTGCCGCTGGTCTATGTCAACGAGGTCGGCGGCCAGGACGAACTGGTCTTCGACGGCGGCTCCTTCGCGCTCTCTGCCAAGGGCGAGGTGGTCATGCGTCTGCCCATGTTCGAGGAAGCCCTGGCGCTCTCGACCTGGGAGAAGGGCGAGGCCGGCTGGACCTGCGTCGAGGCGCCCATGAGCGACTGGGTGACGGGACCGGAAGAGATCTACAGGGCCATGGTCATGGGCCTGAGAGATTACGTCAGGAAATCCGGTTTTCCTGGCGTATTGCTTGGACTTTCTGGCGGAGTGGACTCGGCGATCAGCGCCATTGTGGCCGCTGACGCCCTGGGACCGGAGAACGTTCGGTGCTTCATGCTGCCGTCCAAATACACCAGTCAGGAAAGCCTGGATGACGCGGAGCAGTGCGCCAGGAGGATCGGCTGCCGGCTGGACGAGATCTCCATCGCGCCCGCCGTCGACGCCTTCGCCCAGATGCTGACCCCGCACTTCGAGAACCGCGCCCCGGATCTCACGGAGGAGAACATCCAGGCCCGGGCGCGCGGCTTGTCGCTCATGGCGCTCTCCAACAAGCTCGGCCTGATGCTGCTGACCACGGGCAACAAGTCGGAGATGGCGGTGGGCTACGCCACGCTCTACGGCGACATGTGCGGCGGCTACAACGTGCTGAAGGACCTCTACAAGACCGACGTCTACGCCGTCTGCGCCTGGCGCAACGCCAACGACCCCTATGGCGTGGCGGTCGATCCGATCCCCGAGCGAATCCTGACCAAGGCCCCGTCGGCCGAGTTGCGGCCCGACCAGAAGGACCAGGATAGCCTGCCCGAATATGCGGAACTCGACGCCATCCTGCACGGCCTGGTGGAGGAGGAGGCGACGCTGGATGAGATCGTCGCCCGCGGCTACGCCCCGGCAACGGTCGAGCGCATCCAGCGCCTGCTTTACAACTCGGAATACAAGCGCCGTCAGGCCGCGCCGGGGGTGAAGCTGGGCGCCAGGGCCTTCGGCCGCGACCGCCGCTATCCGATCGTCAACGGCTTCCGCGACCAAGTGACCAAGGTGTGAGCCGCGCTCCCGTCATCGAGACCGAGCGCCTGATCCTGCGCGGCCATGTGAAGGCCGACCTGGACGACTGCCTGGCCATGTGGGGCGACGCCGAGGTCACCCGCTTCATCGGCGGCAAGCCGGCGGCGCTGGACGAGGTCTGGTCGCGGCTGCTGCGCTATATCGGCCATTGGGACCAGATGGACTACGGCTTCTGGACCGTGCGCGAGAAGGCCGGCGGACGGTTCGTGGGCGAGGTCGGCTTCGCCGACTTCAAGCGCCAGATGTCGCCCTCGTTCGGAAGGACCCCTGAGATGGGCTGGGCGCTGTCGCCGGCGGTCCACGGCAAGGGCTACGCGACCGAGGCCGTCAGCGCGGCGCTCGCCTGGGCCGACCAGCGGTTCGACGATGGCCGCCTGGTCTGCATGATCAGCCCCGACAACGCGCCGTCGCTGCGGGTGGCCGAAAAGGCCGGTTTCCGCGAGTTTGCGCGGACCAGCTACCATGGCGACGTGATCCTCCTGGAGCGCTGAGCGCCTCAGGTCATCCGCGCGGCGACCGGCGGCGTCTCGACGTCGGCCGGCGCTTGGACCAGGGCGGGGATCACATCCTCGATCCGATCTACCGAGATCCAGCTCCGCATGAACGATCCAGGAGTCAGGCGGTGATCCACCGTGTGCTGGAAGAGCTGGAACAGAGGCTCCCAGAAGCCGTCGGGACTGAAGAACACCACGGGCTTGGCGTGCAGGTCCAGGCGCCGCCAGGACAGCAACTCCACCACCTCTTCCAGGGTGCCGATGCCGCCGGGCAGCACCACGAAGGCGTCGGAGCGCTCGAACATGATCTGCTTGCGCTCGTGCATGGAGCTGACGGTGATGGTCTCCACCACGTCCAGCCGGCGCTCGCGCTCCTTCAGGAAATGCGGAATCACGCCCAGCACCCGGCCGCCGGCCTCGTGGGCTGCGATGGCGCAGGCGCCCATCAGGCCAACGCCGCCGCCGCCATAGATCAGGGTCAGGTCCGCCGCCGCGAGGTCTCGGCCAAGGGTCGCCGCGTCGGCCAGCAGCCGCGGTTCGGCGGCGTCGGACGATCCGCAGAACACGCAGACCGATTCCAGATGGGCGGGCTTTGGCCCCATTCGCTTGGGCTCCGGGAGAACATTCCATTCCGGGCGCGCTTGCGGATGCGCCTGGAAGGTCCGATTAGCTATGATCCGGGTTAAGGAGTTTCAAGCAAGTCGTGTTCCGTGCGCCGTTTCTTATCTTTGCATCCCTGTTGGCTCTGCTCGCCGGGTGTGGCGAGGGGACCCCACCGGTCATCGTGCCCGGAACGGCGCCCCAGGCGCCGCCGGAGGCCGCGTATGTGACACCCCCCGCCGTCACCGCCGCTCGCGTCCAGGGCGCCAGCCTTCTGTTGTCTGGCACGGCCCCGGCCGGCGCCAGGGTGCGGCTGGCCACGCCCGCCGGCGAGGCGATCTTCGCCAACGCCGACCCCAAGGGCGTCTGGCGGCTCACCCTGCCGGCCTCGCCCGAGGCCCGCATCTACGGAATCTCGGCCGCCAGCGGCCCGCGTACGGCCCAGGGCGAGGGCTATCTGCTGCTCACGCCCCAGGGAGAGCCGGTGCTGCTGCGCGCCGGGGCCGGCGCCCTGCGCATCGGTCCGCGCGGCCAGCACGGCCTGGACGCCGTGGACTTCGACCGGGAGGGCGGGGCGGTGGTCTCCGGCCGGGCCCCGGCCGGGGCGGCGCTCAGCGTTCATATCGACGGCCGCCAGACGGCCGACGGTCGCGCCGATTCCACCGGCCGCTACGCCATCGCGCTAACCCAGCCCCTGCCGCCGGGCGCGCACCAGGTCGACGTATTCGGCGACGCCACCGAGAACACCGTGACCGTCGACGCCACCTCCGCTCCGCCGCTGGCCAGCGGGCCGTTCCGCGCGGTCCAGGTCGGGTCGGGTCTGAGGGTCGACTGGATGACGCCGGGCGGCGGCGCGCAATCAACCCTGTTGCTGAAGTGAGCGCCCTGACTTGACCTTCGCCCACCCCAGCACGGCGCGCGGCTTCGCTGTTCCCGGCGCGATCTCCCCGGCCTCGGTCAAGTTCGACTTCTGGCGCTCCATGGCCGATCTCGGCCGACTGGTGATGCGCTCGGGCGCGCCCGGCCTGAAATGGCGGGTCAGCGTGTCCCTGGCCCTGGTGTTCGTCGGTAAGCTCGCCGGAGTGGGCGCGCCCGTGGCGCTGGGGGAAGCGATCAACACCCTGGCGCCTGGGGTGGGAGCCTCGGCGGTGGCCGAGGTCGGGGTCGGCTTCGTGACCTTTGCGCTCGCCTTCGTCGGCCTTCGGCTGATCGCCGCCTGCGCGCCGTACGCCCGCGACGCCATCTTCACCGTGGTCAGCCAGTCGACCATGGCCAAGGCGGCGACCGAGACCTTCGCCCATGCGCTTGCCCTGTCCCTGGACTTCCACCAGGGCAAGCAGACCGGCAGCATGGCCCGGATCATCGACCGCGGGGCGCGGTCCACCGACTTCCTGATGCGCAGCGTGGTGTTCAACCTGGGCCCCACGGCCATCGAGCTGGTCCTGGCCATGATTGTCATGGCCACCCGGCTGGACTGGCGCTTCGCGCTCACCGCCTTCGTCACCATCGTCATCTACACGGTGCTGACCTTCAAGATCACCGACTGGCGGCTGGCCCATCGGCGGGAGCTGAACGAGGCCGACAGCCGCACCGCGGGCCTCTCGGTGGACGCCCTGCTGAACTACGAGACCGTGAAGACCTTCGGTTCGGAGGATCGCACCGTCGGCCGCTACGCGGCGGCCATGGGCGACTATGTGAAGGCCGGCGTGAAGGCCAACACCTCGCTCTCCATGCTGAACGCCATCCAGTCCGTGGTGCTGAACCTGGGCCTGGCCCTGATGACCGTCATGGCCGGCTACGAGGTCCTGGAAGGCCGGATGCGGATCGGCGACGTCACCATGGCCATCCTGCTGCTCATTGGCATCTACGGCCCGCTCAACATGCTGGGCTTCAATTACCGCGAGATCCGCCAGGCCTTCATCGACATGGAGCAGATGGTGGCGCTCACGGCGCTCCAGCCCGACATCGTCGATGCGCCCGACGCGCGGGACCTGCCGCCCGCCACCGGGCGCGGGGCCGAGATCGTGTTCGAGGACGTGGAGTTCCGCCACGACGCCCGCTCCACGGGCCTGATCGGCATGAACTTCCGGGCCGCGCCGGGCTCGACGGTGGCCCTGGTCGGCCCCTCGGGCGCGGGCAAGACCACGGCGGTGCGCCTGGCCCTGCGGCTGATCGATCCGCAGAGCGGGCGGATCACCCTCGATGGCGTGGACCTGCGCCAGGTGAAGCAATCGGCCCTGCGCCGGGCGGTGGCTCTGGTGCCGCAGGACGTGGCCCTGTTCAACGACACCATCGCCGCCAACATCGCCTTCGCCCGGCCGGAGGCCAGCCCCGCCGACGTCCGCGCCGCGGCCGAGGCTGCGGAATTGGGCGGCTTCATCGATGGCCTGCCGAACGGCATGGCGACCCTGGTGGGAGAGCGGGGGTTGAAGCTCTCCGGCGGTGAGCGTCAGCGTGTGGGCATCGCCCGCGCACTGCTGGCCGATCCCCGCTTCCTGGTGTTGGACGAGGCCACCAGCGCCCTCGACGGCCCCACCGAGGAAGCGATCCAGGCCACCCTGCGCAAGGTGAGGGAAGGGCGCACCACCCTGGTGATCGCCCACCGGCTGTCCACCGTGGTCGACGCCGACCTGATCCTGGTCCTGCGTCGCGGCCGTATCGTCGAGCAGGGGCGCCACGCCGAACTGTTGGAGAACGCCGGCGAATACGCCGCCCTCTGGCGTCGCCAGACGCGGGAAGTCTGAGGCCTCGCTAGATCCTCCCCCAGCGCGAAGCGCGATTTGGGGGAGGTGGCGCGTCGCGAAGCGGCGTGACGGAGGGGGCTTCATCCACGGCGGGATGAGTCAAAATCCCCCTCAATCAGCTTCGCTGACAGCTCCCCCAGAGGGGGAGCATCTGGATCGCGCTACTCGGCGGCCTTGGGCAGGTCGTCGTCGCCGAACACCACCGAGGGCTTCCGCGACGGCGTCTGGCGGGGCTTGAAGACCCTGCCCCCCGTCTTGCCCCAGAACCAGGCGAACCGACGCGAGGCCACCTTGGGCGCCGCCAGCAGGACCGGCGTCAGGATCAGGGTCAGGAGGGTGGCGAAGGACAGGCCCCAGACCACGGCGCCCGAGAGCTGCACCCACCATTCCGAACCGGGCGCCTTGTACTCCATGTGGAAGCCATGGAAGTTCGGGTGCACCTGGAACATCAGCGGCAGCAGGCCCACCACCGTCACAAGGGTGGTCAGCATGACCGGCCGGAACCTCTGGGCGGCCGAGCGGACCGCGGCCTCGTCGGCCGGGAAACCCTGGCGCCTGAGCTGATAGTAGGTGTCCACCAGCACGATGTTGTGGCCCACCACCACGCCGGCCAGGGCCACGACCCCGGTCCCGAGCATGATCACCGAGATGTAGTCGAAGGTGTGCCCGATGTTGACAACGACGCCCAGCAGCACGCCTACCGTGGACAGGGCCACCGCCGAGAGTGTCACCAGCACCCCATAGAAGGAGTTGAACTGCCAGAGCAGGATCACCCCCATCAGGAACAGCGAAACGGCCATGGCGGTCATGAAGAACACCGCGGCCTCGCGGCCTTCCTCGTCGGCGCCAGTGAACTTCCAGCGGACGGAGGGGTCGATCGTGGCCTTCTCCAGCCAGGGTCGCAGCTGCTCGATCTTCTGGCTGGCGGCCACGCCTTCGATGGTGTTGGCCTGGATAACCACCAGGCGCTGGCCGTCGCGGCGCTGGATGGTGGTCACCTGCTGGGCGGGCATCTGCTTGATGAAGTAGCTGGCCGGCACCGGCCCGCTTGCGGTCGGGATCTTCAGGGTGTCGAAGGCCGCCACGTTGCGCGCCTCGGGCGGGAAGCGGACGCGGATGTCCAGCTCGTCGTCGGCGTCGTCGGGGCGGAAGCGACCGACCAGCACCCCGCCGGTCACGAACTGGATGGCCTGACCGACCGAGAGCACGTCGACGCCGTAGCGGCCGGCGGCCTCGCGGTCGACCGCCAGGTTCCACTCGATCCCGGGGGAGGTCCGGTTGTCCTCCATCTCATAGAGGTCGCGATCGCTGGCGAACTTGGCCTTGACCATGTCGGCCGCGGCATTCAGCGCAACCGCATCCTGGCCGCGCAGCTCGACCTGCACGTCCTTGCCGGTGGGCGGCCCGCCCTGGGGTTCGCGAACCTCGACCTCGATGCCGGGCAGGTCGGTGACGCGCTTGCGGACCTCGTTGGCGATGTCCTTGCCGACCAGGCCGAGCGCCTGGCGTTCCTCATACTCGGCGAAGTCGAGGTTCAGGCGTCCGATGGTGTCGTTGGGCGCGGAGTTGGGGCCGCCGCCGGGGCTGCTGGAGCCTGTGCGCGCGAAGATCGAATTGACGCCCTTGATCCCCTGCAGACGGCTCTCGACCTGCTTGACCAGGATGTCCTGCGCCTGGGGCGAGAGGTTGCCGCGGGCCTTGACGAAGACGTTCACCCATTCCGGGTCCTGTTGCAGGAAGAACTCGGAGGGCTTCTTGGCCGCGCTGAAAGCCATGACGATCACGACGATTATGCCAAGCGTCGCCAGGCATGTGCGGCCGGGATGGCGGCCCAGCACGTCGATCATCCGGGCGTAGTAGCCCATGAAGCCCTTCATCTCGCGCGGGTCGCCCCGCTCGGACTTTTCGATCTCGGCCAGGTGCTCGGCGTCGACGGCGGCCTTGCGGCCGAAGATCGAACCCAGGGCCGGGGTGAAGATCAGGGCGATGAAGATCGAAGCGCCCAGCACGTAGAACAGGGTCATGGGCAGGAAGCTCATGAACTTGCCGGGGATCGAGTTCCAGAACAGGAAGGGCAGGAAGGCGCAAAGCGTCGTCAGGGTGCCGTTCAGCACCGGCCAGAACATGCGCTTGCCGGCGGCGGCGAAGGCCTCCTCCTTGGGCATGCCCTCGGCCATCTTCCGGTCGGCGTACTCCACCACCACGATGCCGCCATCGACCAGGATGCCGACGGCCAGCACCAGGCCGAACATGACCATCTGGTTCAGGGTCACGCCGTTGGCGTTCAGCATCAGGAAGGCGAGCAGGAAGCAGGCCGGGATCGCCGCGCCCACCATCAGGCCCTGGCGGATGCCGAGGGTGGTCACGATGATCAGCATGACCAGGATGGTGGCCGTCAGCAGGCCGCTTTCCAGCACCACCAGGGTGCGGCCGATGAAGTCGCTTTCGTCGAAGATGTAGTTGGCCTTGATCGTCTCGGGCCAGCGCTTCTGCTCCTCGGTGACGACCTTGCGGACCTCCTTCACCGTATCGAGGATATTGGCTCCCGACCGCTTCGCCACGTCCACCGAGAAGGCGGGCTGGCCGTTGAAGCGGGTGATGAGGGTGGCTTCCTTGAAGGTGCGGCGAACGTCGCCGATGTCGCCGACCGTGATCAGCCGGTCGCCGTTCTTCTTGATCGGCAGGGCCAGGATGTCTTCCGGCTTCTCGACCACGCCCGGGACCTTCACGGCGAACTTGCCGGTGGAGGACTCAAGGTTTCCGGCGGGGACCAGCTGGTTGTTGCGGCCGATCACCTGGGCCAACTCGCCGGTGGTGACGTTGGCCGCCTCCATCCGCGCCGGGTCGACGGTGACCTCGAGGAACTCCTCGCGGCCGCCGTTCAGATAGACTTCCAGCACGCCGGGCGCGCTTTCCAGGCGGTCCTGCAGCGAACGCGCAATCTGGAACAGGGTCCGCTCGGGGGCGGCCCCCGACAGAACGATGCCGATGATCGGCTCGCCGGTGAAATTGGCTTCCTCGATGATCGGTTCTTCGGCGTCCGGCGGGAACTCGCCGCGCGCCAGGTCGACCTTGGCGCGGACTTCGCCCAGGGCCTTGTCCTTGTCGAAGTCGGCCTCGAACTCGAGATTGACGATCGCCATGCTCTGGCGGGCGACCGCGTTCATCTCCTTGATGCCTTCGATCGCCTGCAGCTCGGTCTCCAGCGGGCGCACGAGCAGGCGCTCGGCGTCCTCTGGACTGACGCCGGGATAGGGCACGACCACGGAGATGAAGGGGAAGTCGATGTTCGGGTTGGATTCCCGCGGCATCGCCAGATAGGCGAACAGGCCGAAGATGCTGGCGATCAGGGTGACGGCCAGCACGACCTTGCGCCGTTTGATCGCGCCGTCGATCAGAGGTCCGATCATCTGCCCAGTCTCCTACGGCGAGCGTCCGCGCTTAGCGCGCGACGCCCACGCGAACCTTTTGACCCTCGGCCACGTACGACTGGCCGACGGTGATGATGCGGACGGGACCTTGCAGGCCCGTCACCCAGATGCCTTGCGGGGTCTCCTCCAGCACCGTGACGGGGGAGAAGGCCACGCGGTTGTCGTCGAGGACGTAGCGGACGCCCTGGCGGCCCTTGGCGTCCAGCACCAGCGACGACAGGGGAACCAGGTGGGCCGGGCCCACGCCCGTTCCGATCTTGACCGAGGCCGAGAGGCCCGAGCGGATCAGGTTCGGGTTGTTGGCGGTGACCTCGACCCGATAGGTGCGGGTCATGGCGTCGGCCTCGCGCGACGCGTAGCGGATGCGGCCCGCCAGGCTCTCGCCCGAGGTCAGCTGCGCCGTGGCGTTGGCCCCGACCCGGACCTTGGAGGCCTCGGTCTCGGGCAGGTCGCCGACGATCAGCAGCGGGTTCAGCTCGATCATGGTGCCGCAGGCCTGGCCGGGCGCCAGATAGGTGCCGATCTCGGCGTCGCGCTTATCGAACACGCCGTTGAAGGGCGCGCGGATGTTCATCTGCTCCACGCCGATCTCGGCCTGGCGCGCGGCCGCCATGGCGGCGTCGAGATTGGCCTGGTCCTGCAGGACCTGGGTCTGGGAACGGTAGCCCTTGGCGGCGAGGTCGGCCGAGGCCTTCTGCTGCAGCTGGCGCGAACGCACATTGGCGCGCGCCTGGTCGAGCGTGGCCTGGCGGGCATCGACGTTCAGGCGGCAAAGCACCGCGCCCTTGCGCACATAGGAGCCCTCGACCGCCGGGGCCGCGGCGACCACGCCGGCGCTTTCGGACTTCACCACGACGCTGCGGGCGGACTCGGTGCGGCCACGGATCGTGACGACATAGGGCTTGGCGACTTCCGGCGTCAGCACCGCCTGCACGGTCGGATCGGCCGCCTTGGTCTGGGCGGCGGACTTGGCCTCGGCCTTCCCGGACTTGGCCGTGGCGTTGATGATCGTCCCCACCACGAAGGCGAGCACGAGCACCCCGACCAGGATCAAGGCGAAGAGATACTGTGGTTTTAAGCGCATCCAGCCGTTCCCCGAGCGCAGCAGCATTGTCGCGACCGTCCCAATCCGGTCGCACGCCCCAGCTCACCAAATAGGTTGCGTCGCCTTGTTATTCCACCGTTCTGCGAGCGCAAATGAAATCGCGGACAGATAGGCGGTTCGGCGGATATCGTACCCTTTACGCCATAGGTTCGCAGCACAGCCTTGCGCAGACCTTAACCTGGCGGCACACCACGGCGGCCAGTCTTCGAAGGGAGCCCCCACGTCGTGAAATACCTGCACACCATGGTCCGCGTGACCGATCTCGACGCCTCGCTCGATTTCTACTGCAACAAGCTGGGATTGATGGAGGTCTCGCGCGTCGAAAACCCCGGGGGACGGTTCACCCTCGTGTTCCTGTGCGCGCCGGGCGACGAGGCGGCGGCCGCCGAGCGCAAGACCCCGACGGTCGAGCTGACCTATAACTGGGACCCCGAGGACTATGGCGGCGGGCGCAATTTCGGCCACCTGGCCTATGCGGTCGACGACATCTACGCGACCTGCCAGAGGCTCGCCGACGGCGGAGTGACGATCAACCGCCCGCCCCGCGACGGACGCATGGCCTTCGTCCGCTCGCCGGACGGCATCTCCATCGAGCTGCTGCAGGCCGGCCCCGCAATGGCCCCGGCCGAGCCCTGGACATCCATGCCCAACGTCGGCGCCTGGTGACCGGTCGCCTGGAGGGGCGCTGCGCGCTCATCACTGGGGCGGCCGGCGGCATCGGCCTGGGCTGCGCCGAGGCCTTCGCCAAGGAGGGCTGCGACATGGTCCTCATGGATATAGACGGCCCGCGGCTGGCCGCAGCCGCCGCGGACCTGGCCCAGCGATCGGGCCGCAAGGTCCATGCCCTGACCTGCGACGTCGGCGACGCCGACGCCGCCCGCGCTGCGGTGATCAAGGCCGCCGCCCTGCTGGGCCGTATCGATGTCCTGGTCAACAACGCTGGCGTCCTGGCCCCGGGCGACATTCTCGACGCCGAGCTCGCCGACTTCGACCGGGTGCTGGCGATCAATCTGCGCGCGCCCTTCGTAATCGGCCAGACCGTGGCCCGCCACATGGTCGACGCCAAGATCAAGGGCTCGATCATCAACATGTCGTCGATCAACGCGATCCTGGCGATCCCCAACCAGGTCGCCTACGTGACCAGCAAGGGCGGGGTCGGCCAGTTGACCAAGGCCATGGCGCTGGGCCTGGCGCCCTACGGCATCCGGGTCAACGCCATCGGCCCCGGCACTATCGTCACGGATATTTTGAAGGGCGTGATGGAGGACGACGACGCGCGCCGCAGGGTGTTGCAGCGCACGCCGCTCAAGCGCTTCGGCGAACCGGAGGAGATCGGCCGCGTGGCCGTGTTCCTGGCAAGCGAGGACGCCTCCTACATCACCGGCCAGACCATCTATCCCGACGGCGGCCGGCTGGCGCTCAACTACACGGTGCCGGTCGACTAGGGGGACGGCGGCAGGCTCTCCACGAACGCCCGTACGTCGGCCGCGGAGTGCTTGGCGATCTGTTCCATGGGTATGTGGCCCACCTTCGGATAGGTGATCAGCCTGGCGCCGGGAATGGCGCCGGCGAGGGCCCGACCGTCCGCGACGGGGATCAGCCGATCTTCGTCGCCGTGGATCACCAGGGTCGGCGTCGTGATCGCCGTGAAGGTCTCCGGCCGGATAGGCGTCGGCGGAGCTTCGCGCGGGGCGAGCAGAAGCGCCCGCCGGCCCGGCGCCCGGGCGAAGTCGACATAGCGATCGACCACCGCCTTGGTCACCAGGCGTTCGTCCAGGTAGGCGTCCTTTAGGCCCGGCCCGGCGACAGGTCGCGGATTGAGGTTCTTGAGCAGCGCTCGCCCGATCGGGTTTCCCATCAGCCTGAAGGCCAGGGGCTGTGAGTCCGGGGCCTCGCTGCGCGGCCAACCGGCTGCGTTGACCAGGACCAGGCCCCGCAGCCGGTCGGGATGGGCGATGGCGTAGTTCCAGGCGACCGCCCCGCCCATGGAATTTCCCGCCAGGACGAAGGGGTCGAGTTCGAGCGCCCGCGCCACCCCCTGCACGACCGCCACATTGCCTGCCGTCGACAGCGCGTAGCCGTCCGGGGTTCTCGTCAGTCCGTGGCCTGGCAGGTCGAGGCTGACGATTCGGTAGTCGTTTCCGAGCTCGCGCACCCACGGCTCCCAGGTGTGGAGGGACGCCGAGAAGCCGTGAAGCAGCACGAGGGGCTGTCCGTCCCGCTGGCCCTGGTCGCGGTAGTGGACGCGCACGCCGTCCGGCAGGTCGAGGTAGCGCGAGGCGGGGCTGGCGTATTTCGCCTCCAGCTCCGCATAGGTGAGATCCGCCGCGCACCCCGACAGCAGCAGCGCCGCCGCAAGAACCAGTCCCAGACGCCCTAGCATGACCGACCCCGTGTGGATGAAGGCGAAGGCTCGAACCTGTTGGCGTTCGGCGTCAACCATGCCGTCGCGTCAGCCCTTGGCGAAGGCTGCGATGTCGGGGTTCAGGCCGGATCGATCTGCGCCACGATCAGGCGGACAGCGGCGCCGAAGGTCACCGGCGCGCCGGCGGGCGCCAGCAGGGCGTCTTCGCGGGCCAAGGCGGCCTCGCCGCCCGGCCAGGATGCGGTCGCGGCCTCCAGGACCAGCAGCAGGGTGACCTCGCCCCGACCAACGAAGATGTCGCCGGCGTCCAGCGACCGCCGCCGGACGTGGGCGCGGTAGGCTCCGCGTCGCACCATGACATTGAGGTCGCGGATCGGGCCCTCCCGCAGGCCGGCCTCGCAGCGCGCATCGCCGGAAAAGGCCAGGGGCGGGGAGCCCGCTTCCAGCACCACCGCCGCGCGGCCGTCGATGGACAGCGACAAGCCCGCGCCCTCGATAACCGTCAGGACGCGGTCCACCCCCGGAAACGCCGAGAATGGCCCACCGGTCGCCACATCGGCGATGCTGAGCCGCCAGTCGAACTTGTCGATCCCGGCGCCTGCCGGCGAGACGACGACGTCGCGGGTGACCCCGCCGCCGTTCTTCCAGGGGACCGCGATCCGGTCTGCGGCGCGCAGGACCTGCATCAGGGAAGGATGCCCGGCAGGTCCAGACCCTTCTCGCGGGCCACTGTTAGCGCGATCTCATAGCCGGCGTCGGCGTGGCGCATCACGCCGCTGGCCGGGTCGTTCCACAACACACGTTCAAGGCGCTTGGCCGCCGCCGGCGTGCCGTCGGCCACGATGACCATGCCGGCGTGCTGCGAGAAGCCCATGCCCACCCCTCCGCCATGGTGCAGCGACACCCAGGTGGCGCCCGAGGCGGTGTTCAGCAGGGCGTTCAGCAGCGGCCAGTCGGAGACCGCGTCGGAACCGTCGCGCATGGCCTCGGTCTCGCGGTTGGGCGAGGCGACCGAACCCGAGTCCAGGTGGTCGCGGCCGATCACCACGGGGGCCTTCAGCTCGCCCGAGGCGACCATCTCGTTGAAGGCAAGGCCCAGGCGGTGGCGGTCGCCCAGCCCTACCCAGCAGATCCGCGCCGGAAGGCCCTGGAACTGGATCCGCTTGGCCGCCATGTCGAGCCAGTTGTGCAGGTGGGCGTTGTCGGGGATCAGCGCCTTCACCTTGGCGTCGGTCCTGTAGATGTCCTCGGGATCCCCCGACAGCGCCGCCCAGCGGAAGGGCCCGATCCCCCGGCAGAAGAGCGGGCGGATATAGGCCGGCACGAATCCCGGGAAATCGAAGGCGTTGCTCACGCCTTCCTCCTTGGCCATCTGGCGGATGTTGTTGCCGTAGTCGACGGTGGGCACGCCGGCCGCCTGGAAGGCCAGCATCGACCGGACGTGCTCGGCCATGGAAGCCCGGGCGGCTTCCTCCACCTGCTTTGGGTCCTGGGCGCGCATGGCGGCCCAGCGCTCCAGGCTCCAGCCCTTGGGCAGGTAGCCGTTGATCGGGTCGTGAGCCGAGGTCTGGTCGGTCAGCAGGTCCGGTCGCACCCCGCGCGCGAACATCAGCGGCAGCAGCTCGGCGGCGTTGCCCAGCAGGCCGACCGAGATCGGGGTCTTGTCGCGGCAGGATTGCTCGATCCAGGCCAGGGCTTCGTCGAGGTTCTCGGTGGAGCGGTCGAGATAGCCGGTGCGCAGCCGCATCGCGATGCTGGCGGGATTGCACTCGATGGCCAGGCACGAGGCGCCGGCCATCACCGCCGCCAGGGGCTGGGCCCCGCCCATGCCGCCCAGGCCCGCGGTCAGCAGCCACTTGCCGGACAGGTCGCCGCCATGGTGCTGACGGCCCATCTCCACGAAGGTCTCATAGGTGCCCTGCACGATCCCCTGGGCGCCGATATAGATCCAGGAGCCGGCGGTCATCTGGCCGTACATGGCCAGGCCCTTGCGATCGAGCTCGTTGAAGTGCTCCCAGGTCGCCCAGCGCGGCACCAGGTTGGAGTTGGCGATCAGCACCCGGGGCGCGTCGGCGTGGGTCCTGAACACGCCGACCGGTTTCCCCGACTGGACCAGCAGGGTCTCGTCGTCCTCCAGGCGGCGCAGCGTCTCGACGATCTTGTCGAAGCTCTCCCAGTCGCGCGCCGCCCGGCCGATGCCGCCATAGACCACCAGCTCTTCGGGGCGCTCGGCCACGTCGGGATGCAGGTTGTTCATCAACATCCGCAGCGGCGCTTCGGTGAGCCAGCTCTTGGCGGTGAGCGTCGTGCCGGTGGCGGGGCGGATGACGCGATTGGTGTCGAGGCGGGTCATGGCGGACTCAGGCTTTGGCGAAGGCGATGCACGCCTTCAGGACATCGGTGAGGGCCGCGCGCATGGGTGCGGCCTTAGCGTCGGAGTAGGGGGCGGGCCAGATCGCCGGGGTCGGCGGCTCGGCCGGGTCGTCCATGTAGCCCCGGCAGGCGAGCTCCATCTGGATGGCGTGGACGCCGGACCGCGGCTCGCCGTAGTGGCGGGTGGTCCAGCCGCCCTTGAAGCGGCCGTTGGTGACGCGGGAAAAGCCGCTGGCGTCGCAGGCCGCCTCGACGGCGGCGGTCAGGGCCGGATCGCAGCTCTCGCCCGAATTGGTGCCCAGGTTGAAGTTCGGCAGTTCGCCCTCGAACAGGCGCGGAATGACCGAGCGGATCGAATGGGCCTCGTAGAGCACCACCTTGTCATGGACGCCGCGCAGGCGGGCCAGCTCGGTCCGCAGGACGTCGTGATAGGGCGCGAAATAGGTTTCCCGACGCCGTGCGATCTCGGCGTCGTCGGGCCCGCCGTCAGCGTAGAGCGACTCGCCGTCGAAGGTGGTGGTCGGGCAGAGTTCCGTGGTCGCCTGACCCGGATAGAGCGAGACGCCGGAGGGGGCGCGGTTCACGTCGATCACCGTGCGGCTGACCGCGGTGCGCACGGTGGTCGCCCCCAGGTCGCGGGCGAAGCCGTACAGCCGGTCGATCCACCAGTCGGCGTCCTTGCGCGCCAGCCAGGGCGAGGCCAGGCGCCTCTCGATCTCCAGGGGGATCAGGGTCCCAGTGTGCGGGAAGCTCACCACCAGGGGCGCTGCGCCGCGATGGACCTCCAGCCACTCCATCACGACACGCTTGGAAGGTGGACGGCCCCGGCGGCGTCGAGCACGGCGCCGGAGCGCACCAGGGCGATGGCGGCCTCCATGTCCGGATGGAAGTGGCGATCGTCGGTTAGGTGCGGGACCTGAGCGCGAAGCAGCGCGCGCGTCGCCTCCAGGACCGGGCTCGAGGTCAGCGGCGCATGGAAGTCGCAGCCCTGGGCCGCCGCCAGCAGCTCGATGCCGATAACGGCGGTGGCGTTGTCGACCATGCCCAGCAGTCGCCGCGCGCCGTGGGCGGCCATGGAGACATGGTCCTCCTGGTTGGCCGAGGTCGGGATGGAGTCGACGCTGGCCGGATAAGCTTTCTGCTTGTTCTCGCTGACCAGGGCCGCGGCGGTCACCTGCGGGATCATGAAACCGGAATTTAGCCCCGGCTTGGGGGTCAGGAAGGCCGGCAGGCCCGACAGCGCTGGGTCCACCAGCATGGCGATCCTCCGTTCGGCCAGGGAGCCGATCTCGCAGACGGCCAGCGCGATCATGTCGGCGGCGAAGGCCACCGGCTCGGCGTGGAAGTTGCCGCCGGACAGGGCCTCGTCGCTCTCCGGGAAGATCAGCGGATTGTCAGTGACCCCGTTGGCCTCCGTCGCCAGGGTGGCGGCGGCCTGGCGCAGGACGTCGAGGGCCGCACCCATCACCTGGGGCTGGCAGCGCAGGCAATAGGGATCCTGCACCCGTTCGTCGCCCTGCAGGTGGGAGGCGCGGATCGCCGAACCTTCCATCAGCGCGCGCAGGGCGTCGGCGGTCTCGATCTGGCCGGCATGGCGGCGCAGGGCGTGGATGCGGGGATCGAAGGGCGTGTCCGAGCCCTTGGCGGCCTCGGTCGACAGTGCTCCGGTCACCAGGGCGGTCTGGAACAGCCGCTCGGCCCCGAACAGGGCGGCGAGCGCGTTGGCGGTGGAGAACTGCGTTCCGTTCAGCAGGGCCAGGCCCTCCTTGGGCCCGAGCGACAGCGGCGCGAGCCCGGCCTGGGCCAGAGCCTCGCCGGCCGGCAGCCGCGTCCCGCCGACGAAGATCTCGCCGACCCCGATCATGGCCGCGGCCATGTGGGCCAGCGGCGCGAGGTCGCCCGAGGCGCCCACCGAACCCTGGCCGGGAATGACCGGCGTCAGGCCCTTTGTCAGCATATCCTCCAGCAAGGCGACTGTGGCCGGCCTCACCCCGGAGGCGCCCTGGGCCAGGCTCGCCAGCTTCAGCGCCAGCATCAGCCGGATCACAGGAACCGGAGAAGCCTCCCCGACCCCCGCGGCGTGCGAGAGCACGATATTCCGCTGCAGCGTCGCAAGATCGGCCGCGGCGATGCGGACGCTGGCCAGCTTCCCGAACCCGGTATTGATCCCGTAGACCGGCTCGCCCTTGGCCAGGATCCGCTCCACGGCCGCGGCGCTCTCGGCGATGAGCGGGGCGCTGGACGCGTCGAGCCGCGCCGTCGCCCCCCGGTAGATCGCCGCCCATTCGGCGAGGCTCACCTCGCCGGGCCGCAAGACGACGTCGTTCATAGGCCACTCCAGACGCGGGCATGGAGCGGGTTGAAGCCCATGCGATAGACGAGTTCGGCCGGGCGCTCGATGTCCCAGACGGCGAGGTCGCAGCGTTTGCCGGCCTCCAGGGTCCCGGTCTCGGCGAGTATCCCCAGCGCGCGCGCGGCCTCGCGGGTGACCCCGGCCAGGCACTCCTCCACGGTCAGCCGGAACAGGGTCGCGCCCATGTTCATGGTGAGCAGCAACGAGGTGAGCGGCGAGGTGCCGGGATTGCAGTCGGTGGCCAGCGCCATGGGCACGCCGGCGGCGCGCAGGGCGCCGATCGGCGGCGGCTTCGTCTCGCGGACGAAGTAGTAGGCGCCGGGCAGCAGGGTGGCCACCACGCCAGCGCGCGCCATGGCGGCGACGCCGGCCTCGTCCAGGTGCTCCAGGTGGTCGGCCGACAGCGCACCGAACTCGGCGGCCAGCGCCGCGCCATGCAGGTTGGAAAGCTGTTCGGCGTGCAGCTTGACGCGCAGCCCATGGGCCCTGGCGGCCTCGAACACCCGGCGTGTCTGGTCCGGGGTGAAGCCGATGCCTTCGCAGAAGGCGTCCACCGCGTCGGCCAGGCCCGCGGCGGCCACCGCCGGGATCAACTCGCGGCAGACCAGGTCGATATAGCCGTCCGCATCGCCCGCGAATTCGGGCGGCAGGGCGTGGGCCCCCAGGAAGGTGGTCTTGATGGTCACGGCGCGGCGTTGGCCAAGCGCGCGCGCCGCGCGCAGCGATTTCAGTTCGTGCTCCAGCGAAAGCCCGTAGCCGGACTTCACCTCGACGGTCGTCGCCCCCTCGGCGATCAGGGCGTCCAGGCGGGGCAGGGCGCCGGCTGTCAGCTCGTCCTCGCTCGCGGCGCGGGTGGCGGCCATGGTCGAGACGATGCCGCCGCCGGCCCGGGCGATCTCCTCATAGGAGGCGCCGGACAGGCGCAGCTCGAACTCGTGGGCGCGGTCGCCGCCGAACACCAGATGGGTGTGAGGGTCGATGAGTCCCGGC
Organism: Phenylobacterium sp. LH3H17; assembly: GCF_024298925.1. NCBI lineage: Bacteria > Pseudomonadati > Pseudomonadota > Alphaproteobacteria > Caulobacterales > Caulobacteraceae > Phenylobacterium > Phenylobacterium sp. LH3H17. The sequence goes on along the minus strand of NZ_CP101283.1, from coordinate 2,567,520 downwards.
GTGATCCAGCGGCCCTGGCAATCGATCGTCTCGTCGGTGACGAAGGCCGGCGCCTCGGAGGCCGAGCCCGCATAGACGATCCGGCCGTCGCGGGCCGCCACGCAGCCATCGTCAACCTCGCCCAGGCCTAGCCGCCCGGAGGCGAGCGTGGCGAGGCGGGCGCGAGCCCAGACCCTGTCGCAGCGCATGGCCGCCTCCTTCCCTCGAACGGCGAATATGTATAGACATAAGTCCGAGACGTGAGGCTTGTCCAGTGACCGATCCGACGACGACCCTGTGGTTCGAAAGCGCCTTGCTGGAAACGGGCTGGGCTGAAAACGTCCGCCTGACGCTTCAGGGCGGCCGCATCATTCGCGTCCAGGACGGCGTCCCGCGCGAGGTCCACGAGGCGGCCAACGGCCCGGCGCTCCCCGGCCTGCCCAACCTTCACAGCCACGCCTTCCAGCGCGGCATGGCGGGCCTGGCCGAGGTGCGCGGCCCGGCCGGCGACAGCTTCTGGACCTGGCGCGAGGTCATGTACCGTTTCCTGGAACGCCTCGGACCCGACGAGGTCGAGGCCATCGCCGCCCAGGCCTATGTCGAGATGCTGGAAGCCGGTTTCACCCGGGTGGGGGAGTTCCACTACCTGCATCACGACCGGGAGGGATCGCCCTTCGCCGATCCCGCCGAGATGGCCGCCCGGATCGCCGCGGCGGCCGACGAGAGCGGCGTCGGCCTGACCCTGCTGCCGGTGTTCTACGCCCATTTCGGGTTCGGTGGCGCCGACCCGACCCCGGGCCAGGCTCGATTCGTCCACGACATCGACAGCTTCGCTCGCCTGCTCGAGGCCAGCCGAATGGCGGTCGCGGGCCTCGCCGGCGCGGTGGTCGGCCTGGCGCCGCACAGTCTGCGCGCCGTGACCCCCGGCGAGCTGAGCGCCCTCACGAGTCTGGCGGGCGAGGGGCCCATCCACATCCACGTGGCCGAGCAGACCCAGGAGGTTCAGGACTGCCTGGCCTGGTCGGGTCGGCGCCCGATCGAATGGCTGATGGCCAATGCCGCGGTCGACCCCCGCTGGTGCCTGGTCCACGCCACCCACGTCACCCTGGAGGAGATCGCCGACATGGCGCGCGCCGGGGCGGTGGTGGGTCTCTGCCCGATCACCGAGGCCAATCTCGGCGACGGCCTGTTCCTGGCCCCGGAGTTCCGCCAGCAGGGCGGCCGGTTCGGGATCGGCTCGGATTCCAACGTGCTGATCGACGTCGCCGAGGAACTGCGGACCCTCGAATACGGCCAGCGCCTGGCGCGGCGGAACCGCAATGTCATGGCCGCCGAGCCCGGCGACTCCACCGGCGCGAGCCTCTATCGCGCGGCCCTGACGGGCGGCGCCCAGGCGCTCGGGGTCGGTGCGCCGCGGCTCGCGGCGGGCGAGCCGGCCGACATCGTCACCCTCGACGCCGAGCATCCGGCCCTGGCCGCCCGGCGCGGCGACCCCCTGATCGACAGCTGGGTGTTCGCCGGACGCCGCGATGTCGTCGACGGGGTCTGGCGCGCGGGCGTCAAGCTGGTCAGCGGCGGTCGCCATCGGGCCCGCGACGCCGTCGCAGACCGCTACCGCAAGGCCGTGGCCCGCGTGCTCGCATGACTGCGCCCCTGCATCAGCGTATCCGCAGCGAGATCGAGGGCCAGATCCTGTCCGGGGCCTGGCCGCCGGGCCATCGTATTCCCTACGAGCACGAGCTGATGGCCGCCCACGGGTGCTCGCGCATGACCGTGAACAAGGCGATGACGGCGCTGGCCGAGGCCGGGCTGATCGAGCGCCGCCGCCGGGCCGGCTCCTTCGTGGCCCGGCCCAAGGTCCATTCGGCGGTCCTGGACATCCCCGACCTGCGCTCGGAGGTCACCCGTCGTGGTCAGACCTACGCCTTCCGCCTGATCTCCTCGCGCCGTCGCGCCGCCAACGGGCCGGCGGAGTCGGAGCTGGCGGCGGGCGGGGCCCTGCTGGACCTGCGCGGCCTGCACTTGGCCGCAGGGCGACCACTCGCCGTCGAGCACCGCCTGATCAGCCTGGCCGTCGCGCCCGAGGCCGCCGGGATAGACTTCTCGCAGGATCCGCCCGGCGCCTGGCTACTGGAGCACGTCCCCTGGACCGAGGCCGAGCACCGCATCAGCGCGGTCGGCGCCGACGCCGCCACTGCGAGACTGCTTGAGATTCCCCGCGGCGCGGCCTGCCTGGCCGTCGACCGCCGCACTTGGCGGGGCCCCACCCACGTCACCCAGGTCCGCCAGCTCTTCCCGGGCGAAGCCTATGACCTTGTGGCGAGGTTCGGGTCGTCGCGGGGCGGATAGACGTGTGACACCCCACTGGGGTCTTCCACCCGCGCGCCGTCGGCGCTCAGATAGCTCGGCCCCACCGGCGCCTTGCCGTGGCCGCCGGGGATGTCCAGCACATAGGTCGGCTGGCAGAGCCCGGAATAGTCGCCGCGCATGGCCTTCATCAGCGCCTGGCCCTCGGTGATCGTGGTTCGCAGGTGGCCGGTGCCGGGCGCCAGATCGCCCTGGTGCAGGTAGTAGGGCTTGATCCGGCTCTCCACGAAGGCGCGCATCAGGGCGCCCAGGGTGGCCGGATCGTCATTGACCCCGGCCAGCAGCACGCTCTGGCTGACCAGGGGGATGCCGGCGTCCACGAGCCGGGCGCAGGCCGCGCGCGCCGCCGGCGTCAGTTCGCGCGGGTGGTTGGCGTGGATGGCCACATAGACCGCCTTGCCGGGCCGCTTCAGCGCCGCCACCAGTTCGTCGGTGACCGCGGCCGGATCGACCACTGGCACGCGCGTGTGGAAGCGAACCACCTTGACGTGGTCGATGGCGTCCAGCCGGTCCATCAGGTCGGCAAGCCGCCGCGCCGACAGCACCAGCGGATCGCCGCCCGTGACGATCACCTCCCAGATCTCGGGCCGACCGGCGATGTAGGCCAGGGCCGCATCCAGCTCGGCGGGCGTGAGCGCGCCGAGACCCTGAGGGCCGACCATCTCGCGGCGGAAGCAGAACCGGCAATAGACCGCGCAGGTGTGGGTGACCTTCAGCAGCACCCGGTCGCGGTAGCGGTGGACGATCCCCTCCACCGGACTGCGTAACGCGTCGCCGATGGGATCGGCGCGCTCGTCGGGGTGGACGTCCAACTCGCGGACATCGGGCAGGAACTGGCGCGCGATCGGGTCGTCGGCCGCCTCGACAAGCTCGGCCATGGCGGGCGTGATGGCGACAGCGTATTGGGCGGCCACGCGCTCCAGGTCCGGTAGCTGGCCCGGCGAAATCAGCCTGGCTTCGGCGAGCGCCGCCGCACTGCGCAGGGTCGTCTGGTAGGTCATGGGCCGCATATGGCCCAAGGCGCCGCCCCCCGGCAATCAGTCGGTCCCGGCGACCGGAGTCCACAGCACCTGTTCGATCCGGCTGGCTCCGGTCGCCAGCATCACCAGCCGGTCGAAGCCCAGCGCTATGCCGCACGCTTCGGGCATGTGTTCCAGCGCCGCCAGGAAATCCTCGTCGATGGGATAGCGCTCGCCATAGACGCGGGCCTTCTCGTCCATTTCGATCTGGAACCTGCGCCGCTGCTCGGCGGGGTCTATGAGCTCGCCGAAGGCGTTGGCCAGCTCCACCCCGCAGGCATACAGCTCGAATCGCTCGGCCACCCTCGGGTCGCCAGGCTTTGGCCGCGCCAGGGCCGCCTCGCAGACCGGGTACTCGCAAAGGATGGTCGCCCGGCCCATGCCCAGGTTCGGTTCGATCTTCTCCACCAGCACCCGGCTGAACACGTCGGTCCAGGTGTCGTCGTCGGCCACCCGGATCCCCGCGGCGGCGGCCGCCCTCGCCAGGGCGTCGCGATCCGTCGCGCCGTCAACCCCGACGCTGGCCAGCAGGTCGATGCCGACGAACCGCTCGAAGGCCTCCGCCAGGGTCACCCGCTCGGGTTCGGCGAAGGGGTTGGCGGTCCCACCGCGCCAGGTCAGGGCCTTGGCCCCGGCCGTCTCGGCGGCAAGCGCCAAGAGGGCGGCGCTGTCGGCCATCAGGGCCTCATAGGTCTCGCTCGCCCGGTACCATTCCAGCAGAGTGAACTCAGGATGGTGCAGCGGCCCGCGCTCGCGGTTGCGCCAGACCCGGGCGAAATCGAAGATCTTCGTCTCTCCGGCCGCCAGCAGCTTCTTGGCCGCGAATTCCGGCGAGGTGTGCAGGTAGAGCGTCGATCGGCGGCCGTCGGTGGTGATCGCCTCGGTCGCGAAGGCGTGCAGATGGGCCTCGTTGCCGGGCGAGACCTGCAGGGCCGCGGCCTCCACCTCGGTGAAGCCGTCGGCCTCGAACCAGTCGCGCAGCTTGCGCTTGATGGCGTTGCGCGCCGTCAGGAACGGGCGGCGGTCACGGTGGCTGTCGGGACGCCACCAGGGCGAGGGCAGGGCGGTCGGCATGAGGCTGTTTACGGTGTCGCAGGCCGCGCGCGAAGCGGGAGAGCTATGGCGATCCTGGCAAGGTTCGCTATAGGGGCGGGCAAAGCATCATCGACGCGGCCGCCGAAACCGCCGCGAACTTGAGGAAGACCGACTTGAAGGTAATCGCCAGCTCCCTGCGCAAAGGCTCCGTCGTCGACATGGACGGCAAGCTCTACGTGGTCCTCAACGCCGAGAACATCCATCCCGGCAAGGGCACGCCGGTGACCCAGCTCAACATGCGGCGCATCTCTGACGGCGTGAAGGTGTCCGAGCGCTACCGCACCACAGAACAGGTCGAGAAGGCCTTCGTGGACGAGCGCGACCACACCTTCCTGTACCAGGATGGCGACGGCTTCCACTTCATGAACCCGGAGAACTACGACCAGGTCACGGCCTCGGCCGAAGTGGTGGGGGACGCCGCGCCGTTCCTGCAGGAGGGCATGACCATCCAGGTGGCCACACACAACGACGTGCCGATCTCGCTGACCCTGCCGCGCACGGTGACCCTGGAAATCGTGGAGACCGAGCCGTCGGTGAAGGGCCAGACCGCCTCTTCGTCCTACAAGCCGGCGATTCTCTCGAACGGGGTGAAGACCACCGTGCCGCCCTACATCGCCGTCGGCACCCGGGTGGTGATCCTCACCGAGGACAACAGCTACCTCGAACGCGCCAAGGACTAGGGACGAGCGATCTGACTCCGGCTAGATGCTCCGCCTCTGGGGGAGCTGTCAGCGAAGCTGACTGAGGGGGACTTTGACTCATTATTGGGGGGGCTTGAACCCCCTCCGTCTCGTCGCCGAAGGGGCGACGATCCACCTCCCCCAAACCGCGCTACGCGCTGGGGGAGGATCTATCTCAGAGTTCTAGCGCTTGCGGAACGTCGGGCGCGCGCCGCCGCCGACCCGGGGGCCGTCGGTCTTGTGGCGGTAGGTGATGCGGCCGCGGGTCAGGTCGTAAGGGGTCATCTCGACGATGACGCGGTCGCCGACCAGCGAACGGATGCGGTTCTTCTTCATCTTGCCCGCCGTGTAGGCGAGAATCTCGTGGTCGTTGTCCAGCTTCACGCGGAACCGGCCTTCGGGCAGCAGTTCGACGATCAGGCCGTCGAATTCGATCAGCTCTTCCTTGGCCATACGAGGCCTCCTCTCCGCCGGGAGGTCCGGCGAGGTCGTGAAAAAATGAAAACGGGCCGGCGTGAGCCGGCCCGTCTGGCAGTGGCGGGCTTACGCCCGCAAAGGCCTTAGGCGGATTGCAGCTGACCAGCCGACATCTTGCCGCTGCGCTGATCGCGCTCCAGTTCGAAGGCGACGCGTTGGCCTTCGTTCAGGGTGCCCATGCCGGCGCGCTCAACGGCCGAAATGTGCACAAAAACGTCGGCGCCGCCGTCATCGGGTTGGATGAAGCCGAAGCCCTTGGTTCCGTTGAACCACTTAACAATACCGGTAGCCATGAGAAGTCCCCTTCCGGGTCTTAATATTACCTCGCGCCAAGAGCGGCCGAGGGATCAAAATTTCGGATGGGGTCGAGGGCAGGTCCGGATGTTCGAGTAAACTCGAACTGGGATAGCGGCCGAACCAAAACGATATTCGATACGGTCGTAGACCATCTACTGAGGAAAAAAGCAATTCATTTCGACGAACGCCGCGATCAAGCCATCGCGATCTCAGCGTTCCGGCGGCCCATGCGGCTGCGGGGGTACCTCAAGCCAGGCTTTCGAGGCCGCCGCCCTGGGTTCCGAAAAGGTCTCCTCGATGGTGCTCAGGAGTTCGTCGCTCGCGACCGGTCGACGCGACAAGGACTGGCGTCCGTCGGTCTCGGTCTCTGCGCGGTTCTAGGAACGAGGCGGCTCTGTGCGCCTAAAAGTTCCAATGGCTCCCCGAGCAGGACTCGAACCTGCGACAAGTCGGTTAACAGCCGACTGCTCTACCAGCTGAGCTATCGGGGATCACCTTGGAGGCGGCGATATACGTCGCGTCGGGCGGGCGCGCAAGCCATGGATATCGTGTCGCATGGCATGCTTAGAAAAAGAGCCCGGCCGAGGCCGGGCTTTACGAAGTCGGTGATGGTGGGGTGTCTTCCGGGGAAGACGACGTCAGGTTCCGCCAACATGGTTAAGCGAAGGTTAAGACCTGCCGGAGCCTGCTCCAAAACGCCGCGCGGGGCAGGCGGGCCTTGAGGCGGCGGGGCGATCTCCGCTAGTCAGGGCCGGCGCGGCGAGCGGTCCGGGAGCAGACGGAATGCGTATCCATTTCACGGGCATGGCCGGGGCGGGGATGAGCGCGGTCGCGCTCCTGATGCGCGACGCCGGCCACGAGGTCTCGGGTTCCGACGAGGATGTCTTCCCGCCGATGTCGACCTATGTGGAAGGCCTGGGCTTTCCCTTCCACCGCCGATTCGACGCGGCGAATCTCCCGGCCGAACTGGACGTCCTGGTGCTGGGGACCAGCGCCAAGCTGGGCGCCGAGGCCAATCCCGAGGTGATCGCCGCCCGCGCCCGCGGCGTGCGGGTCACCACCTTCGCCGAGATGCTGGGGGAGGCGACCCTGGGCCGCGAGGTCACAGTGGTGGCCGGCTCCTTCGGCAAGTCGAGCTGCACGGCGCTCATGGCCCACATTCTGCGCCAGGCCGGGACCGATCCGGGCTGGATGGTCGGGGCCATCTCGCCCTCCCTGCCGGAGACCGGACATTGGGGGGCCGGGCAGGTGGTGCTGGAGGGCGACGAGTACATCGTCTCCGGCGCCGACCGCAGGTCCAAGTTCGCCCTCTATCATCCCCAGCACCTGCTGCTGACCTCGCTGATCCACGACCACGTCAACGTCTTCCCGACCTTCGCGGACTACGAGGCGCCCTTCCTCGAGCTGCTGCAGGGCCTGCCCATGAGCGGCCTGGCCATGCTGCGGGAACATCCCGCGATCCGCGCGGTGACCCATCACACCAAGGCCCGCGTGGTCTGGTACGACACCGCCCCCTGCGACGGCTGGTTCAGCCGCGACGTCACGTTCGGAGAGACCACCAGCTTCGTCCTGGTGGCCCCGGACGGCCGCGAGATCGCCCTGCGCACCCAGCTGCTCGGCGCCCACAATGTGGAGAACATCGTCGGCGTGGCGGCCTATCTGCTGGAGCGCGGCCTGGTGAGCCCCGACCAGCTCGCCCGCGCCCTGGAGAGTTTCGGCGGCATCCGCCGGCGGCTGGACCGCCTGACCGCGGCCTCGATAGTCCCGTTGATCGAGGGCTTCGGCTCCTCATACGAGAAGGCGCGATCGGCCATCGAGGCCATGCAGCTGCACTATCCGGACCGGCCGCTGATCGTGGTCTTCGAGCCCCACACCTTCTCCTGGCGCTCCCGCGATGCGCTCAGCTGGTACGACACGGTGTTCGACGGTGCGGCCCAGGTGCTGATGATCCCGCCGCCCACTCACGGGGCGGCCAGCCATCATCAGTCGACCCACGAGGAAATCGTCGCGCGCACCGCCGCCGCGGGCGTGGCGGTCCGGGGCGTGACCACCGCCGACGACGTCATCGCCGCGTTGTCGGACCTGCGCGGCGACGAAGCCGTCCTGCTGCTTTCGTCGGGCCCGCTGCTGGGCCTGCCCGACAGCCTGCCGCCGGTGTTCGACAGGCTGTACGGCGAAGCCGTCGCCGCCTAGCCGATCCGCGCGGCGATCAGCGGTTCCAGCCAGGCGCCGCGCTGGAAGATATCCATGTGGGTCGTGCCCGGCAGGACCGCGAGCTGGGCTCCGGGGATCAGTCGCTTCATCTCCGCGGCATGCTCTATCCGGGTGAAGTCGTTGTCGCCGATGGCCAGCAAGGTGGGCGCCGTGATCGCGCCGAGTTGGGCGGGGCTCCACCCCTCCCATGTGGTGAGCATGACGTTGAGGCGCTCCAGAATCGGGAAGAAGCTCTCAGGATCGGGGTTGTGCTTGCGATGGTTGGCTTCCCAGGCGGCGAAGTCGGCCTCGGTCGGCAGCAGGGGCGCCAGCTCCGCCGTTGGTTCCTGGATCTCGCCCCGCTGCAGCTTGGCCAGTTCCGGCTGCATGCCGTCGAGATTGTAGGTCACGCTGACGGCCGTGAGGCTGGCCGTGCGCGCCGGATGATGGATCGCCACCTCCGTCGCGATCATTCCGCCCAGGCTGTGGCCGACCAGGTGGGCCCGGGCCACGCCGAGGTGATCCAGCACGCCCACCACGTCATCGGCCAACCGGGACAGTCGGATCGGACCCTGACGATCGCCGGTATGGCCATGGCCCTGCGGCTCGACGGCGATGACGGGCCGGGTCTTGGAGAACCGCGGGATCAGGTCGGCGGCGAGCGCGGTGTCGATCGCCATCGCGCCGCCGGCCAGCAGCACAATCGGCGTTCCGCTCGTGGCGCCATGCCGCTCGTAGTAGACGCGCAGGCCGTCGACTTCGGCGTAGCCGCCGTTGCGTTCCTTGGTCTCCATGGAAAATCCTCTTTCACTGACGCCAAGACCGGCGGCCGCCGCCACGCCCGAGGCGAGCAGCAGCCGACGGCTCAGGCCTGGCCGTACCGGTTCGATCATCGAAATCATCCAGCTAATTACGCTGGAACGACGAACGGCGAGCGGCCGGCCCGACATCAGGTCGAGATAAAATCTCCGTGGTCGCCGGTTAGTGGCGGGCCGGGATGGGTTGCACGTACTCGCCGGCGGCGGCCTCCGCCTCTTTGAACTGCGCCCGCTTGGGACCGAGATAGCCGAACAGGAAGGCGGCGACCTTGCGCATCTGGATCTCCTCCGAGCCCTCGGTGATCCGGTAGCGGCGGTGGTGGCGGTAGATGTGCTCGAAGGGCTTGTGGCGAGAATAGCCGATGCCCCCGTGCACCTGCATGGCCCGGTCGGCGGCCTCGCAGACCAGGCGGTTGGCCCAGTAGTTACACATGGAGACCTTGTCGGAGATCGTCCGCTCGATCTCCTTGTGCTCCATCCGGTCCATGTCCCAGGCGGTCTTGCGGATCAGCAGGCGCAGCATCTCGCACTGGGTCGCCAACTCCACGAGCGGGAACTGGATGCCCTGGTTGTCGGACAGCGGCTTGCCGAACGGCTTGCGGGCCCGGGCGTACTTCACGCTCTCCTCGACGCAGAAGACCGCCGCGCCCAGGGATGAGGCGGCCTGGCGGATGCGGTTCTGGTGCACGAAGCTCTGCCCCAGTCCCAGCCCGCGGTCGATCTGGCCCCAGTAGCTGTCCTCGGGAATCCAGACGTCGGTGAAGCTGACCCGCGGGTGGTCGGTGGGCATGTTGAAGGTCCAGAGATACTCCTCGACCTTCACGCCGGGGGTGTCGGCGGGCACGATGAAGCAGGTGATCCCCGCGGCGTCGCCGTCCTTGCCGCTGGTGCGGGCGAAGACCATGACGTGGGTCGCCACGTGCATGCCGGTCGTCCACATCTTTTCGCCGCGGATCAGCCAGCCGGGCTTGCCGTCCTTGTCCTGGCGGACCGCGGTGGTCTCCATGAACGTCGCGTCCGAGCCGTGGTTGGGTTCGGTCAGCCCGAAGCCCGTGCGCATCTGGCCGGCCAGCAGCTTGGCGCCGTCGCGGTCGTACTGGGCGTTGGTGGCGAACTCCTTGAACATCAGGATGAAGGGGTTGTTGCCGACGATCGAGTGCTCGTTCTGCAGGTCGTTGTGCAGGCCCAGCCCCTTGGCGGCCAGGTGCTCGCGGATCACCGCCATGTCGAGGTTCGAGCCGCCCTTGCCACCCATCTCGGTGGGCCAGGCATAGCGTAGGTGGCCGGCCTCGTCGGCGAGCTTGCGGGCCTGGCCCAGCAGCTCTTCCCATTCCTTCTTCGGCAGGCCGCCGGCGTCCCAATCGGTGCGCTCGTATTCGCGCCGATGGTCGAAGTAGCGGATGTTGTCGTCCTTCTGCTCCAGCGGCTTGATCTTGGCCTCGATGAAGGCGTCCAGTTCCCCCAGGTAAGCTTCGAGTTCCGGGCTGATGCTGAAATCCATGGGTGTTTCCTCCGATACGGGCCGACGTCTTTTTGGCCGTTTACAAGCCGGCGCCGAACGCTGCAGATCGTTGGATTAGATCACGACAAAGGTTCCCCGGCGTCATGGAAGACACCATTTTTTCAAGCCTTTCGCGGCTGGCCCCCCGCCTCGCGGAGGGCGGCGGAAATATCGAGGACCTGCAGCGCCTTTCAGGGGGCGCCAGCATGGAAACCTGGGCCTTCGCGGTAGCCGGACCGGGGGGCCGCCAGGAGATGATCCTGCGCCGCCGGCCGGGCGGTCCCATCGACGAGGACGCCTCGCGCTCGGTCTCGCTGGCCACCGAGGCCGCCCTGATCGTGGCGGCCCATGGGACGGGCGCCCCGGTGGCGCCCCTGGTCCACCTGGCAGGCCCCGACGACGGCCTGGGCGAGGCCCACATCACGCGCCGCATCGCCGGCGAGACCCTGGGCCGCAAGATCGTCATGGACCCCCGGTTCGACGCCGTGCGCCCCAGCCTGGCGCGCCAGTGCGGCGGCATCCTGGCCCAGATCCATTCGGCCAAGGCCGACCTGCCGCTGAAGACCGTCGACTTCCTGGGCGAACTGGAGCGCTACGAGGCGGTCTACCGCCAGTCGGGCGCCGAGCGGCCGATCCTGGAACTGGCGTTCCAGCACCTGAAGAAACACGCCCCGCCGCCGGTCGAGCCGGTGCTGCTGCACGGCGACTTCAGGAACGGGAACCTTATCATCGATCCGGACAAGGGCGTCGCCGCCGTGCTGGACTGGGAACTCTCCCACTACGGCGATCCGGCCGAGGACCTGTCCTGGATCTGCGTCAATTCCTGGCGGTTCGGGAAGGCAGAGCTGCCGGTCGGCGGCTTCGGCCACTATGCCGACCTGCTGGACGGCTACGCGGCGGGCGGGGGGGCAGAGGTCCCGCTCTCGCGCGTGCTCCAGTGGCAGGCGCTGGGCTCCCTGAAATGGGGGGTGATGTGCCTGATGATGTATGCGAGCTACGCCACCGGCGCCGAGTCCTCGGTCGAACGGCCGATGATCGGGCGCCGGGTTTCGGAAACCGAGATCGACCTCGTCATCCTGATGGAGAACGGCCTGTGATCGAGAACCCCCGCGCCGACGAGCTGGTGGAGGCGGTGGCCCGCTGGATCGACTCCGTGCGACCGGGCCTGCCGCCCCGCGACGCCTTCCTGGCCCGGGTGGCGGCCAATGTGCTGAGCGTGGTCAAGCGCGAGCTGACCCTGGGGCCGCAGGCCGAGGCCGCCGCCACGGCGCGCCTGGCCGGCCTGCTGGGCCACGGGGGCTCGCTGTCCGAGCTGAACGCCGAGCTCTGCGCCAAGCTGCGCGACGGCGAGATGGACCGCGACACGCCTGGCCTGCTGGCGGCGCTCAAGGCCAACATCGTCGAGCAGATCGCCATCGACCAGCCGAACTACGCCCCCGAACCCTCCCGATGACCCTAAGCCGCGCCGACTGCGTGGCCCTGGACCGCGCCGATCCGCTGGCAGGGCGCCGCGCCCTGTTCGACCTGACACCGGGCCAGATCTATCTCGACGGCAATTCCCTGGGCGCCCTGCCGCGCGCCGTGAAGCCGCGCCTGGACGCCGCCGTCCAGGCCGAGTGGGGCAGGGATCTGATCAAGAGCTGGAACACCGCCGACTGGATCAACCTGCCGACGCGGGTAGGGGCCAGGATCGCCCCGCTGATCGGGGCCGCGCCCGACGAGGTGATCGCCGCCGACTCCACCTCGGTGAACATTTTCAAGCTGGCCGCCGCGGCGCTGAAGCTCCGGCCGGGCCGCAAGGTCATCGTCACCGAGCCCGGCAACTTCCCCACCGACCTCTACATCCTGCAGGGCCTGCGCGACCTCATGGGCGATGTGGAGCTGCGGGCGGTCGAGCCGGCCGGCCTGCAAGCCGCGCTCACCGAAGACGTTGCCCTGCTTCTGCTGACCCACGTCCACTACAAGACCGGCCGGGTCCACGACATGGCCCGGCTGACCGCCCAGGCTCATGCGGCCGGCGCGCTCGCACTCTGGGACCTCAGCCACTCAGCCGGCGCCCTGGCCGTCGACCTCAACGGCTGCGGGGCGGATCTGGCCGTCGGCTGCGGCTACAAGTACCTCAACGGCGGCCCCGGGGCCCCGGCCTTCCTGTTCGTCGCCAAGGCCTTGCAGGACGGCTTCCAGTCGCCGCTGACCGGCTGGATGGGCCACGCGGCGCCCTTCGCCTTCGGCGACGACTACGCCCCGGCCAAGGGCGTCCTGCGCGGCCTCTGCGGCACGCCCTCGGTCCTGGCCCTGACGGCGCTGGAGGCGGCTCTGAGCGTGTTCGACGGGGTCGACATGGCCGACATCCGCGCCAAGTCCATGGCCCTGGGCGACCTCTTCCTCGACCTGGCGCTCGCCCGCTGCTCGGAGTTCGGCCTGGGCTGCTCCCGCGACGCGACGCAGCGCGGCAGCCAGGTGGCGCTCACCCATCCGCACGGCTATCCGATCATGCAGGCCCTGATCGACCGCGGGGTCATCGGCGACTTCCGCGCCCCCGACGTCCTGCGGTTCGGCTTCACCCCGCTCTATGTCGGTTACGCCGACGTCTGGGACGCCGTGGAGGTCCTGGCCGACATCATGCAAAAAGGGCAGTGGCGCGAGGCGCGGTTCCATGAGATCGCGGCGGTGACATGAGCGACAAACTCCACATCCCGCCGCCGATGAGCTACGGCGACTATCTGGGCCTCGACACCCTGTTGTCGGCCCAGCGCCCGCGCTCGAACGAGCACGACGAACTGCTGTTCATCATCATCCACCAGGCTTCGGAGCTGTGGCTGAAGCTCTCGATCCACGAGCTGTCGGCCGCGCGCCAGCACATCCGCGACGACGACCTGGGCCCGGCCTTCAAGATGATCGCCCGGGTCAGCCGCATCCAGGGCCAGCTCATCCAGTCCTGGGACGTGCTGGGCACCATGACCCCCAGCGACTACCACGCCCTGCGCCCGCACCTCGGCCAGAGCTCGGGCTTCCAGTCCTTCCAGTACCGGATGCTGGAATTCCTGATGGGGGCCAAGGACGCCGCCATGCTCCGCGTCCACGAGGGGACGCAGGTTCACTCCCTGCTGGCCGAGGCCCTGGCCGCGCCCAGCCTCTATGACGAGTGCGTCCACCTCCTGGCGCGGCGCGGCTTCGACCTGCCCGCCGACCTCTTGGAGCGCGACCTGCGCGAACCCCACGCCGAGCATCCGGCCGTCGAGGCCGCCTGGATCGCCGTCTATCGCGACCCCGAGCGCTACTGGGACCTCTACGAACTGGCCGAGAAGCTGGTCGACCTGGAGTTCCGCTTCCAGCAATGGCGCTTCGCCCACCTGAAGACCGTGGAGCGCATCATCGGCTTCAAGCAGGGCACCGGCGGCAGCGCCGGCGCGGCCTATCTGGCCAAGGCCCTGGAGGGCTCGTTCTTCCCGGAACTGTTCAAGGTGCGGACGGCGCTCTGAGCATGATCGACGCTCTGCTCAGCCGCATGATCAAGGTCGGCGACCTCACCGTCCATTTGCCCGGTGGCGTCTCGAAGCGGGCCGGGGACGGGACCGGAACGCCGGTGGTGATCCGCTTCACCGGCAAGGGCGTGCGGCGGACGGTGGCCAATCCCAGCCTCGGCCTGGCCGAGGCCTATATGGACGGCGACCTGGTCATCGAGCAGGGGACCCTGTGGGATCTGCTGGAAATCGTCGGCAGGGGCGGCAGCCGGGGCCTCAAGGGCCGCGGCTCGTGGCTCAAGCGCATGCGGCGGGCGATCAAGCGCAAGATCCAGCAGGCCAATGACCGCACGGCCGCGCGCCGCAATGTCGCCCACCACTACGATCTGTCCAACGACCTCTACCGGCGCTTCCTCGACACGGACATGCAGTATTCCTGCGCCTATTTCGCCCGCCCGGACATGACGCTGGAAGAGGCCCAGGCGGCCAAGAAGGCGCACATCGCCGCCAAGCTGCGGATCGCGCCGGGCATGAGCGTGCTCGACATCGGTTCGGGCTGGGGCGGCATGGGCATGACCCTCGCCCGCGACCACGGCGCCCAGGTCACCGGGGTCACCCTATCGGTCGAGCAGCTCGAACTGGCCCGGAGCCGGGCCCAGGAGGCCGGCCTCGCCGACAAGGTCGCCTTCGAGCTGAAGGACTATCGCGACCTCGATCGCCCCTTCGACCGCATCGTCTCGGTGGGGATGCTGGAGCACGTCGGCGAGCCGCATTTCCGCGAGTATTTCGAGACCGTCAAACGCCTGCTGGCCGACGACGGGACGGCGGTGATCCACGCCATCGGCCGGGCAGGGGGACCGGGCCTGACCAACGCCTTCACCCACAAGTACATCTTCCCCGGCGGATACATCCCGGGCCTGTCGGAGATCGTCTCGGCGGTCGAGGACGCGGGCCTCTGGATCACCGACATCGAGATCCTGCGCCTGCACTATGCCGAGACCCTGAAGAACTGGCGGCTGCGGTTCCTGGCCGATTCGGAGATTCCCGCCCTCTATGACGAACGGTTCCGGCGCATGTGGGAGTTCTACCTGGCCTCGGCGGAGATGGGCTTCCGCTATGGCGGCCACATGGTCTTCCAGATCCAGCTCGCCCGGCGCGTCGACGCCTTGCCGATCACGCGGGACTATATGCGCGCCTAAGCCGCGACCGCCGCCGCCCAGCCTTTGGGCGCCGGAGCGCCAATCCACCGCCCAGAATCCAATCTAACGAAATAGCGATTGTCCGCCTGACGTGCTCATCTGCTCCCTGCATCCCATTGCAAAGCGGTTGGGGACATTATGGATCGTGGATTGTTGGCCGCCGGGCTGGGCGTATCGCGCCGGTCCTTTCTGGAAGGTCTTGGTGGGGTTGGCGGGTCCAGCCTGTTGCTGGCCGGGATGAGCGCCCTGGGGTTCGGGATCGCCTCGGCCCAGGCCGCGCCGCCCACCCTGTCCGGGGGCGGCGGCAAGAAGGTCGCCGTGCTGGGGGCCGGGGTCGCCGGCCTGACGGCGGCCTATGAACTCTCCAAGGCGGGCTACGACGTCACGGTCATCGAGGCCCGCGACTTCGCCGGCGGCCGCTGTCAGACGGCGCGCAAGGGCTTCAAGCTGACCGAACTGGGCGGCGAGACCCAGGTCTGCGATTTCGACGACGGCAACTACATCAATCACGGCCCCTGGCGGATCCCCTATCACCACCAGTCGACCCTGCATTACACCAAGGAATTCAACATTCCGCTGGAGGTGTTCGTCAACGACAACGACGCCTCCTACCTGATGTTCGGCCGTGGAAAGGGCCCGCTGGCCGGCAAGCCGATCCGCAAGGGCCAGGTGGCCGCCGACATCCGCGGCGGGGCCGCCGAGATCCTCGCCAAGTCGATCAAGCAAGGGGCGCTCGACCAGCAGATGACCGCCGAGGACCGCGAGCAGTTCCTCGCCTATGTGGTCCAGGAAGGCTATCTGACCAAGGATCTGGCCTACAGGGGCGCGGAGGGCCGCGGCTTCGACCTGCCGCCCGGCGCCCTGATGGATCCCGGGCCCGGCAAGCCGTCCACTCCCAACAGCTTCACCGACGTGCTGCACTCCGGCGCCTGGCGCACCCTGGCCTCGGTCAGCAGCTACGAACAGCAGAGGACCATGTTCCAGCCGGTCGGCGGCATGGACCGGATCGCCAAGGGCTTCGAAACCGCCATCGGCAAGCTGATCATGTATTCCACCCAGGTGAAGAGCCTGAAGCAGAACGCCAAGGGCGTGGAGGTCGCCTTCGTCGACGGCGACGGCAAGGCCGGGACGCTCAAGGCCGACTACTGCATCTGCACCATCCCGCTCTCGGTGCTGCGCCAGATGGACGTGCAGGTGTCCAAGCCCTTCAAGGAGGCGATCGGGAAGGTGTCTTACGCCCTGGTCGGCAAGATCGGCCTGCAGATGAAGCGGCGGTTCTGGGAAGAGGACCACCACATCTATGGCGGCCACGTCTATTTCGACGACCCCGAGATCAACAGCATGACCCTGCCGTCCACCGGCTTCCAGGGCCGCAAGGGCGTGCTGCTGGGCTATTACAATTTCGGCGCCCAGGCCGCGAAGGTCAGCGCGCTTTCGCCCGCCGAGCGCCGCGCCCTGGCGGGGCGGGCCGGCGACCGGGTGTTCCCCGGCTATTCCGAGAATATCGACAGCGCCTTCTCCGCCTCCTGGCACCTGATCGAGCACAACCTCGGCGGTTGGGCCGAATGGAGCGAGGAGAGCCGCGCCAGCGCCTATCCCATACTGTGTGAGCCCGATGGACGGCTCTACCTGGCCGGCGAGCACATGAGCTACATGACCGGCTGGCAGGCCGGCGGGATCGAGAGCGCCTGGCAGCAGATCGCCAAGCTCCACGCCCGTGTGCACGCCGCGTGAGGGGAGCCATGCGTATCGTACCCGTGCTTGCGGTCGTCGCCGCGAGCCTCTGCGCCCAATCGGCCGCCGCCGCCGACGGCGCCAGCCTCTACAAGGACAACTGCGCCGCCTGCCATCGTCCGACCGGTCAGGGGATACCCGGCGCCTTCCCGGCGCTGGCCGGCAGCAAGACCGTGCAGGGCGACCCCAAGGAGGCCATCGGCCGGGTGCTGCAAGGGCGCGGCGGCATGCCGTCCTTCCAGGCCGAGCTGACCGACCTGCAGATCGCGACCATCCTCAGCTACGTGCGCGCGTCCTGGGGCAATAGGGGCAAGCCCATCAATCCGACCCAGGTGACCGCCCTGCGCAGTGGCCGTCGGGAACAGCCCAAGGCGACGCTACAGGCTCACTAGCCGGCGGCTAGCCGTCGCTGAGGGTCGGCTCGCGCACGCCGGCGTCGACTAGCAACTCGCCGGTGGCCAGGCCGCAGATGTTCAAGCTCTGGGCCATCAGGCGGGTGTTGGCCTCCATCAGGGCCGCTGGCGTGCGGATGGTCGGAAGCTGCGCCAGATAGGCCAGCCAGATGTCGCAGCCCGCCTTCCAGATCTCAAAACCTTCCTGGAAGGTTTTTTCGGCCGGGGCGGCCACGGATTGGGTGTTCGGCTTCGGCATGATCGCGCTCCTGCTTGCGCCCGTCTCTCAGCATGTCGCCGGCGCACGCGCTTTGACGCCGCTCAATCGGCGTCACTTCACAGTACGCAAGGGTCGGGATGTCGCGAGGAAATTTGGAGGCCTGACCGAGAATCGAACTCGGGTGCACGGATTTGCAGTCCGCTGCGTAACCACTCCGCCATCAGGCCGCCGCCGGTTGTTCGCCGGAGAGGGCGGATCGCTAACAGAACGTCCCGCCGGGGGCAATCTCTGCCGCAAGCGTGTTGCGTTACGGTTAAGCGCGGACCCGTCGCATTGCCTTCGCCAAGGGCGGCGACCTATAAGCGCACTTCGAATTCAACCCGCCAGGAATCGTCCGAGGACCCATGGCCGCAGATTTCGCCGCCGCACGGCTGAACATGGTCGAGAGCCAGGTTCGCGCAAACGACGTCACCGACGTGCGGATCCATGACGCCATGCGCGCCATCCCCCGCGAGCAGTTCGCGCCCGACAAGGCCTTCCAGGCCTATACCGACGCCGATGTGCCCTACGCGCCGGGCCGCTACCTGCTTCGCCCGCGCGAGGTCTCCAAGCTCCTCCAGGCGCTCAAGCCAAAGGCCGGCGAGCGCGCCCTCGCCATCGCCGCGCCCTATGCCGGCGCCGTGCTGGAGCATATGGGACTGAGCGTCGACCACCTCGCCGGCGCCGACCTTACCGTCGTGCCGGACGCCGACTACGACATCGTCGTGGTCGAGGGCGCGGTGACCAAGGCGCCCGTGGCCTGGACCAAAGCCCTGGCCCTAGGCGGCCGCCTGGGTGTGATCGAGCGCGAAAACGTCACCGGAAAGGCCGCATTATACGTCCGCGCCGAGGACGGCGTGGGTCGGAGAACCCTGTTCGACGCCATGGCTCCGATCCTGGAAGGCTTTGAACCGCAACATGGTTTCGCCTTCTGACCGGGTTGTGAAACACACTCGAAACCTTGGCGTGAAAAAAGCTTAAGGTCGCGGCCTCTAGTCCGCGACGTTTTCGCCGGTCATATAGGGCGCGGTCTCACTACGCCGTTTCGGGGATAAGCATGTTCAATAGTCGTCGCGGAGCTTTGCTCGCTGCGGTCTGTGTCGCGGGCCTTGGCTGCGCCGTCCCGGCCTCCGCCGAAACCTTGGCCGAGGCCATCGCGCTCGCCTACGACTCCAACCCGACCTTGCAGGCCCAGCGCGCCTCGCAGCGTGCTCTGGACGAAAGCTACGTCCAGGCGCGCACGGGCTACCGGCCGACACTCTCCGCCAGCATCCAGGGCAACTACGACGAAAACCGGACGCCGGGCGGCCGCGTGATCAACGGCGTGCGGGTGTTCGGGCCGATCGAGGGCAATTCCGGCGCGGCCGGCTTCAGCCTGACCCAGCCGCTCTACACCGGCGGGCGCACCGCCGCGGCGGTCTCCGCCGCCGAGGCCGACATCCTGACCGGCCGCGAGAACCTGCGCCGTATCGAGGCCCAGGTGCTGGCCAATGTCATCACCGCCTATGTCGACACCCGCCGCGACATCGAGGCCCTGCGCATCCGCCAGGAGAACGTCCGCGTCCTGGGGCGCCAGCTCGACGAATCCAAGGCCCGCTTCGATGTGGGCGAGATCACCCGCACCGATGTCGCCCAGTCCGAGGCACGCCGGGCGGCCGCCGAGTTCCAGCTTTCCCAGGCTCAGTCCCAGCTCGCCATCAGCCGCGCCAACTACGCCGCCGTGGTAGGCCAGAATCCCGGCGACCTGGCGCCCGAGCCCTCGCTTGCGGCCTTGCTGCCGACCGACGTGGCCCAGGCCTTCGACACAGCCGAGAATTCCAGCCCGCAGATCCGCGGCGCCGAATACGCCCAGCAGGCCAGCCGCGCCCGCCTGGCCGGCGCCCGCGCCGAACGCATGCCCAGCCTCGCCCTGCGCGGCACCGTCGGCTGGAACGGCCAGGCCGATCCGCTCGAGACCGAGGACTACGCCCGAAATATCCAGGGCTCGGCCGTGCTCACCGTGCCGCTGTTCACTGGCGGCCTGACCAATTCGCGGGTCCGCGCGCAGATCGAGCGCAACAACGCCGACCGAATCGGCGTCGAGACCGCCCGGCGCACGGTGCTGCAGGGGCTGACCCAGTCCTGGAGCCAGCTCATCGCCGCCCGCGCCAATATCGGCTCCAGCGACGAGCAGGTCCGCGCCGCGCGCATCGCCGCCGAAGGCACCCGCCAGGAACAGCAGGTCGGCCTGCGCACCACTCTCGACGTGCTGAACGCCGAGCAGGAGCTGCGCGCCGCCGAACTGGCCCAGGTCAGCGCGCGCCGCGACGAATACGTGGCCGCCACCAATGTCCTGGCCCAGATGGGCCGGCTGGAGGCGCCGAACCTCACCCCCGCCGTCACCCGCTACGACCCGAAGGTCAACTTCTCCAAACTCCGCTTCACCTGGGGCTGGGTGCCGTGGGAAGAGCCGATCGCCATCGTGGACGGGGTGCTGACGCCCAAGCCGGTCGAAAAGCCCATGGAGGCTGCGCCGACCGCGCCGAAGTAAGCGGCCATTCGCCGCAAGACTTCGCCTGACAGGCGAATACGCGCTTGCGAAGCTTGGCGGAAATTGCAGGATCACCTGCACGCGCCTACCGTGACGCGTACGGATTCTTTCATCGCTCCAGCGACGGCCCAGCATATGTCCGACCAGACTTCGCAAGAACCGACGATGGAGGAGATCCTGGCCTCCATCCGGCGCATTATCTCGGAGGATGACGCACCCGCAGATGGGGCTGCGCCGGCTGAGGAAGAGGCCGAGCCCGAGGTCGCCGCCGCGCCGGCGCCCGAACCCGAACCCGAGCCTGAGCCCGAGGATGATGGCGTCCTGGAGCTGACCGAGAAGGTGGGCGATCTCGACGTCTACACCCCCGGCGCGGCCGAGCCGGAGCCTGAACCTGAGCCGCTGGCGGCCTACGAGCCCGAGCCCGAGCCGGAACCGGAGCCGGCCTACGAGCCGCCGCCCGTGCCGCCCAGCCAGGGCCTGGTCGGCGACATCGCCGCGGCCGCCGCGGCCTCGGCCTTCGGCAAGCTCTCCAAGTCCATCCAGATGCCGGCAGAGGGCCGTACCCTGGAAGACGTGGTGCGCGAGCTGCTCCGGCCCATGCTCAAGCAGTGGCTGGACGACAACCTGCCGCAGATCGTCCAGGCGACCGTGGACCAGGAAGTCGAGCGCATCGCCCGCGGGCGCTAGGCGTCCCGCCCAAATCGACCGGACCAGATCCAATCCGCCCTCTCCGTGAAATTCGGGGAGGGCGGTTTTGACTCATCCCGCTTCCGCTGGCCGGAGCGAGATTGTAAGCACCGCAGCGAAATGCTTGAAAAAAACTTCGATCCCAAGACCGCCGAACCGCGCCTCTACGCCGCCTGGGAGGCCTCGGGCGCCTTTGCGCCGAGCTCCGATCCGGCCGCCGAGCCGTTCTCGATCGTCATTCCGCCGCCGAACGTCACCGGTTCGCTGCACATCGGCCACGCGCTGAACAACACCCTGCAGGACGTGCTGACCCGCTTCGAACGTATGCGCGGCAAGGCGGCCCTGTGGCTGCCCGGCACCGACCACGCCGGCATCGCCACCCAGATGGTGGTGGAACGCCAGCTCGCCCAGGCCGGCAACCGTTCGCGCCGCGACATGGGGCGCGAGGAGTTCGTCGCCAAGGTCTGGGAGTGGAAGGCCGAAAGCGGCGGGACCATCACCAACCAGCTGCGCCGCCTGGGCGCCTCCTGCGACTGGAGCCGTGAGCGCTTCACTCTCGACGAGGGCCTCTCCGCCGCGGTGCGCAAGGTGTTCGTCACCCTGCACAAGCAGAAGCTGATCTATCGCGACAAGCGGCTGGTGAACTGGGATCCGCACTTCCAGACCGCCATTTCCGACATCGAGGTCGAGCAGCGCGAGGTCGAGGGCGCCTACTACCACTTCGCCTATCCGCTGGAGGACGGCTCCGGCGAGATCGTGGTGGCCACCACCCGGCCCGAGACCATGCTGGGCGACACCGCCGTGGCGGTGAACGCCAAGGATCCGCGCTATACCCACCTGATCGGCCGCGCCGTGCGGCTGCCGATCGTCAACCGCCCGATCCCGATCATCGCCGACGACTACGCCGATCCCGAAAAGGGCTCCGGCGCGGTGAAGATCACCCCGGCCCACGATTTCAACGACTACCAGGTCGGCAAGCGCAACAACCTGCCGCTGATCAACATCTTCGACCCCCAGGCGCGGATCAACGAGAACGCGCCCAAGGAATATCAGGGCCTGGACCGCTTCGCCGCCCGCAAGAAGGTGGTGGCCGAGTTCGAGGCCCTGGGCCTGCTGCGCGAGATCGAGAAGACCCGTCACGCGGTCCCCCACGGCGACCGCTCCGGCGTGGTCATCGAGCCCTACCTGACCGACCAGTGGTACGTCGACGCCAAGACCCTGGCCCAGCCCGCCATCAAGGCGGTGGAGGAGGGGCGCACGGTCCTGGAGCCCAAGAACTGGGAGAAGACCTACTTCGAGTGGATGCGGAACATCGAGCCCTGGTGCGTCAGCCGCCAGCTCTGGTGGGGTCACCGCATCCCGGCCTGGTACGGGCCGGACGGCAGCATCTTCGTCGAGGAGACCGAGGAAGCCGCCAAGGCCGCCGCGCGCGAGCACTACGGCCACGACGAGCCCCTGCGCCAGGACGAGGACGTGCTGGACACCTGGTTCTCCTCGGGCCTGTGGCCGTTCTCCACCCTGGGCTGGCCGGAAAAGACCGCCGACCTGGCGCGGTTCTACCCGACCCACACCCTGGTGACCGGCTTCGACATCATCTTCTACTGGGTCGCCCGGATGATGATGTTGGGCATCCATTTCACCGGCGAGGTCCCGTTCAAGCGGGTGTTCTTCAACGCCCTGGTGCGCGACGCCAAGGGCGCCAAGATGTCCAAGTCCAAGGGCAATGTCATGGACCCGCTGGAGCTGGTGGACAGCTACGGCGCCGACGCCCTGCGCTTCACGCTCACGGCCATGTCGGGCCAGGCGCGCGACATCAAGCTCTCCACCCAGCGCATTGAAGGCTATCGCAATTTCGGCACGAAGCTGTGGAACGCCACCCGCTTCACCCAGATGAACGGCTGCGCCCGCGCCGAGGGCTTCGACCCGGCCCAGGTCAAGGGCGTGCTCAACCGCTGGATCGTCGGCGAAACCGCCCGCGCGGCCCAGACAGTGACCGCCGCCCTGGAGGGCTGCGGCTTCGACGAGGCCACTAACGGCCTCTATCGGTTCATCTGGAACACCTACTGCGACTGGTATGTCGAGCTGGCCAAGCCCCTGCTGAACGGCGCCGACGAGGCCGCCAAGGCCGAAACCCAGGCCACCGCCGCCTGGGTGCTGGACGTGATCCTCAAGCTGCTGCACCCGGTCATGCCCTACATCACCGAGGAGCTGTGGAACCAGACCGCCGACCTGGGCGCCCCGCGCGCGCAGGGCATGCTGATCACCGCTCAATGGCCGGTCCTGCCGTCCAGCCTGATCGACCCCGCCGCCGACGCCGAGATCGGCCTGGTCATCAATGCCGTCAGCGAGGGCCGCTCGGTCCGCGCCGAGCTCAACGTGCCGCCCGGCGCCAAGCCCGCCCTGCTGGTGGTCGAGGCCACCCCGACCCAGCGCCAGGTGTTTACGACCAACGCGGCGGTGATCGCCCAGACCCTGCGGGTCTCCGAGGTTCGCTTCGAGGACGCCATTCCCGAGGGCGCCATCCCCTTCGTGGTGGACGGGGCCACCCTGGCCCTGCCGGTGGCGCAGTTCATCGACCTGGCCGCAGAACGCGCGCGCCTGGCCAAGGAGATCGCCGCCCACGCCTCCGACATCGCCCACGTGAACCAGAAGCTGGGCAATCCCGCCTTCGTGGCCAACGCCAAGGAGGAGGTGGTCGAGGAAAACCGCGAGCGCCTGGCCGAATCCGAAGCCGCCAAGGCCAAGCTGGAAAGCGCATTGTCGAGGCTGCAAGCGGCGGGCTGAGACTTCGCGACAGGAAATCGCTACAATCTTATGTAGAAAGTGACCAAAATACGTCGTGAAGTTGTTTTCTGATGATGTAAGGCTGCTCGCAGAGCGCGGGAGCTTCCGATGTCGGTCATTCGCCGTCGATCACAGATAGTCCTTGGGGCCGTCATTTCGACGCTTCTCGCGGGCTGCAATCCGCTCACGCCACCGTGTGAACCCACCGACAAGGTCAAGGTTGAACTGGGCGGCAAGTTCTTCGCGATTCCGACCGAGCTCCGGCCGTCGTTCTTGCGCGACGGAGCAGAGGTGCCGAACCTACCGAGCCGGAAATTCCGGGATGCGGCGGGGCGCTGGGCCTATTGCCAACGCCCCGACGATCCTCCCGCCAAGGTGTCGAGGATGGCCTTTCCATCGGCTCCATTGACCGCGAGGGCGCGCGAGATCGGCCGTCCGCAGCTAAGATCGCTCTATGGCTTCGACGTCTACGTGGGCAGCGAACGGCGACCGCACACCCCGTTCTCAACCATGGGCGGCAAGAGAGAAGGCTTCCTCATCAATCACCGGCCAGGCAAGGCGTTTGATCTTTTCAGTCCCGCGGGCGGGCTTAGAACGACATCAATCTACGCGAACTGCGGCGACCTTGCGCCATCTGCGGAATGCACGGTCTATGCGACAGCGGCGTCGGGCCTCCAGCTACGGCTCCTATTGAGCACTGGCCCACACGCTGCTGACGCCGGCGGCCCTAGCCCTTCGACACCACACCCGATCTCGACGTGGCCCGCCCTTCTCAACGACATCGACGCCTTCTTGGGAGAACTCGCGGTGGATCGGACAGCGTCTAACTCTGGTGGTCAGCCTGGAAGCCGGCGCTGACGCCTCCGCGCCACAGTCTTTACGTCGTAAGCGCAAAACTCAAACACCCGTTTGCACCTGACGCTAGGTTATGGTTGTTCACCTGAGACGACGCGGGCCCGTGAATCCGCGCGAGTATCAGGAGGAACGTCCCATGACCGAGGCTGCTTTGCCCGCCGGCTGGCCCGCCATGTCCATCGCCCAGGCCCACGCGATGATCACCGCGCCCGGCACGCCCGCCGAGATGGAGACGGTCGACATCCGCGGCGTTCCCACCCGCACCTGGAAGAACCTGCCGCCCTCCATCCGCTCCATCGTCGAGCTGGGCCGCACCCATGGGGACCGGGTGTTCCTGGTCTATGAGGACGAGCGGGTCACCTTCGAGGCCTTCTATCGCGCGGTGGCCGCCTTCGCCGCCGAGTTGCAGGCCCAGGGCGTGGTCAAGGGCGACCGGGTCGCCGTGGTCATGCGAAACCTGCCCGAATGGCCGGTGGCCTTCTACGCCGCGGCGGCCGTCGGGGCGATCGTCACCCCGCTGAACGCCTGGTGGACCGGGCCTGAGCTGGAATACGGCCTCACCGATTCCGGGACCAAGGTCGTGGTCATGGACGCCGAGCGCTATGAGCGCATGACCGAGCACCTGCCCAACTGCCCCGACCTGGTCCGCGTCTATGTGAGCCGCGACCGCGAGGAGATCGCCCACCCGCTGGTGACCCAGTTGGAGAGCGTGATCGGCGGCGCCAACGACTGGGGCAAGCTGCCCGACCGGCCGCTGCCCGAGGTGGAGATCGGACCCGACGACGACGCCACCATCTTCTACACCTCCGGCACCACGGGTAAGCCCAAGGGCGCGCTCGCCACCCAGCGCGCCGTGAACTCCAACATCATGGCTGCCGCCGTGGCCGGCGCCCGCGCCTTCCTGCGCCGCGGCGAGGCGCCGCCCCAGCCCGATCCCGATGGCCCGCAGCGGTCCTCGCTGATCTCGGTGCCGTTCTTCCACGTCACCGGCTGCTTCGCCGTCCTGAACCCGTCCCTGGCCGGCGGCGCCAAGCTCGTGATGATGCACAAGTGGGACGTCATTCGCGCCTTCGAGCTGATCGAGCGCGAGAAGGTCCAGTCGGCCGGCGGCGTGCCGACCATCGCCTGGCAGCTCATCGAGCATCCGGCCCGGGCCAATTACGATCTCTCGTCCCTGGAGAGCGTCGCCTATGGCGGCGCGCCCTCGGCGCCCGAGCTGGTGCGCAAGATCAAGGAGACCTTCCCCAAGTCCGCGGCCGGCAACGGCTGGGGCATGACGGAGACCTGCGCCACGGTCACCACCCACGGGGCCGAGGACTACGCCAACCGCCCCGATAGCTGCGGCCCGCCCGTGCCGGTCTCCGACCTGGAGA